>CAZFEH010000005.1:32016-53280 GCA_964517615.1 uncultured Demequinaceae bacterium
GGTCATGCCTCCGTAGAAGACGACCGTGAAGGATCCCGTCCAGCGGATCTCAAGGCCCGTACCCGGGATCCAGTGACCCACTCCCCCTTCGATCACCACCTGATTGTGGGTGGCGCTCGTCAGCGAGGCCACGGTGACCGGGACGCCGTTGGCATCATTGCAGCGGTCGGCGAACGAGGCCAGGCGGAACTCGCCCGAACTGTCGGGCTTCTCGATCCTCACCGCGCCGTCCTGCGCCCGGTAGAGGCCCATCGCCTCGGTCCAGATGACCACTCCACCTGAGTCCGCGGCCTTGCCGGCACTCAGGAAGTTGCACCCTCCAAATTATGCTCCCGCCCCGAACTCGAGGTTGATGCCCCAGCGGAACTGGGCGTTCGTGATCTCGCTTCCCGTCGAGGACTGCGGCACGGTGACGAGGATCTCGCCTGCGGAGCCGTCATCAGAGTCCGCCGTGGCCGGGATCGCGGCCGCCAGGACGAGGCCGAGCGCGAGTGCGAGCACCCCGCAGACGAGCGGGGTCAGCAGGCGCGGGGACTTCATGCGCTGGGACTTCATGCGCTAGCCCCCGACAGTGCTGGCAGCGGCTCGGTAGGCGCATCCGGCTCCTGAGGGGTGCTCGCCTGGCTCGCGGCGCGCTTCTTGCGGCGGGCCATCTCCCGGCGTATCGCGACGATGCCGCTCGCCACGATGAGCGCGAGAGCCAGCGTGTTCGCGACCACGAGCAGCACGAACAACCACATGGGCGTCTCGTCCGTCGGCTGCTCCACGAGCGGCACGGCGGCGGTGACGGTCACCTCTGTCTGGGCGACCCTGTCGGTGGACCGCCGCCTGGCCACCCGCGTCACGGTCAGAGTCGCGGGCGACCTGGTGCCGTCGGTGGACGTCACCGACGTCCGCGCCACCTACCGGGGCACCTGGAACCCCTTCGCCTCCGGAACCCTTGTGCTCGACTACACGCTGGCGAACAGTGGCAACACGCGCGTCACGGGATCCGAGGTGGTGACCGCCACCGCCCCGCTCGGTCTGGCCACCGTCGCGGCATCGTCCGAAGCCCTGCCAGAGGTGCTGGTGGCCGCGATCGTCGCGGCCATTCTGCTGCCCCGCCGCAGTCGTGCGCGAGGGCTCGCAACCGAGCCAGACGGTGCCCAACCCGCCCAGCCGGAGGGTGCTTAGCCGACAGGTGAACGAGTCTCCAGCCCGACGGTAGCCTGTGCAACAGTCGGCGCAGGTAAGGGAGGTTGCGTGGCAATGCCGTCATCAGGAACCGCCATGGCGCGTCGGACGCTCCACCGTGCGCGAGGCGGTGCGCTCGCTCGCCACGCTTGGCATGGTCGAGACCCTGCCGGGCCGGGGAACCTTTGTGCGCGCGCTCACGCCTGCGCCATCACTCCTGCTCGATGCGCTCACGGCGTATGGAGGCAGGAGAGCTGGTAGGCATCCGACGGGCACTCGATGTGGAGGCGGCCCAGACGGCAGCTGCCGCATGGACCGATGCGGGCCTGGCCAATGTGGAGCGGGTGTTCGCCTCCCAGGAGGAGGCGTGCCAACGCCAGCACGAGGAGATCGACATGAGCCTGTGGTGCACCGAATGCCACGACGCCATCGCACGGGCCTCAGGAAACCGTCTGCTCGCGGACCTCAACACGAGCCTGTCCGCCTCGCTCGACGAGGTGGGTCTCTCGGCGCGCGCTGCGCACGCTCGACCATCAGCCGATCGTGACAGACCTGACCTCGCTCGGCGCTGAGGAAGACACCCCGCACTGAGGTTCGAGGCCATGCGACCCCGCTGGCTGTGCGTTCCGTGCGGCTGTGACCGTGACGCGCTTGGAAGCGACGGTCATCCACCCAGGTGCTCCACGAGGATCTTCACGCCGATCCCGATGAGCACCAGACCGCCCGCCACCTCGGCCCAGCTGGCGAGCCAGCGCCCCGCCCGCAGGCCGAGGGCTACGGCGACCAGGCATGCGGCGAAGGTGACGAACGCGATCACCGCCGCCGCGAGCGCGATGTTGACCTCCAGGAAGGCGAAGGTCACACCCACCGCGAGCGCGTCGATGCTTGTCGCGAGGGCCAGGAGCGTCACCTTGCGCAGGCTCAGACGCGGCCGCGCCTGCGGGGTCTCGTCATCGCGCGAATGCCACGCCTCCCACAGCATCTTGACGCCGATGACGGTCAGCAGGCCAAAGGCGATCCAGTGATCGGCGGCGGCGATGGCGTCCGCGAAGGTCTGGCCGAGCGCCCAGCCCAGAAGGGGCATCGTGCCCTGGAGCAGGCCGCACATGCCTGCGAGCAGCAGGGCCGGGCGCCACTCGAAGCGGCGCCAGGTGAGGCCCTGACCCAGGGAGACGGCAAAGGCATCGGCGGCAAGGGCAAAGGCCGTGAAGACCAAGGTGAGGGGAGACAGGGCTCGTTCCTTCCGTCACCGTGCCGGAACGTGGGTCGCTTCGACACGTCAGTTACGTGTCGAAGGTCTCGCTCACCCGGGCTGTACCGGGAAGACCGCCGGGTGCCGGAGCACCAGTATGTCGACGGGCTTCAGGCCGCGGTGACCGCGGCTGGACGGAACTACTCCCCTTCGTGGAGTCCATTGTGCCACGGACTGCCCTGTCTGGTGGTTTCCGCTGGAGCGTCACTTACTCACATCACGATCCCGTCACGGTGTGCCCCGCAGCGGAACGGGGTGCCCGCGCAGCACGTTGGCCTGGAAGGATGAGTCCTGTGCACCTATAGGGAACGCGGCGCGATGGTGCGGCGGGAAGGAGCGGCGTCATGAGGTCGATCACCAAGAGCGCATGGGGGGTTGCCATTGTCGCGGGCCTGGCCGTGGGAGTGGCGGGGTGTGACAGTTTCCCCCTGCCGGACGTCAGCCTTCCCGATGTGAGCCTGCCGGTCATCAGCATTCCGCCCCTGCCCGAAGGAACCGACCCCGCGCCCACGGTGACGGTGGAGGTGACGGTGACCGCGGATCCCGCACCTGCGCCCACCGTGACGGAGACCGTCACCGCCGATCCGGGGCAGCCCGCACCTGCCCCCACGGTCACGGAGACCGTGACTGCCGAGCCCGGCCAGCCTGCGCCGGCGCCCACCGTGACCGAGCCAGCGGCACCCGTTCCCACCGTGACCGTCACGGTCTTGGCGGAGCCGAGCGCGAGCGCCGAACCGAGCCCCTCGGTCACGCCCTCTGTCTCGGCCACGCCGTCCGCCACCGCCTCGCCCGAAGTCCCCGACGAGGACGGCGGAGTCGGCTGGTGGCCCTGGCTGCTTGGCGGACTGCTCGCCCTGGTGCTCGCCGTGATCTGGACCGTGGGCGCCTCCCGGCGACGCGCGTGGGAGAGTCGCCTCGACGAGACGCGTGGCGTGGTGTCCTGGCTGGAGGGCACCGTGGTGCCGCAGCTGCTGTCCGACCCCGATGCCGGGCACGCCGTAGCGCAGTGGGAGCAGGCTCGTCCCCACACGCTCCGCGCCGAGCGCAGTCTGTACGACCTCCACGGCGAGGCCCGCAAGCCGCTCCACGCCACCCAGGCCACCGATGGCCTACATGCGGTGCAGGCGCTGACGGCGGCCGTGGATGCGGAGTTCGTGGCCGACGCTGCCTCCGATGCCGAGTCGGTGCGGACCCGGCGTGCGGCGCTAGAGGCGGCGCGGTCGCAGGTGCGCGAGTGGTTGGCGGCTACGGGGAAGTAGGTACCGGGCCTAAGGACGATGGTGTCAACCAGTTGACACAACGGTGAATCAACTGGTTTACTCGGCTCATGGCCGATCGCATCACCGTCTCGCTCCACGAACTCGTGGCAGAGCTCGACATCTACGCCGACTCCCATCTGCGCGCCCACCACGGAGTCACCTTCAACCTCTTCGAGTTCCTGGCCACGCTCTCCGAACTGCAGCCCGTGGACATCACCCGCCTCGCCCAGTGCCTGCGGGTGAGCAAGGCGGCAGTCAGCAAGCGCGTCCCCACGCTCGTGGCCGAAGGCTGGATCGAAGCCAGCCCCGGCGTCGGCCGTCGTATCGAACTGACCCTCACCGAGCGTGGCGCCACCCTGGTGCGGGAGGCCGGCGGGGAACTGGAGCGGCAATTCGCGGCGATGCTCGCCGACCCCCGCCTGGACCCCACCCAGACCCCCGGCGCCATCACCGCCGATGCCTTCCATCAGCACCTGCGCACCCTCACCCAGATCATCACCGAGAAGGAGCTTCCCGCATGAGCCGTCGCATCCTCGTCGTGATCGGCACCCCCCTGCCGGACACGCTCAACCATTCGCTCGCCCACGCCTACATCGACGCCGCCCGCGCCGACGGCGCCGAGGTGCGCGTGGTCGACCTTGCCCACGACCCCATTCCGGCGCACCCGCGCACCCGCGCCGAGCTGCGCGCTCCCCGCACCGACGCCGACCACCCCCTCGACCCCGAGGTGGCCCGCTACCTCGACGACGTGCGCTGGGCCGATCACCTCGTGTTCTTCTATCCCCAGTGGTGGGGCACGTACCCCGCCGCGCTCAAGGCCTTCATCGACCGCGTGTTCCTGTCCGGCGCGACGTTCCGCTACCGCGAGGGCCGCAACTCGCTGTCCGAGCAACTGCTCGCGGGACGCACCTCTCGCCTTGTGATGACCATGGATTCCCCCATCTGGTGGAACCGACTCATCTATCGCGGTGCTGCCGAGGCAAGCCTCACCCGCGCCACGCTGCGCTACTGCGGCGTGCGCACGGTGGGCATCACCCGCTTCACACCCATCCGGTTCAGCGACGATGCCGGGCGCAAGGGCTGGCTCACACGCGTGGCCGGGCTGGGGCGCAGGGACGCCGCCGTGGCGGGCCGGGTGCGCGAGGAGGAGTCCGTCCTGGCGTAGGTGTCCGAGCACGGACAGGCTCGGGGTCTTCGCCGGACTCTCAGTTACTCATCGCGCCCAAGAAGGTCGTCGAGCGATCGCTCAATACTGATGCGTAGCGGAGGAAGGTCATCGGTGATCGTGGCCCACACGAGATGCAAGTCCACCGAGAAGTAGCCGTGCGCGATGGCATTACGCATCTGGTATGCCGAGGCGAGCGGCAACTCGGGATGGCTGTGGGCCCAGTCGGGGTAGCCGGTCTCGATGCGACGGCTCGCTTCACCAATGATCTCGAAGTTGCGAATCACGGCATCCTGCACCAAAGCGTTGCTCTCGAAGTGTGGCTCATCGAACCCGTCCACATAGCCCGCGATGCGATCGATTGCTTCGAGGATGTGCCGCAGATAGTCCGCGAGCCTCGGAGCGTTCATACCGCGACGGCCTCCGCAAGCACACGGTCCCTGAAACTCTCGGGCAGTCCGCGCGGAGTCAGCACGTCCACCTCAACCCCCAGAAGGCCGATGAGCTCCGCTCGGATCGCGCCGATGTCGAAGAGCGTCATCTGAGGAGTGGGGTCCACGACCAAGTCAAGATCGCTGCCCTGGCGGTCTTCACCTCGTGCCGCCGAGCCGAAGACCCGGGGATTCGCGCCCCGATGCGAGGCCACCACCGCACGGACAGCCTCACGATGCGCCGCAAGGGCATCGGACGGACGGACGGACGGCTGGCTCATGTCCTCATGCTACTCAGCAGCGGGTCAAAAGTAGGTCACAAGACGACAGCGGCATCGGGCCGGGTGCGCGAGGAGAAGTCTGTGGGCGCGGCGCCGGTGAGCGCCGCATAGGGCACTCAGCGCCCGCGCTTGTTCTCCTTGCGGCGGACGAACACTGTCTGCTGCTTGCCCTCACCCGTGGCCTCGAGCTTGATCTCGTAGTCGGGGTGCGCCTGCATGAGGTCCTTGAGCTTGCTGAATCCCCAGGTGCGCGAGTCGAAGTCCGAGGCGAGGCGCGACAGGTTCGAGCCCACCTCACCCAGGTGCGCCCACTCGTCGTCCCGCAGCGCCGTGGTCACGGCCTCGGTCAGGAGCTTGTCGAGCCGCGAGTCCCGCTTCCACGCCGACGCCCCTTCGGTCGCCTTGGGCACCTCCGGCTCGACCAGGTTCTCCACGTAGATGAAGATGCTGCAGGCATTGACAAAGGGCGTGGGCGTCTTGCGCTCGCCAAAGCCGTACGCCTTGAGCCCCTGCTCGCGGATGCGGGCGGCCAGGCGCGTGAAGTCGCTGTCGCTCGACACCAGGCAGAAGCCATCCACCGTGCCGCCATGCAACAGATCCATCGCATCGATGATGAGGGCGCTGTCGGTCGCGTTCTTGCCCGTGGTGTAGCTGAACTGCTGAATGGGCTGCACCGACTGGTCCAGCAGCACCGACTTCCACGACTTCAGCTGGGTGGAGGTCCAGTCGCCGTAGGCGCGCCGCACGCTCGCGGAGCCATACTTGGCGATCTCCACGAGGAGCGGCTCCAGGTGCTGCGCCCGTGCGTTGTCGGCGTCGATCAGTACTGCCAGGCGGGCCTCGTCCGTTGCTCGTGTCATGTGCCCACTGTGGCACAGTTCTGACTTGCCGCCGGAGCATGGGCCGGGATGGGCGGCTCCGCGTAGCCTTTCCTCATGGCCACGGTGCAGGATCCTCACATCCTGGTGCACCTGCGTCGTGCCCGTGACCTGATGGACCGCGACTATGCCGCACCGCTCGATGTACCGCGCCTGGCCGCCGAGGCGCACATGTCCCCAGCCCACTTCTCCCGGGAGTTCAAGCTCGCCTACGGCGAGACGCCGCATGCCTACCTCATGACGCGGCGGGTGGAGCGGGCGATGGCGCTGCTGCGCTCGGGATGGACGGTGACCGATGCGTGCATGGCGGTGGGTGCGACCTCACTCGGCTCGTTCAGCTCGACCTTCACGCGTCTGGCTGGCGAGACGCCGAGTGCGTATCGGGCCCGGCCGCATGAAGCCCTGGAGGCCATGCCCGCCTGCATCGCGAAGGTGCTCACGCGGCCGATGCCATTCCCGTGACGGGTGCCGGGGTGGGCGCGGGTTGGGGGTTGGGGGTTGGGCGCGCGGATCGAGCAGTTTCGGAGAAGCCCGGGGCGGAGGCGCCTGCCTAACATGGCGAGCATGACAACTCTCTCCCTTGCCTTCTGCCCCATCACCGTGGACGACGTGGACGCCGCCATCGGCTTCTACCGCGATGCACTGGGCCTGGACCTGCTCAACGATGTCGCCTCCGACGGCCACCGCTGGGTCACGCTCGGTTCGGCTGGCTCGACGGGACCGGCTCTGGTGCTGTCCGACCCGGGCGCCGGCCGCTCGCCCGCGGACGGCGAGGCGCTGCATCGTCTCGTGGCCAAGGGGGCCGGGCCGGGGCCGTACGTGTTCTCGGTCGACGATCTGGATGCCCTGTTCGAGCGCGTCAACGAATGCGGTGCCGAGGTGCTGCAGGAGCCCATGGACCAACCGTGGGGCACCCGTGACTGTGCGTTCCGGGACCCGGCGGGCAACCACGTGCGCGTGAATCAGGCGCGAGGGTAGGGCTGGGGCGTGGGCTGTTGCTCATGCTGGCTGTTGGGGACTGAAAGTGCGATGTTTCGCGGCCCCATGTTTCCTGTGGGACCAAAAATGCGATTCTGCGGTGGCGCCTCAGCGCGACAGCGTCGGCAGGGCGTGCCATCATGACCACATGAGAACACGAGCGCGCGAGGGCCTCCAGCAATAGCCCCGGTTCGTCCTTCACCGAGGGACCGCGGGCCGGGGCTGCCCCCCACCCCTCGGAGGCTCTCCGTGTCTCGTACCGATGCTCATGTTCCGCTCCACGTTCGTGTCGCCCGCGGCGACGTCAGTCGCGCCGAAGTCCACCACCACGCCGACGGTGTATGCGACCTTCCCAGCCCCTTCGAACCCGATGCCCTGTGGCAGGGGCAGGGCCGCTGCCACTGGGAGTGGCTGTGGGATGGGCACGCTGTCTGCTCATGCTGGATGTGCCATGGTGGCGATCAGCTGAGACGGGAGCGGAGGGCTGATCGTCAGCGTATGCGTCGTGCCCTGCGTGCCGCGATGGAGCGGTGGAACAGCGGAGGCTGGGACGGCGACGAGTTGGTGCTGTGATCTTGACCCAGCTCAGATCGCATTTTTGGTCCCACAGGAAACATGGGGGCGCCACACATCGCACTTTTGGTCCCCAAAGGGGGAAGGGGCGGTCCCCGGCAAGGCAAGTGCTAGGTCCCCGGCAACAACGGGCGCCCCGGGCCACGAAGACAACGGGCCACCCGCACCAGAAACAGCAAGGCCCCTCCAGAGGAGGGGCATGAGGTGTGGAGCCTAGGGGAATCGAACCCCTGACCTCCTGCTTGCAAAGCAGGCGCTCTACCAATTGAGCTAAGGCCCCGTGAAGGCCCGCGGGCCTTCTGGGAGTGGTGCGCCCACCGGGCCCACCCCGAACGACTAGAAGTCGTCGTACACCTCATCCCACAACTCGACGTCGTGGCGCTGGTTGAGGAGTGTGTAGATCACTGCGCCGGCCGCGACGATGGCGGCCGCAAGGAGCACCTTCTTCATGGTCACTTCTCCTTGATCGTAGTGTCCGTGGGCCCAGGAGGACTTGAACCTCCGACCTCTTCGTTATCAGCGAAGCGCTCTAACCGCCTGAGCTATGGGCCCGTTTGCGGCGTGAGCCGCGACGCACAAAGATACCCCACCGCCACGCGCTAACTCAAACCGCGTCGTGGCGCCCCCGCCAAGAACCGCTTAGTCGTCGGTGAGGGTGACGTAGATGCCACCCACCACACGCGAGATGAAGTTGTACAGCAGCGCCCACACCGCGGCGAGGCCGGTCAGCAGCACCACGTTCACCACCGCGATGAGCACGGTCGCGGACATGATCTTGGAGTACTCCACGAACTGCAGGATGTTGAGCTCCTGGCCCTGGTCGCCCTCGGTGAACAGGCGTGAGACCCATTCCTGCACCAGCACAAAGAAGCCCATCGACGCGAGCACCTGCCACAGCACGTGCACCGCGACCACCAGCATGATGCCGGCGGCAATGGACAGCAGGAAGCCGATCTTGACCGCTGAGAGCGGGTCGATGCGCGACAGCAGCACACGAGCCTTGCGCGGTCCTGAGGACGGCTGGGCCACGGCCTTGCCGTCCACTCGCGCCAGTTCCTGGTGCTTTCCTGGCGCCGATGCCGGGGTTGCGGCAGCGCCCGCGGTGGCCACAGCCGTCGCACCAGCCAGCGGCGCGGCACCCGCGGCGCCACTTGGCGCGGTGCGCTCAGCGCTCTTCCCGCCGAAGGGGTGCGTTGCGGTGCGGTGTGGGGTTCCCGCCGCCGGGGCCGCGGAGGCGGGCGCGGTTAAGGCGGAGGCACCTGCCGTGGCCGATGTCGCAGCGGAAGGAACGGCTGCACCGGATTCGGCACCGACCGTGGGCCGGAAGGCGCTGCGCTGCGGAACGTTCTGTGCTGCGGTGGGCGCGGTGGCGTGACCACTCAGGGGGGATGCGCTGCGCCCGGGAGTGTGAGCGCCGGCAGAGCCCGGCAGCGTGGCGGAGCCTGCGGCCGGCACCTTGTCGGCGGCATCGGCGGCAGCGGCTGCCGCCTGCGCACCGGCGCCGCCCAGGAATCCCGCGCGACGCACGGGCTGCTGGCCCGAGGTGGGTTCGGCCTGAGGGGTGCCGCTGCTGGGAGTACCGCTGCCAGACAGCGGGGCGGAATCGTCCGGGTTCATGTCTCTCCTTAGGCACCGTCGAAGGCGCACACGGGTAGTAAGCCTAACCGAGGACGCGCGCGCCGTGGCGTGCGAACGCCGCCCCTGCCAGGACTTGGTAAACGAGTGAGCCGGGACAAATGTTGCGCGATGGGATGACGGGGGACGTTGGTCGCTAGTCCCCCGAAAGTCTCGGTTCTAGCCTGGAACGACCAAAATACCCCGGGAGGTATCCGATGAAGCTTGTTGTTGTGGGCGGCGTTGCCGCCGGAGCATCCACCGCGGCCCGCGCCCGCAGGCTCGACGAGGCGGCCGAGATTGTGGTCTTGGAACGCGGCCACCACGTGTCCTTTGCGAACTGTGGCCTCCCGTATCACATTGGCGGCGTGATCGCCGAGCGCGACCGGCTGCTCCTTCAGACCCCGGCCAGCCTGCGCGAATCCCTCAACATCGACGTGCGCACCGCGAGCGAAGTGGTCGCCATCGACCCCCAGGCCAAGACCGTCACCGTGCGCCAGGTAGACACGGGCCACACCTACACCGAGGCCTACGACAACCTTGCCCTGTGCATGGGCGCCGAGCCCGTGCGCCCCAACCTTCCCGGCATCGACCACCCGGCCGTGCATGTGTTGCGCCGCATCGGCGACATGGACCGCATCAAGTCGCTCATTGACGATGCCCTGGCCGCCCAGCGTGCAGGCGAGCGGGAGCAGGTGCGGGCCGTGGTGGTGGGCGCCGGCTACATCGGCCTGGAGATGGCCGAGAACCTGCACCACCGCGGCGTGGCCGTCGATGTGGTGGAACTGAGCACCCAGATCCTGCCGCCCGTGGACGCCGAGATTGCCGCGCCGGTGGAACAGCACCTCAGGACGCGGGGCGTGGGCGTGCACCTGGGCACGGCCGCCGCGGCCTTCAAGCCCTTGGCCGATGCTCCCTCCGGCACCACCGGCCAGGTTGCCGTGGAACTCACCTCCGGCCTCACCCTTAACGCGGATCTGGTGATCCTGGCCGCCGGCGTGCGCCCAGCCGTGGACCTGGCCCGCGACGCGGGACTCGAGCTGGGCCCGCACGGCGGGATCACGGTGGACACCCACATGCGCACCTCGGATCCACACATCTGGGCGGCGGGCGATGCGGTGGAGACCCCACACCCCGTGCTCCCCGGCGTCTTTCTTAACCCGCTCGCGGGCCCGGCCAATCGCCAGGCGCGCGTGGCGGCCGAGAACATCTGTAGCCGCACCACCGAGTACACCTCCACCCAGGGCACGTCCATCGTGAAGGTGTTCGACATGGTGGCGGGCGGCACGGGCGCCACCAGCCGTCAACTGGAGGCGGCGGGCATGGACTTCCGGGTGGCCCACATCCACCCCTCCGGCCACGCGGGGTACTACCCCGGCACGGCCATGATGCACATCAAGCTGCTCTTCGCGCCCGACGACGGTCGCATCCTGGGGGCCCAGGCCTGCGGCTTTGACGGCGTGGACAAGCGGCTGGACCTGTTCGCCATGGCCATCCGCGCTGGCCTGACCGTCTACGACCTCGAGGAACAGGAACTCGCCTACGCCCCGCCGTTCGGTTCGGCCAAGGACCCCATCAACATGGCCGGCTTTGTCGCGGCCAACGTGCTCCGCGGCGACCTTCAGCTCTGGTACGCCCAGGACTGGCCCGCCGCCGCAGAGGGCGCGCGCCTAGTGGACGTGCGCACGGCCGAGGAGTTCGACCTCTGGCACCTGCCGGGCGCGGTCAACGTCCCGCTGGGCGACCTTCGCGAGGCCTTCGCTGACTGGGATCGTGCGCAGCCGGTGCGCCTGTACTGCGCGGTGGGATTCCGCTCCTACCTCGCGCAGCGCATCCTGGTGCAAGAGGGCTTTGCCGACGTTGCCACCTTGTCCGGCGGATCCACCACCTTCAAGGCGACCCACGGCGAGGAGTACGAGGCCCAACCGCCGGAAGAGCACTACGCGGTGACCGTGGCATCGGCCGTGGCCACCGCCACCGGCCAGGTGCGCGACCTCGACTGCACCGGGCTCGCCTGCCCCGGACCCATCATGCGCCTCGCGGCGGCCATGAAGGAGGCCGCACTGGGCGACCAACTGCGCGTGACCGTCTCCGATCCGGGCTTCGCGTTGGACGCTCCCGCGTGGGCCAGCAAGAACGGGCACACCTTGGTCTCGCTCGAACCACAGGGGCCCGGGTATGTGGGCACGTTCCGCAAGGGCCTGGCCGTGACGCCGATGCCGGGGACGGGCGCCGCATCCGGGCGCGCCGGGGCCACGGGCAAGACGTCCATGGTCGTGTTCTCGGGAGACCTGGACAAGGTGATCGCGGCGTTCATCATCGCCAACGGCGCCTTGGCCATGGGTGACGAGGTGTCGCTCTTCTTCACGTTCTGGGGGCTGAACGCCCTGCGCCGCACCGATCCTCCCAAGCGGGAGAAGAAGGCGATGGAAAAGATGTTCGGCGCGATGATGCCGCGCGGCGCGGACAAGCTCACGTTGTCCCAGATGCACATGGCGGGCGCGGGCACCGCGATGATCAAGAACGTCATGAAGCAGCACGACGTGCAGTCGCTACCGGAGTTGATCGCGGCCGCACAGGCGGGCGGCGCCCGTCTGCTGGGTTGCACCATGACCATGGACCTGCTGGGAATCGCCCAGTCGGACCTGCTCGATGGCGTGGAGCTGGCCGGCGTGGCCACCTTCCTGGGCGAGGCTCAGGAGGCGGGGACCACGCTGTTCATCTAGCGCGCTCTTGCGTTACTCGGTGGGGGCGTCCGCCGGGGCCGGGGCCTCGGCCGAAGCCTCGCCTTCACCCTCCGCGGTCTCGTCGTCATCCTCACCGAGGTTGCGCTCCACGTTGCGAGCGATCCCGATGATGCGGTCCTTGGCGGCGGGCTTGGCGAAGATCACGCCCATGGTGTCGCGTCCCTTGGCAGGAACCTCCGCCACGGGAGAGCGCATCACCTTGCCGGACTCCATGATCACGAGCACCTCGTCGGCCTCGTCCACCAGCAGCGCACCCACCAGATCTCCGCGCTGCTCCTGGAGCTTGGCCACCTTGATGCCCTTGCCGCCACGGCCCTGGACGCGGTACTCGTCGATGTCGGTGCGCTTGGCGTAGCCGCCCTCGGTCACCACAAACGAATACATGCCGGGCGTGACCACATCCATGGCCAGCAGATGGTCCTCGTCGGCGAACTGCATGCCCTTCACACCGGAGGTCGCGCGACCCATGGGCCGCAGCGCCTCGTCCGAGGCGGTGAAGCGCACCGACTGGCCCTTGCGGCTCACGAGCATCAGGTCGTCCTCGGGGCCCACCAACCGCGCCGCGACCAGCTCGTCGGGACGCAGCTGGCCGTCCTCGCCCTCCACGTCGCGCAGGTTGATGGCGATGAGGCCGCCGGAGCGGTTCGAGTCGTAAGAGCGCAGCTCGGTCTTCTTGACCAGGCCGCGCTGGGTCGCGAGCACCAGATACGGCTTGTCCTCGTAGGTCCTGAGGTCGAGCACTTGGGCGATCTGCTCGTCGGGCTGGAACGCGAGCAGGTTCGCCACGTGCTGGCCCTTGGAATCGCGCCCGCCTTCGGGCAGTTCGTAGGCCTTGGCGCGGTACACCCGGCCCAGGTTGGTGAAGAACAGGATCCAGTGATGCGTGGTGGTGACAAAGAAGTGGCTCACCACGTCGTCGCTGCGCAGGGTCGCGCCGCGCACGCCCTTGCCGCCGCGGCGCTGCGCCCGGTACTGGTCGGAGCGGGTGCGCTTGACGTAGCCGCCCGCGGTGATGGTGACCACCACCTCCTCCTGCGCGATGAGGTCCTCGATGGAGACCTCGCCGTCAAAGGGGCTGATCTCGGTGCGGCGGTCGTCGCCGTAGCGGCGCACGATCTCGTCGAGCTCCTCGCGGATGATGGTGCGCTGGCGCTCCTCGGAGGCAAGGATCGCGTTGAGGTCCGTGATCTCCGCCATCAGCGCGTTGTAGTCGTCGGTGATCTTCTGGCGTTCCAGCGCGGCCAGGCGGCGCAGCTGCAGGTTGAGGATCGCGGTGGCCTGCACCTCGTCCACATCGAGCAGCGCCATGAGGCCCTCGCGCGCCGCGTCCACATCGGGGGAGCGGCGGATCAGGGCGATGACCTCGTCGAGCGCATCGAGCGCCTTGAGGTAGCCCTGCAGGATGTGGGCCTCGCGCTCGGCCTCGCGCAGGCGATACGCGGTACGACGCTGGATCACCTCGAGCTGATGCGTCACCCAGTGGCGCACAAAGCCGTCGAGCGGGAGGGTGCGCGGCACGCCGTCGACGATGGCGAGCATGTTGGCGCCGAAGGTCTCCTGCAGCTGGGTGTGCTTGTAGAGGTTGTTGAGCACCACCTTGGCCACGGCGTCGCGCTTGAGCACGATCACGAGGCGCTGTCCCGTACGGCCGGAGGTCTCGTCGCGGATGTCCGCGATGCCGGTGACCTTGCCGTCCTTGACCAGTTCGGAGATCTTGATGGCGAGGTTGTCGGGGTTGACCTGGTAGGGCAGCTCGGTGATCACGAGGCACATGCGGCCCTGGATCTCCTCGATGTTGACGACCGCGCGCATGGTGATGGAGCCGCGCCCGGTGCGGTAGGCCTCCTCGATGCCGCGGCGGCCCAGGATGGTGGCGCCCGTGGGGAAGTCCGGCCCCTGGATGCGCTCCATGAGCGCCTCGAGCAGTTCCTCGCGGGTGGCCTTGGGGTGTTCGAGGGCCCAGTTCACGCCCTCGGCCACCTCGCGCAGGTTGTGCGGCGGGATGTTGGTCGCCATGCCCACCGCGATGCCGGCGGAGCCGTTGACCAGCAGGTTGGGGAAGCGCGCCGGCAGGATCGTGGGCTCCTGCTCACGGCCGTCGTAGTTGTCCTCGAAGTTCACCGTGTCTTTGTCGATGTCGCGGACCATCTCCATGGCCAGCGGCGCCATCTTGCATTCGGTGTACCGCGAGGCGGCGGCACCGTCATTGCCCGGCGTGCCGAAGTTGCCCTGGCCCGAGATGAGCGGATAGCGCAGCGTCCATGGCTGCACCATGCGCACGATCGTGTCGTAGATCGCGCTGTCACCGTGCGGGTGGTACTTGCCCATGACGTCGCCCACCACGCGGGAGCACTTGGAGAACGCGCGGTCGGGACGGTAGCCGCCGTCGAACATGGCATAGAGCACACGCCGATGCACGGGCTTGAGGCCGTCGCGCACGTCGGGCAGGGCGCGGCCCACGATGACGGACATGGCGTAGTCCAAGTAGGACCGCTGCATCTCCGAGTTGAGGTCGACGGCCTCGATGCGACCGTGACTTACCTGGTTCTCGTCCGTCGCAGGCGTGGTCGCGTCCGGCGACTGAGGGCTATCAGATGACGGCGTTGATTCAGATGTCAAGGAACCTCACGTCCTTCGCGTTCTGCTGGATGAAGTTGCGGCGGGACTCGACGTCTTCGCCCATGAGCACGGAGAAGACCTCTTCGGCCAGCGCGGCATCGTCCATGGACACCTGGAGCAGCACCCGCGTCTCGGGATCCATCGTGGTGACGCGCAGCTCCTCGTCGTTCATCTCGCCCAGGCCCTTGTAGCGCTGGATGCCGTTGTCCTTGGGCATGCGCTTGCCGTTCGCCTGACCCAGTTCGACCATGGCGTCGCGCTCCTTGTCGGAGAACGCATACTCGTGCTCCGCGTTGGACCACTTGATCTTGAACAGCGGCGGCTGCGCGAGATACACGTACCCGGCATCGATGAGCGGGCGCATGTAGCGGAACAGGAGCGTGAGCAAGAGGGTGCGGATGTGCTGGCCGTCCACATCGGCATCGGCCATGAGCACCACCTTGTGGTAGCGCGCCTTGGCGATGTCGAAGTCCTCGCCGATGCCGGTGCCAAAGGCCGTGATGAGCGCCTGGACTTCCGCGTTGGACAGGGCGCGGTCCAGGCGGGCGCGCTCCACGTTGAGGATCTTGCCGCGGATGGGCAGGATGGCCTGGTTGTAGGGGTTGCGGGCCTGGCCGGCGGAGCCGCCGGCCGAGTCGCCCTCGACGATGAAGATCTCGGACTCGTCGGGGTTGCGGCTCTGGCAGTCCTTGAGCTTGCCCGGCATGCCGCCGGATTCGAGCAGGCCCTTGCGCCGGGTGGCCTCGCGCGCCTTGCGCGCCGCGATGCGCGCCTGGCTCGCCTGGAGCGCCTTGCGGATCACGTCCTTGGCGTCGTTCGGGTGGGAATCGAACCAGTCGGTGAGCTGCTCGCCGACCACGCGCTGCACAAAGGACTTGGGCTCGGTGTTGCCCAGCGTGGTCTTGGTCTGGCCCTCGAACTGCGGTTCGCCCAGCTTGATGGAGATCACCGCGGTGAGGCCTTCGCGCACGTCGTCACCGGTGAGGTTCTCGTCCTTGTCCTTGAGAATGCCCTTCTCGCGGGCGTACTTGTTGACCAGGGTGGTCAGCGCCGCACGGAAGCCTTCCTCGTGGGTGCCGCCCTCGGTGGTGGAGATCGTGTTGGCGTAGGTGAACACCGACTCGGAGTAGGCCGTGGTCCACTGCATCGCCATTTCGAGCGAGATCTTCTTCTCGGTGTCCTCGGCCTCGAGGGAGATGACGTCCTCGTGCACCTTCTCGGCCTTCTTGGTCGAGTTGAGGTGCGTGACGTAGTCCACCAGGCCGCCGTCATAGCGGTAGGTGACCGTGCGCGTCAGCGGCGCATCGCCCTCGGCCGCCTCGTCGTCGTCCGCCACGATGTGGTCGGGGCGCTCGTCGGTGAGGGAGATCGTCAGGCCCTTGTTGAGGAACGCCATCTGCTGGAAGCGCGCGCGCAGCGTCTCGAAGTCGAACTCGGTGGTCTCGAAGATGAGCGGATCGGCCCAGAAGGTCTGCTGGGTGCCGGTCTGCGTGGTGGGCTCGCCCTTGACCAGGGTGCCTTGTGGCTTGCCGCCCTCGGCGAAGGACTGGCGCCACACGAATCCCTGACGCTTGACCTCGGTCTCCACCTTGTAGGACAGCGCGTTGACCACGGAGATGCCCACGCCGTGCAGGCCACCGGAGACCGCATATCCGCCACCGCCGAACTTGCCGCCCGCGTGCAGGATGGTCATGACGACCTCGACCGTGGGCTTCCCCTCGGTGGGGTGGATGTCCACCGGGATGCCGCGACCGTTGTCGGTCACCCGCACCCCGCCGTCGGCCAGAAGCGTCACCGTGATGGTGTCGCAGTATCCCGCGAGCGCCTCGTCCACCGAGTTGTCGACCACCTCGTAGACCAGGTGGTGCAGGCCACGCTCTCCGGTGGAGCCGATGTACATGCCCGGGCGCTTGCGGACGGCTTCGAGGCCCTCCAGAACGGTGATGTTCGCTGCGCCGTAGGCAGGCTCGCTCGCCGATGCGTTCTCTTGAGCCACGTTTTGCCCTTCCAGCGTGCGGACGCGGGCCGGGAGGGCTCGCGTCCTATCTGGGTCGATTCTAGCGCGTTTGAGGCCGCTTCACGGGCCTTTGAGTGGCATTTGTGGATAGTTCCGCGACCCGCGAATATTGGGACCTTGGAGACTACCCGTAGGTGTCGCGCGGTCCCCGGCCCTTCACCGTGAACTGTCCCTTGGTCCAGCTGCGCGCCGTCGGACCCAGCACCGTGATGTCCGCGACCACCTCGCGGCCGAACTCCTCATTGAGTCTGTGCCTCAACTGGCCGTGCATCAAGGTGAGCTGCGTGGCCCACGCCGTGGACGAGGCCCGCAGGGTCAGCTTGCCGTCCTCGAAGCTCACCGGCTCGCAGTGGTCGGCGATCTGATCGCCGATCACCTCCCGCCACCGCGCCGTCACCGCAGCCACCTCGATCTGCTCGGTCCATCCCATGCGTCGCAGCAGCGCCTGGGCCTCCGCCGACAGGGTGTGTGGCTCGCGCCCCTTGCCATAGGGCAGGGGATCGGCCGACTCTCCGGTCGCCTCCTGCCTCGCATACTTGTCGCGCCGGGCCTGGCGGGGGGAACGCGTGGCGGCACCCCGCTGCCGGGCCGATGCCTTGGCGCGCTCCATCGCCTCTCTCGCCAGAGCGGCGGGATTGATGGGCACGGCGGGGTGAGAGGGATCGGTGGAGTCTGCCGGTGTGCCATCTGCGCCAGACGGGCCAGACGTGGTTTCCTCGCCGGGCGTGATCATGCCGCCTCCGCCGCCGTCAGCATCCCATCCGCCACCTCGATCACCGCTCCGTGCAGTTCCTCCGGAACGTCCTGCGCCACCGCCGCGGTGATGAGCACCTGACTCGCGTGGCGCAGGCGCGCGGCGAGAGCCGCGCGCCTGCCCGAGTCCAGCTCCGCGAACACATCGTCGAGGATCAGCACGGGTTCGCCGTCGGGGTCGGCATCCGGCCCGTCGTCGTGGGTCAGCAGATCGTAGGAGGCCAACCGCAGCGACAGGGCACAGGACCAGCTCTCGCCGTGACTGGCATATCCCTTGGCCGGCAGTCCGCCCAGGGTGATCGTCAGGTCATCCCGATGCGGTCCGCTGAGCGTCACACCCCGCTCGATCTCCTGAACCCGCTTGGCGCGCAGCGCCGCGAGCATGGCCGCGGCCAGCGCCTCCTCCTCGACCGCGTCTCCCGGCGCATCGGCGTCGAACGAGCAGGCGTAACCGATGGTGCACTCCCCCTGCCCCGGCGCAACATCGGCATAGGCCTGCCGCACCCACGGCGCGAGCGCCTCGATGGCCCGCAGCCGGGCCGCGACAATCCGCCCGCCCAGTTCCGCGAGCTTCTCATCCCAGATGTCTAGCACGGTGAGATCGCCGCGCGCGTTCTTGGCGGTCTTGAGCATCGACACCCGCTGCCGCAGTACCTTGTCATAGTCGGCAAGATCACCGGCGAGGCGCGGTTGGAGCGCCACGCACAACTCGTCGAGGAACCGGCGCCGGGCACCGGGATCCCCCTTGACCAGTTCGAGATCCTCGGGCGCGAAGATGACCGTGCGCAGCACCCCGAGCAACTCGCGAGGCCGCACCGCGGTGGTGCCCAGCCGCGCACCGTTGGCCACGCCTCCGGACCGCAGCGTCACCTCGAGGGCCAACGATCGTCCCGACTTGTCCACGCGAGCCCGGACCGTCGCGGCGTCGGCGCCCTGCCGAATGAGCGGCGCGTCCGTCGCGACCCGGTGAGAGGACAGGGTGGACAGGTAGCGAATCGCCTCGACCACATTGGTCTTGCCCTGGCCGTTGCGGCCCACGAGCGTGGTGACGCCTGGCCCGAACTCCGCCTGAGCCTGGGCGTAGGAACGGAAGTCGGTCAGATGCAGGGCCGAGACTCGCACGCTTACGAAGCGATGCGGATGGGCACCAGCAGGTAGCGGAACTCGGCCGCGATCGTGCCGCCGGGCTTGTCGAGTCCCACGAAGTCCACCGGCTTGGTCTCCTGCGTGAATCCCAGGCGCACGTACTCCGAGCCGAGCGCGCTCAGCCCATCC
Source organism: uncultured Demequinaceae bacterium (assembly GCA_964517615.1). Classification (GTDB taxonomy): domain Bacteria; phylum Actinomycetota; class Actinomycetes; order Actinomycetales; family Demequinaceae; genus Demequina. Next base: position 51,032 of record CAZFEH010000005.1, read on the forward strand.
AGCAGGTAGCCCGGGTTGAAGGCCACGGTGATGTCGCCGCCCTCGACCTGCGCCTCCAGTGCCTCGGACGCCTGAGCGTCGTCGCTCTGGCCGGCATCGAGCACCACTTCGCCCTCGGAGAAGGCCAGTCGCACCGAGGAGTTGCGTTCGGCCACGAGCGCGACTCGGCGCGTGGCCTCGATGAGGTCGGAGGTCTTGACCACGGCCGTGATGGGGGTCTCGTCGGGAAACAGCCGACGCACGGGAGGGTAGTCCCCATCCATGAGCAGCGACGTGGTGACGAGGCCACCGGCCTCAAGGCCCAACAGATCCACGCCACCGCCGGCACCCAGGGCGAGCGATACCTCTCCGGCACCGAGAGCCTTGGCGGCATCGTTGAGAGTGCGGGCACGCACGAGCGCCACCGCCGAGATGTCACTGGCCGAGGGCTTCCACGACAGTTCGCGCAGCGCGAGGCGGTAGCGATCGGTCGCGAGCAGGGAGATGGTCGAACCTTCGATCTCCATGCGCACCCCCGTGAGAATGGGCAGGGTCTCATCCCGCGAAGCGGCCGAGGAGACCTGCGACACGGCGGCCTGCAACACCGCGCCGTCGACGGTTCCTGACTGGTCCGGCATCGTGGGAAGCGCGGGGTACTGGTCGACGGGCATGGTCGCGAGCGTGAAGCGGGAGGCGCCGCACGTGACAGACACCTTGGTGCCTTCGAGCACGAACTCCACGGGCTTATGAGGAAGGGCATTGGCGATCTCGCGCAGCAGGCGACCCGAGACCAGCACCGAGCCTTCCTGATCCACCTGCGCCGCGAACTGTCCGCGTGCGGAGACCTCGTAGTCGAAGCTGGACAGCACCACGGTGCCGTCGGCGGCCGCATCGATGCGCACGCCGGCCAGCACGGGCACGGGAGGACGAGCCGGGACGGCACGTGCGGTCCAGGCCACGGCGTCTGCCAAGACGTCGCGATCAACAGAGAACTTCATCGCTTCACTCCTTGTGGCAGCAAGACTACGCCGAGGTCGAGCCTCGGACTATGCCCCACAGTCAACCACGAAGTCCCGACGTGAGACGCCCACGAGGGCCCACCCCTGCGAGAGTGCGGCGCGTGGGTCGGCCGCAGGCCCGAGGTACGTCCTGTGGATTGACCTAGAGATAAGGGTGAGGAGTAGTCATAGGGCACGTGGATTCTGGGGATATCCGGCAAGAGCGCAGGTAACTCGTGAGATGTGCCTGTGAGCAGTCCGGGGATGCCTGGGGGAACGGGCAGTGAGCGCTGTGGACGCGCCGCGCGCAAGTCACAGGAATAGCCGATTGTTCACATCCGACTCCCACCCAGCGACGTGATGTTCTCCCGCTATTCACAGAGTTATCCACACCTGTGAGCGACGTGGATTTTCCAGGGACGATGCCGGGTATCAGCACAAAGCCGGGTCAGTTGGCGTTGCGGGACTGCTTGAGTCGTGCGTGAATCTCGTTGACCTGGTTGTACATCTGGCGGCGCTGAGCGATCTGATCTTCCACTTTCTTGACCGCATACATGACCGTGGTGTGATCCTTGCCGCCAAAGTGCTCGCCGATCTTGGGCAAGGACAGGTCGGTGAGCTGACGGCACAGATACATGGCGATCTGGCGAGCGGTGACGTAGACCCGGGAACGGTTGGTGCCCGTGAGCTCGTCCATCGTGATACCGAAGTACTCTGCGGTCTTGCCGATGATCATCGACGCCGAAATCTCCGAGTCGTCGTCGCTGATGAGGTCCTTCAACACGGCCTGGGCCAAGGACAGATCGACCGGCTGCTTGTTGAGGGCGGCGAAGGCCGTGACCCGGATCAGGGCGCCTTCGAGCTCACGGATGTTGGTCGTGATATTCGACGCGATGTACTCCAGCACATCATCGGGAGCCATGACATCGTCGGCCGCCGCCTTCTTGCGCAGAATCGCGATGCGAGTCTCCAGGTCGGGCGGCTGCACGTCCGTCATGAGACCCCACTCGAATCGCGTGCGCATCCGCTCCTCGATGCCGCTGAGATTGCGCGGACTCACATCGGAGGTGATGACCACCTGCTTGCCCGCGTTGTGCAGCGCATTGAAGGTGTGGAAGAACTCCTCGAGCGTCTGCTCCTTGCCCTGGAGAAACTGGATGTCATCGATCAGCAGCACGTCGACCTCGCGGTACTGACGTTTGAAGCTGATGGCGCGATCGTCACGGATCGAGTTGATGAAGTCGTTGGTGAACTCCTCGGAGTTCACGTAGC
>CAZFEH010000006.1:0-10660 GCA_964517615.1 uncultured Demequinaceae bacterium
AGCAGCGGCACCGCGTAGGCGAGCAGGTACGCGGAGGTCACCCACACGACGTTGTCGAGGTTGGCGGTGTGGGGGTCGAGCGCTGCCTTGATCGCGGGGTTGGCCACGGAGACGATCGTGGTGTCCACCAGGATCATGAAGAAGCCGATGACCAGCGCCCACAGCGCGGGCCACGGGTTGGAGGGGCCTTGCCGGTGGTGGTCGGAGTGCGACGTGGCAGGTGATGTGCCGGTGGCCGGTCCGGGGGCGTCGGCCTCTGCCGTGGCAGGGGCGTGCGAAGGTTCGGTCATGGGCCGAGAGCCTCTCCTGGAGTGAAGGGAACAGGGCAGGTGCAGTACGGGGAAGCCGCCTTGGGCAGACTACTCCGCGTTGTTCAACGTCCGGATCGGCCCGTCGCTTCCCGTCGGCGAGACCTGTCTATGCCGAAGGGCCCGGCCACTAGGTGCGCGAGGCGGGACTTGAACCCGCACGTCCGAGGACACTGGAACCTAAATCCAGCGCGTCTGCCAATTTCGCCACTCGCGCGTGGCCTCCAGGATACGGTCCGGCCTCCCACCCCCAGGCATCCGCCCGCGGCGGTTCAGACGTGAGTTCGCGCCTCAGTCGAGGCCCAGCAGCTTGCGTAGCCGCCCCACATGCCCCGTGGCCTTGACGTTGTAGAGCGCGTGCACCACGCGTCCGTCTTCGTCGATCACGAACGTGGAGCGGATCGCACCCTCGTAGTCGCGCCCGTACAGCTTCTTCATGCCCCACGCGCCGTAGGCCTGGAGCACCTCGCGCTCGGGGTCCGACACCAGGGGATACGTCAGGCCCTCCTGCTCCCGGAACCGTGCCAGCTTCTCGGGAGCATCGGCGGAAATGCCCACCACGTCGTAGCCCGCGCGCTGGAGCGAGGCGAGCGAATCCCTGAAGTCGCAGGCCTGCTTGGTGCAGCCGGGAGTCATGGCCTGGGGGTAGAAGAACAGGATCACCTTGTGGCCCCGCAGTGCGGAGAGGGTGAAGGTCCCGGTGTCGGTCGGGGCAGTGAAGTCGGGGGCGAGGTCGCCAGCGTTGAGAGCAGTCATGATCGCCACCACCGTATCCCGGAGCCGAGTTATCCCCAGAATCGTTGCCCACCACCCGCGCAGGGCGGTTTTTCGCTAGTGTCGCCATCATGTGGGGTACGCGATGACGCAAGCACAGTCCAACGTCTACCGTTGCGTGGCATGCCACGAGAGGGTTTCCCTCACACCTGACCGGCGCTGCGAGCGCTGCGGGGTCTCCTATCAGTCACCCGCCGCGCAGGCTGTCATCAACGCGGACCGGACCCTCCAGCAGGTGGGCCAGCAGCTGGAGCAACTTGAGGCCAGACGGGACCAGTGGGCGGAGTACCGCGAGCGGAGCCTCGCCGAGTTGCGCCGCACCATTCCCGTGGGTTGGGGCGCGCGGGACGCTGCCGATGCCGTGGTGCCCGATGCCGTGGTCGCCGATGCTGTGGCCCCCGCGCAGGCCGTATCCCGCGCTGATGCCGCGGCGACCTCGGCGGCCTTTGCCGCCCCGGCATCGGCCGCTGCCTCGGCCCCCCAGGCGCCACGCGAGCCGCGCCGATCCACCCAGGTGGCGCGCAAGGCGATGACCGCACCGGCGCTCCTGGGCGTGGCTGGGGCCTCGCTGCTCATCGCCGCCTCGATCGTGTTCGTGGCACTCGCGTGGACGCAGTACAGCCCGCTGACGCGTGGCCTGATCGTGAGCGCCGTGGCGGTGGCCGTGGCGGGCATCGCCGTGTGGCTGCGCCGCATGGACCTGTACATCTCCTCGGGGGCGGTGGGCGTGGTGGCGATGGGCTTCGCCGGCACCGCGACCCTCGCGTTCTCCCGCGACAGCGGGCTGCTGGGCGCCTATGACACGCCCACCGCCCTGCTCGTGGTGTGTGTGGCCGGGCTGGTGCTGTCTCGGCTCGGGATTCAGTGGGTGGGTTCCACCGCGGGTCTCGCCTTCGCGGGCGCGGCGGTGGGCTACACCATTGCCGCCACGAGCGCGGTCGGCTCCTCCGGTGGGAGCGCCGGGTCGGGCGGGGGCATACGCGGCATCTGGGTGTGGATCCTGGTGGGAACCCTGAGCGCCGTCGCCCTGGCGTGGACCCATCGATTCTGGAAGTTCGCGGTGGCGCGCGTCGCCACCCAATGGGTGGCCGTGGTGTGGCTCGCGGTGGTGGGAGTGGGGGCCGCGGGCTGGATCTGGCTGCACGACGGCGTTTTTGCGGATGCGCTCGTGGCGCTGGTGCCGGCGGTGGCACTGGGAGCGTTCGCGTGGCGCTGGCCGCGCCTGGCGGCGGGACCCGCCGCATTCCTGGTGACCCTTGTCGCTCCTGCGGCGGCGTCCACCTGGGGTGCGAGTGCATGGCAGCAGGCCACGGCGATCGCCGTGGCCGTGGCGGCGCTGCTGGCCATCGGCCCGTGGGCGCCGGAACCTGTCCGCCTGCCGCTGTTCATCGGCCTGGCCCCTGGGTATCTCACCGTGGCCGTGGCATCGGCCTGCTACTCGATCGCCATCACCATTGCGCGCATCATTGCCGGCACCTACCTGCCGGACACGCAGATGTGGGCCGGCGTGGCCGCGCTCGTCGCGGGCATGTCCGTGGCGCTGCTGCGCACCTGGAGAATCGACTCCCGCTGGACCGGCGGAGCATCCATCGTGGGTGCGCTCATGGTAGTGACCGGGCTCGGCATCGTGGCCTTCGGCGTGGCCGAGGGCTTCAACGTCAACTACCACTCCTCGGTGGCGCTCACCATGACGATCGGCGCGGTGGTGCTGCTCGTCTCCGTGCTTGCGTGGACCGATGCGCGGGCGCGATGGGTGAGCACCACCGGCGCGGTCGCCTTTGCGGTGGTGGCGGGCGGACACGCCGCAGGTGCGGTGGGCGCCGGGGAACTGCCCCTGTGGCTCGCGCTCCTGCTCGGGGCTGCCCCCATCACGGTGTTGGTGTGGCGTGGCAGACGTGCCACCTGGTGGGGCATCACCCCTGCCGTCACCCTCCTCGGTGCGTATGGATTGGCCGTCGGCTTCCGCTACGAGGCGGGATTCGGGTGGCAGGTGCTCGCCGCTGTGGTGGTGACGGCCGTGCTGCTGTGGGCGGCGTTGTGGCTCCCACGCTCCTGGCAGGGTGTGGGGTCGTGGCATGGGCCGATGGCCGTGGGCGCCATTCCCGCGCTGACGCTCGGCCTGACCTCGGTGGTGCTTGCCGCACAGTCGGTGCTCGCGTATCTGGCCTCCCAGCGCGTCACCGGGGTGGCGCTGGCCTGGGTGCTTGCGTCGCTCGCCACCGCCGTGGCGTTGGCGGCCGCGGTGCGGCTGGAGATCCCCGAGCAGACGCGCCGGGTGGCGGGCGTTGGTGGCTCCGTCGCCGTGCTGGCCGCGGCATCGTCCGCCGTCTACACCACGGCTCACGCTGTGGCTCCGGGCCAGACGTGGGTGCTGCCCGTGCTGGGCGTGGCGGCTGCGGTGATCTCGACTCTGTTCGTGGGGCTGTGGCGCTCTCGTGCCGCGAGCTACACCAACGGCATCGGCGCCGTGGTGATCCTCACCATCGCCGGGCTGCACGCGGCCTTCCTCATCCCTGGGGAGACGATGTGGTGGCCGCTCGTGGTGGCTGCCGGGCTCGCCGTGCTGCTGTGCCTGGTGGCCGCGCGTCGATGGCCGCATTTCACGATGGGATCCGCCGCGCTCGTGCTCACCGCTCTCGCGGCGGGCCTCGCCTTCCGCTGGAGTGGTATCGCGGCTGCCGTGGCGCTCGCCGTCGTGGCGGCGACTGGCCTCCTGTGGGCTGTGAGTTCGCCGCGGGTGCGGGCCGCGATCTCGCCCGCGGCGGCGTCTCGCGTGATTTCGCCCACCGTATGGGGTGCGACCCCAGCCCTTGGCTTGGGTGTGCTTGTCACGGTCACGATGGTGTTCGCCAGCCTGCTCACGGCCATCACCGGCCGACCGCTCGCCCTACCCGAGATGACGTGGTGGTACTCCCTGATCGCCGTGGGTCTGGCCAAGGGACTCTGGGCTCTGATGCGCGGGCTGCGCGAGAACCCGCAGCCGGGTGGTCTCCAGGTGCTGCTGACCAGAGGTGCGGCGCTCTTGTGGGTGGCAGCGGGGGTCGTGTCCTCGACCACCGTCGGGTTCCTGGTCGGCTCCCATGGCGAGAATCTGGACCAGAACCGCCACGGCTGGGCGTTTGGTGCCACCGCTGCGGCGCTTGTCGCCGGTGCCGTGGTGCTGGGGGCCACCCATGCGCACCGGCTGCGGGCCTACTCCGATGCGGCGGCGCGGCGACTGGCGCGGGTGGGCATCATCGTCTGGTTCACGGTGCTCGCGCTGGGAATCGTGGCTGCCGCCGCATCCTCCGAACGCCTCGTGTGGGTTCCCCTGATCACCATCGGTGTGCTGGTGGCGGCCCTCGTGACGATGGCTTCCCGCTGGCCCGTCGAGGCGGCCGGTTCGGTGGTGGTGGTGTCCACCGTGTCGACATTCCTTCTGCTCGTGGACCGGGTGGGTTTCGTTCCCGCGGTCGCGGCGTCGACCGCCCTCGCCGCCCTCACCCTGTGGGTTGTCAGGGGTGCACGGGAGCAGGGGCGCCTCGCGGTGTGGTGGGCGGCGTTCGTCGGGCTTACTCCCGCAGCGGTGCTGGCACTGTGTGTCGCGCTGCAGTCCGCGATCGGCGTTGCGGCCGTCTTGGGCGCTCGGCCCGGCGGCCCCACCACCGCGCCGTTCACCAGCCCTTGGCATGCGGCCGTGGTGTTCCTCGTGGCCGCCGGGGTGCTGTCGTGGAGATCGTGGCGCACCCAATGGGGTTCCGTGGTGCTGGGTGCGGCCGTGGTGGCCGCGGGCGGAGTGTCCTTCCTGGTAGCCGCCCCGATACTGGCCGCGCTGGCACTGGCCGCAGTGGTGTGGCGGGAGCGGGTTCGTACGCATGCGGCGGTCATTGCGGCGGCCGTGGGTGCCTCGATGCTGCTGTCCTTGCTGTGGCCCGCTTTGCTGGCGACCACGGCGCTGGCGGGCACCGTGACGCTGCTGCTCCTGGCCCGTCACGGAGACGGACAGAAGCAGCACGCTGCGGTGTGGGTCGCACCCGCCACCGCCGCCATCGCGGGAAGCGCTGGGATGGCGGCGCTGCACCTGCCGAATCTGGGGGCCGCTGTGGCCATGGCACTGGCCACGGCGGTGGCGCTGTGGTGCGCCTGGCTGGGGCTCGACGCGCGCCAGATGGCGCTACCCGGGGTGCTTGGTGTCGCCTCGGTGTTCATCCCCCTGGTGGGCCTCTTCGACACCCGCGACGGGGCGCTGCGCGCGGGACTCGCGCTGCTGGTGGCGGGCGTGGCCTGGCTCGGTGCACTGCAACTGGGGGCGAGGGGCGGCCGCTGGTGGTGCGCTTCCGTGCTGTCGGTCGGCACGGCGCTGCTGATGGTGCAGGCCGAGGTGAGTGTCATCGAGGCGTACACCGCGGTTCCGGCGGCGGCAGCCATGGTGCTGGGGCTGCAGTGGATGCGGGCCGATGCCGCGGTGCGGTCGCTGACGGCGCTGTGGCCGGGGCTGATGCTGGCGTTGCTTCCCAGTTACTTCGCGCTCATGGTGAACCCCGACTCGATGCTGCGCACGGTGCTGCTGACCTTGGCCATCCTGGGACTGGCGGCGTGGGGCGTGACCTCCAGGTGGTTCGCACCCATCTTGGCCACGGCGGTCACGGCGGTGGTGATCTCCGCGCTCCAGATGATCGTGGGCACTCACCTGGTGTGGAGGCTCGTGTCCTTCCTGGTGGTGGGCTCGCTGCTGCTGGCGGTGGCCTCGTGGTTCGAGAAGATCAAGACCCTGCGGTGAGGTTCGCAGGGCAGGGTCACCGCGGGGAAGCCTGCCCGTGGCCTGTGATTTTCGTACCGGGCCGTTGATTTGCTAGCATTGTTCGTCGCCACCGTGCGATGCACCTCTAGCTCAATTGGCAGAGCAACTGACTCTTAATCAGTGGGTTCTGGGTTCGAGTCCCAGGGGGTGTACTTGGAACGGCCCTCAGCTCTCATAGCTGAGGGCCGTTGCCGTCTCTAGCTAGGAGCCCCGATGAGCCACGACCTCGCTCACTACGTTCAGCAGGTTGTCGCTCACAACGCCGGGACCATCTCCCAGGTTGCGGCCGCCGTGGTGCGCACCGGGCAGGCCGATGGCCTGGTCTACTCCGCGGGCGCGGGGCATTCGCTCGCCTCGGTCATGGAGACCTTCTACCGTCCCGGTGGTCTCGCGTTCGTGCGTCCCCTGTGGGACACGTCGGTGTCGATCCTGCGGGGTGCCCGGGCCTCGTCCCAGGCAGAGCGCCTTGCGGGCAGCGGGACCGACCTCCTGAGCCGGGTGCGCCTCACCGCAGACGACACGGTGGTGGTCTTCTCCAACAGCGGGGTCAACCCCTACCCGGTGGAGATCGCCCAGGGCGCCCGCGCGGCCGGGGCGACCGTGGTGGCCCTGACCTCCGTGACCTCCAGCGCGGCAGCCCCGCCGCGCGCGGGCCAGCGCCTGGGCGAGGTGGCCCACATCGTGCTCGACACCCTGGTGCCGCAGGGTGACGTGAGTTGGCCCGCGGAACGCCCCGAGACCGTCTCGCTGTCCACCCTGGCCAATGTGGTGCTGTGGTCCGAGGTGCTCAAAGCGGTGTACGAGGCCTGGCCCGAGGCGCCCCTGTGGCGCAGCAGCAACGTGCAGGGCAACGACAATGCGATCGAGCAGGTCGCCGCGCGCTACGCGGCGCGCATCCCTGAGCTCTAGGCGTTCTGCCTCCGGCCGTGCCGGTGCAGCACGGCATCCGCATTGGGTCGGGCTCCCCACTGCTTGCCCAGCCCAAAGTAGTGCCGGAACACGTACAGCGTGGGCTCCCAGGCATCGGGGTCAAGGTGATGGGTGCCCTCGATGACGATGCGGGGTGCGGCGTGGACGCGCACCACCTCGGCCTCCACCATGTGGTAATCGCCCAGCCCCTGCGTGGCGCGGCGCACCACGGTCTCGAACTGCAACTCGCATTCGGCCACACGAGGGGGTGCGACCAACTCGGAGGGCTGGGCGGTGAGCCCGGCGAGAGCGAACTTGTCCCGATGCGTGCGGTACTTCGCGGCCTTGGTCTCGGGGACGGGATCGGCGCCCGTGGTGTTGGCGATCTGCTCTATGTGGGTCCACAGGGCGGGCGAGGGAAAGCTGACGGTCAGCTCGGGCCGCGCCTGGATGTTCGCCAAGGTGTGGCCGTCGTCCTCCAGTCCCAGGACCAGCAGCTTGCCGAGAGCCCAGTACGAGGACGAGGCGGCGAGGTTCGCGGAGCCGTCGTCGTTGAGGGAGCCCAGGAGCAGCACCGGTGTGCCCACGTAGAGCATCGACGGCTCGATGGTCACGTGGGTGGGTCCTGTGGGAGCAGCGGAGTCGGTCACGGAGGGTCCTTCCTGGGTCTTTCCTCCCTCACCCTAGGACGGGCCGCGCGTGTGCCGGGCGCGTGTCGGGGTGCCAGTGGCGGCCAGGTGGCCGCATCTTGGCCGCGCGTGACCGCGGTCGAGTCCGAGGGCCGCGGCCGCGCGGTACAACGGTCTGGGAGGGCACAGTGATGGAGGACAGATGCAGCAGGTGACGCAGATGCTGGGCATCCAGCATCCCGTGGTGCTGGGACCCTTTGGAGGCATGTCGTCGGCGCCTCTTGTGGCCGCGGTGAGCGAGTGCGGCGGTCTCGGGTCGTACGGTCTCTACGGTTACGAGCCCGCGCGCATCGCCCAGACCGCCCGCGACCTGCGTCGGCGCACCGCCAAGCCCTTCGCTCTCAACCTGTGGCTTGCCCAGGGCAACGAGGTGGCCCCCGGACAGGTGGACATCGAGAAGGCCGCGAGCGCGATGGCGCCATTGTTCACGGCGGTGGGGGTGGAGGCGCCGGCGCTGCCCGAGCGTTTTCTCCCCGATGTCGACGAGCAGCTTGACGCAGCGCTCCGGGCTCGGCCCGCGGTGCTGAGCCTGGTCTATGGCGTGCCGCCGGCGTGGGTGGTGGAGCGCGCCCACGGCCAGGGCACGCGGGTGCTCGGCACCGCCACCACGGTCACCGAGGCACTCGCGCTGGAGGCATCCGGGGTGGACGCGATCGTGGCCAGCGGCGCGGAGGCTGCGGGCCATCGGGTGTCATTCCTGGCAGATGCCGAACGCTCGCTCGTGGGCACATTCGCCCTGGTCCCCGAGGTGGCCGATGCGGTGCGCGTTCCCGTCCTCGCCGCTGGGGGCATCGGCGACAGGCGGGGTGTCGCCGCGGCCTTCGCACTCGGGGCGCAGGGCGTGGTGGTGGGCACGGCATTCCTGGTGGCGACGCAGTCGGCGGCTCCGCCGTCGTACCGCGAGGCGATTCTGCTGGCCAGGGGTCACGACACCGTACTGACGCGCGCCATGAGCGGCAGGCTCTCCCGGGGACTGCCCCAGCGGGCGGTGCGGGATATCGAGGACGCGGGCGCGATTCTGCCGTTCCCCGCCCAGAACTGGCTCACTGGCGCGTTCCGGCGCGCGGCGGCGGCGCAGGACCGTGCAGAACTCATGTCCCTATGGGTGGGTCAGGGTGCGCCGATGGTGCGTGAGGCGACGGCGCAGGAGGTCTTCGCGGAACTCCTGGAGGGCGTGCCCGGCCCGGCGCGCGGAGTCTAGGGGCCGGGGCGCTCGCGCATCCTGCCGCGCCACCAGCTGGGTTTCTCGCCGCGTTCGAGCGCCGCCTCGCGCTCGAGACGTTCCTCGGCGAGGCGCAGTTCGCGATGGCGGCGACGCCGGCGCCCCGTGGTGACGATGCGGTAGACGGCGAAGCCCATCGCGATGAACACGACCACCACGAGGACGGGGATGAAGATCGCGATGAAGGACAGGCCCACGGACGTGGCATCCTCGGCGAAGGAGGCAACGGGCGCTCCCGTGCCTCCGGTCGCGGCGTTGACGGCGGGGCGGGCCGCGGCCTTGCCCGTGTGGACCAGGCCGGCGATCACCGCGCCCACGATGCCCCCCACGAGGGGATTGTCGCCCCAGAAGCTCGCGGCGTCGACCTCTGCGGCGGCAGCCGTGGCGGCGAAGATCACGCCACCCACGAGCGGGCGCACGGCCGACTGGATCAGGTCGTTGATGTGGTCCACGCCGGGGATCTTGTCGAGCACCAGCTCGGCCAGCAGGAACACCGCGGCGATCACGATGGTGACCCATGACTCCAGCCACATCAGGTTGTCAGGGAGCGTGATGATCTGGGTGAAGCGGGCGGTGAGGCCCACGATCAGCAACGGGATGAAGGCATTGAGGCCGGCTGCGGCCGAGAGCCCTGCACCGGTGAGCGCGGCGAACATTGGTCCTCCTCACGCCGCCGGGATGACGGCTGATCCCGCATGGGTAGCGGCTTACAGCACATAACGATAGCCTCGAAATGACCTGCCCCGCTGGGGTGGGCCTCCTGAAAGGAGAATCAGATGGGTATCTGGGCAGCATTAATCGGTGGTGCGGTGGTCGCCATCATCGCCTCGTTGTTGCGGCGCGGCAAGTCGGGGATGCCGTGGTGGGGGACGTGGCTCGCCGGTATCGGTGGCGCGCTGATCGGCTACTGGATCGCCGGTTTCTTCGGCGTCGCAGAGACCTCCGGCATCGACTGGATTCGCTGGGCGATCTCCGTGGGTGTGGGCGTGGTGCTCATTGGTGTGGGCACGGCCATCTGGCCCAAGAAGAGATAGGCGTGAGCGGGGCGCAGCGCCCCGGCAGGCATGACGGCCCCCGTTCGCGCCGTTGCGAGCGGGGGCCTATGCGTGGAGTCTAGCGACCTCGGGCGGGTGGTCCCACCGCTGGGGCACAGCCGATGTCGGGGAGGGGATGGCCGGGTGGTCGCGGCAACACAAAACCCCCTGTCGAGGACAGGGGGTTTCTCGTGGGGTGAGTGACGGGACTTGAACCCGCGACGTCCTGGACCACAACCAGGTGCTCTACCAGCTGAGCTACACCCACCATCGGCCCAGTAAACCGGGCCAGCGAAAAGTGTACCCTGCCCGGCGCGCGGCACGGGCCTCCGGGGGGCTAGAGCGAGGCCGCCGCAGCCTTGGCGGTGTCCGAATCCGGCCCCGGCATCGGCACGAACACCGTCTCGCGGTAGTAGCGCAGCTCACGGATGGAATCGCGGATGTCTCCCAGCGCCCTGTGCCCGCCGGTCTTCTCGGGGGCGTTGAAGAACACGCGGGGGTACCAGCGGCGCACCAGTTCCTTGATGGAGCTCACGTCCACCACGCGGTAGTGCAGGTGATCGACGAGCTGGGGCATGTCGCGCTCCAGGAACGCCTTGTCCATGCCCACGGTGTTGCCCGCGAGCGGGGCCTTGCCGGCGGGCACATGCGCGGTCACGTAGTCCAGCACGGCCTGCTGTGCGGCCGCCATCTCCATGCCGTCGCCCAAGAGGGGCAGCAGGCCGGAGGTGGCGTGCATGGTGCGCACGAAGTCGCTCATGGAGGCCAGCGCCTCGTCGCTGGGCTTGATGACGACGCTCACGCCGTCGCCGAGGATGTTGAGCTCGGGGTCGGTGACCAGGCAGGCCACCTCGATGAGGGCATCGCGGGAGGTGTCCAGCCCCGTCATCTCGCAGTCGATCCAGACGAGGTGTTCAGCGGCCATGCCCTCCACTTTAGGGGAG
>CAZFEH010000006.1:10760-20356 GCA_964517615.1 uncultured Demequinaceae bacterium
CTCGCAGTCGATCCAGACGAGGTGTTCAGCGGCCATGCCCTCCACTTTAGGGGAGCGCGCTGCGCGGGAGCGCCGAGCCCGGGGTCCGATGCGCGGGCGGGTTGACAGAACCGGCCCCCGGTGCTTTAGTTAGTTACATCACTAACTAACCGATGAACCATGAGGATGCCGTGGACGAGAGCAAGCCGATCTTCCTGCAGATCGCACAGCAACTGGAGGGAGAGATCCTCGATGGCACGCTGCCCGAGGAGTCCCAGGTGCCCTCCATCAACGAGCTCGCCGTGTTCCATCGCATCAACCCCGCCACGGCACTCAAGGGCATCAACCTCCTGGTAGACGCCGGGGTGCTGTACAAGCGCAGGGGCATCGGCATGTTCGTGGCACAGGGCGCACGGGCGCGGCTGCTCCAGCAGCGCCAGGCGACCTTCCAGGCCGACTACATCCGACCCGTCGCCCAGCAGGCGCGGGCACTGGGGCTCACCGCCTCGCAGATCGACACCATGATGAGAGAGGAGATGGGTCCATGAGCCCCGTCATCGAGGTCGCCGACCTCACCAAGCACTACAAGAAGGTGCGCGCCGTGGACGGGGTCACCCTGTCGCTTGACGGCCCCGGCATCCACGGCCTGCTGGGCCGCAACGGCGCCGGCAAGACCACACTCCTGCAACTCATCTCCGGTCAGGAGTTCGCCACCGCGGGCACCATCCGCGTCTTCGGCGACAACCCGGTGGAGAACACCGCCGTGCTGCGCCGCACCTGCTTCATCAAGGAGTCGCAGGTCTACCCCGACGGCTTCCGGGGCAAGCACGTGCTCAAGACAGGCCCCTGGTTCTACGAGAACTGGAATCAGGACGTGGCGCACCACCTGGTCGAGGCCCTGGGCGTGCCCGTGGACCGGCAGATCAAGAAGCTGTCCCGCGGCCAGCGCACCGCCCTGGGGGCGATCATCGCCATCGCCTCGCGAGCCGAGCTCACCCTGCTGGACGAGCCCTACGCCGGCCTGGACCCCGTGGCGCGCAGCCTGTTCTACGACGCCCTCCTGGCCGACTTCTCCGCGCACCCTCGCACCATCCTGCTGTCCACCCACCTGGTGGACGAGGTGGCGGGGCTGCTCGAACGGGTCATCGTCATCGACAAGGGCCGCGTGCTCATCGACGAGGACGCGGACTCGCTGCGTGGCTCCGCGACGACGCTCGCAGGGCGCGCGAGCGACCTCGCCGCCTTCACCGCGGGCCGCGAGGTGCTCAGTCACAGCACCCTGGGTGGCCTGGCCACCGCGACCATCGGCGGCCTGACCGACAAGGATCGCGCCCTCGCGGTCAGCGCAGGCCTCGAACCCACCGCAGTGTCCCTCCAACAACTCATCGTGCACCGCACGGGTCTCACCCTCACCAAGGAGATCGCCTCATGACCGCCGTCACCGCAGACGTCGTCCCCGCCGCTGCCGCACCGGCCAGCCGCCGCATCCTCAATGCCGCACGCATCCACGCCTCGAATCCCTGGCCCTCGCTCGTGCTGCCCTGGATCATCTATGCCGCCATCTTCGGCATGACGCTCGCCATTCAGTATCTGGTGACAAGCCAGGTGGGGCGCGAGAACCTCGAGCCCGATGCCTTCGCGTTCAACGGCGGCGGATTCTGGGTGCTGTTCTACATGACCGTGATGATGGTCCAGGCCATGAACCTCACGTTCCGCTTCGCAATGGGCATCTCGCTCACGCGCCGCGAGTACTACCTGGGGACCATGCTCTACTTCGGTGGCATCGCCCTGTATTACGCCACCGGCCTGACCCTGCTCGCGGCCATCGAGCGGGCCACCGGCGGCTGGGGCATGGCCTCGCGGTTCTTCGCGCCGGAGCCGCTGGTGAGCGAACCACTGTGGGTCGTGTGGGCCGTGTGGGTGATGCTGTTCGCGCTCTTCCTGTCCGTGGGGGCGGCCGTGGCGACCATCTATGTGCGCTGGGGCTCCAACGGGATGATCGCGTTCTTCCTCGCCCTTGCGCTCGCGGTGGTCCTGCTGTTGTGGTCCCTCATCGGCAAGCCCGCGGGCGAGCGCTTCGTCGCCTGGGCCGCCGAGGCATCGATCCTCGAAGGGATGCTGGCCACCGTGCCCTTGAGTGCGCTGTGGCTCGTGGCCGGGTATCTCAACCTGCGCAGGGCGAGCGCGCGCTGAAGGCGCTACCGCTTACGTGGCGCTCAGGTCGGGGCGCGCCGCCCAGGTGCCGCGACGGTACTGCAGCGGCACCACCTCGGGCTCCACGCCCAGCTCATAGGCCGCGCGCCAGGCGAAGTGCGGGTCGCGCATGAACTCGCGTCCAGCCATGACCACATCGGCTCGACCGGAGGCGATGATCTGCTCCGCCTGGTGGGCGTCCACCAGCTGGCCCACGGCACTCACCGGGATCGCGGCGGCGTCACGCACCGCCTGGGCGTGGGGCACCTGATATCCGGGTGCCGTAGGAATGTGCACGCCGGGGATGTTGCCTCCGGTCGAGACATCGATGAGGTCAACGCCGGCGTCGCGCAGCCAGACCGCGACCTCCTGGGTCTGGGCCAGCGTGAGGCCCTCCGGCTCCACCCAGTCCGTCGCGGACAGGCGCACCAGAACGGGCACGTCCTCGCCCACCTCGGCACGCACGGCCGCGACCACGCGCAGCAGCAGGCGGGCGCGGTTCTCCAGAGAGCCGCCGTAGTCGTCGGTGCGGTCGTTGCTCAGCGGGGACAGGAACTCGTGCAGCAGATAGCCGTGAGCGCCGTGGATCTCGATCACCTCGAAGCCGGCCTGCAGCGCGCGTCGAGCCGCCGCACCAAAGGCCGCCACGACGTCGTCCAGCTGCGCGACCGTCAGCGCGCGGGGCTGGGCCAGGCCGGGGAAGGGCAGCGACGAGGGCCCCACCACGTCCCAGCCGCCCTCGGCGGGAGGCACCACTCCGGTGCCGGACCACTCACGATGCGTCGAGGCCTTGCGCCCCGCGTGAGCCAACTGCACCGCGGCGAGCGCACCCTGTGAGCGCACAAAGGCGGTGATCGGCTGCCAGGCCGCCACCTGGTCGTCGTTCCACAGCCCCACATCCCAGGGCGAGATGCGACCCTCGGGAACCACGGCGGTGGCCTCCGCCATCACCAGCCCCGCACCGCCACGCGCGAACGAGCCCAGATGCACCAGATGCCAGGTGGTGGGCACTCCATCCTGACCCTCCGCCGAATACTGGCACATGGGCGCCACCCACAGGCGATTGCGTGCGGTGAGCGCGCGCAGGGACAAGGGCGTGAAGAGCGCGGGGGTCATAGGGTGATCCTCTCGTGGGGTGGCAAGGGAGGCAACGTACCGAGGTCCCGGGGGATTCCGCGGCATAGGCGCAATGCGAGCCGCGCCAGGGTGGGAGAGTGCGCGCCGGGAGTTCACGGCGGACAATGGACCCAACGAGCGAGGAGGAGCCCGTGGTGACGATGCGCAAGGCGGCCGCCGTGGCGGTGGGGGTGTTGTCGGTGGCGGCCTGCGCGACAGGTCCCGTGGCGCCCGGCGGCGGGGGAGAGCCCATCGTGGTGGGCTTTGCCCAGGCCGATCAGCTGAGCAGCTGGCGCGCAGCCAACACGGAGTCCCTGCGCCAAGCCTTCTCGGCGCAAGCCGGCTTCGATCTGATCGTCGCCACCGGGGTAGGAGACGCAGCCACCCAGCGTGAGGCCGTGCGATCCTTCATCGACCAGGGCGTGGACGCGATCGTGATCGCCCCCGTGGCCGCCGAGGGCTGGGATGAGGTGCTCATGCAGGCACTGGATGCCGGCATCCCGGTGATCATCGAGGATCGCACCGTGACCGCCGCGCCGGAACTGTATGCCGCATGGGTGGGGCTCGACTATGCACGCGAAGGCGCGCTCGCGGCCGAATGGATCGTGGAGCAGTACGGTGAGGCGGACACCTCCGTGGTGGTGCTGGAGGGCTCCTCGGGCCTGGCGGCCACCCGCGAGCTCACGCGAGGCTTCGCCGAGGTCATCAAGGACACGCCCGTCACCGTGGTCTCCTCGCTCAGCGGCGAACCGATGCGGGCCGAGGGCAGAAGGCTCATGGAGGGGCTGCTCGACAAGCACGGGCTGGCGGGCATCGACGTGGTGATGGCCCACAGCGACGAGATGGGGCTGGGCGCCATCCAGGCGATCGAGGCGGCGGGAGGCGTTCCCGGGGTGGACATCGCGGTGGTCACCGTCGGCGCGTCGCGCGCCGGGCTCCAGGCCCTTGGCGAGGGTCGCATCTCGTACATCGTCGAGTGCAATCCGATGCTCGGTGACGCCGTGGCGGATGCCCTGCGCGCGGTGCTCGCGGGAGAACCCGTGGACAAGGCCGTGTACCTGCGGGACCGAACCTTCACGCAGGAGCAGGCCGCAGCCGCGATCGGCTCACGCCCCTATTGACCCGCCGGTCGTGGCTCAGTGATCATTCGCGGGGCAGCGGGCACACTCCGGTATCGCCGCAGGAGCGCCCCCGGCTGGACTCGAACCAGCAACCTACGGATTAGAAGGCCGTTGCTCTATCCATTGAGCTACGAGGGCACGCGCCGCACCCACCCCGCGGGGCGGCGCACAACGCACCTCCCAGGGTAGTCGCGGCGCGCATCGCAAGCACACTCCCCCAAATAGGGGATGCTAGTGCCCATGGAGTTCCGGCCTATCAAATCGTGGTCGTACCCGGGCGCGCTCTTGGACGCCCTGGTGGACACGCGCAAGGTCGTGTCCAAGATCGAGATCGCGCTGCCCACCGAGGACCAGCAGCGCGCCTCCCGCGTCATGGAGCAGATGCTTGACCAGCTGGATCACCACCTGATTCCGCGCGTGAGCCAGGAGGCGTCGCCTGCCATTGTGGTGGTCGCGGGATCAACGGGCGCGGGCAAGTCCACCGTCGTCAACGCACTGCTGGGCGAACCGCTCACCGCCTCGGGCGTGCTGCGGCCCACCACCAAGGTGCCGCACCTGTTCCATCACCCGCTGGATGCGGGAGTCCTCACCGAGGTGGAGCGACGCGCGCGGGTCATCGCCTCGGAGGCGGTGCCGCGCGGACTCGCGATCGTGGACAGCCCCGACCTCGACTCGGTGCGCGGCGAGAACCGGGAGATCGCCGCGGACCTGCTCGAAGCCGCCGACCTGTGGATCTTCGTCACCACCGCGCAGCGGTACGGCGATGCGGTGCCGTGGAGCGCACTGCGCGCCGGCGCCGAGCGCGGTGCGTCCGTCGCCATCGTGCTCAACCGGGTCACGCCCGATGTCGCGGCCCAGGTGCGCGCAGAGCTGATGCAGCGCCTCGCGAGCGAGCAGCTCCAATCCCTCCCGCTGTTCGTGATCCCCGAGGACCCGAGCGCGAAGGGAGGCCAGGGCATCGGCCCCACCGGAACCGTCCCGCGCGACGTCGTGGGCGGCTTGGGGCGCTGGCTCGACTCCGTGGCCGCGTCCTCGGCGCAGACCATCATCGAGCGCACCCTGCACGGCTCCACGGAGTCGCTCAAGGAGTGGCTTGAGGAGCTTGCCGAGGTCATGGACCATCAGGCCGCGCTGGCCAAGGAGGTGCGTGCTCACCTGCGCCGCTGTGCCGCACAGGCCGAGGTGGAGGGCAGCGACGAGTGGTACCGCGACATCGCCGTGGGGCCCATCGAGGCGCGGTGGGCCCACGCCACGGCCGAGGGGGGTGCGCTGTTCCGCCTGTCGGGTTCGTGGTGGGTTCGTCGGCGTGTGGCGCGTGATGCACGCGACGCCGCCTTGGCGGATATCAGGGCCGATGTCCTTGCGGCGGTTCAGGCCGCCTTGTCCGCCGCGGCATCGGGTGCGGCAGAGCGCATGATCTCCGCCCTGTCCGTGGCGGAGGACGGGGTGGGCCCGTGGCTCGCCGCGCAACGCGATCCGCGCGACGCCCGCCAGGTGCGCGAGCGTCGGGCCGCGGACGCCACGAGGTCCTGGCTGGAGCGCTGCCGGGTACTCGCGCTCGCGGTGCCCGGTGCCGATGCCGGGGCCAAGGTGGTGGATGAGGAGGGCCTGGGCATCGCCCTGGCCTGTGCCGCCCTGGGGGTCGAGAGCGCGCGGGTCGCGCTCGGGGTGCTGGCGCGCCCGCAACTGGCCGACCCCATCGAGATCGCCCGCGAGGAACTCACCGCGGCGCGTCGCTTTGTCATCAACCGTGAGGCGCTCGACATGATGAAGCCCACGGACCAGGTCGCGCTGCTTCCCGATGCCTCGTCCAAGGTGCGCCTGCGCCGGGCGGAGTTGAGGGCTCTGCTGTGAGCCCCACGTTTCACACGCTCCCCGAGCGCACCGAGGTCACGCGGCTCAAGGAACGGCTCGATCGTCTGCGCGCGTCGCTGGAGTGGGCGGGCGAGGCGATTGACCCGGCTGTGCGCGATGAGGTGCGCGCCACCGTGGCCCGCTGCGACGAGCGCCTGGCGCTGGGGGTGGACCACACCATCGTCGCGCTTGCCGGCGGGACGGGCTCGGGCAAGTCGAGCCTGTTCAATGCGCTGACCGGGAGCGATTTCGCGGTGGCGGGGGTGGCGCGGCCCACGACCGCGCACGTGAGCGCGGCGGCGTGGGGTCCCGCGGGTGCGCTCCTGGATTGGCTCGACGTGGCGCATCCGCGGCGGTTGACGTTGCCGGCCGATGCCGTGGCGGCTTCGGGTGATGCCCTCGCCGGGGTGGTGCTGCTGGACCTGCCTGACCACGACTCGGTGAACGAGGCGAACCGTGCGACGGTCGATGCGGTGGTGCCCCTCGCGGACCTCATCGTGTGGGTGGTGGACCCGCAGAAGTATGCCGACCATGCCCTCCACGACGCCTACCTCTCCCAGGCCTCCGACCACGGGCAGCCCTCGCGCGTGGTGCTCAACCAGGTGGACCGGTTGAGCGACGAGGAGGCCCACGCCGTGGCACAGGACCTCGCGCGGCTGGTCCATTCCCAGGGCATCGAGGATGTGCCGGTGCTGCTGGTCTCGGCGCGCACGGGCCGAGGGGTGGACGGGTTGCTCAATGAGATCGCGCAGGCGGCCGCGAGCCATGCGGTGGCAGCCGAGGCGGTGCGCGCCGATCTGGTGGCGGCGGGCCGGGCGCTGGCTCGGGCGCTCGCGCGCGATGCGGACCCGCTGCTTCCCGATGTGGACATGCTGGTGGTGGCGCTGGCGCGCGCGGTGGGTGTCGAGGCGCGGGCCGATGCCGCTGCGGCCGTGGCGGCGGGCCGCTCCAAGGTGCTGCCCGAGGTGCATGGTGCTCCTGCCGCCGCGGTGGAGCAGATCCGCGCCGAGTGGGTGGATGGCGCCACGGCGGGCCTGCCCGTGGCCTGGCGCACCGTGGTGGATGAGGCGGTGGTCTCGGTGGAGACGCTCGTGGCCGAACTGGCCGCCACTTTGGAGACCACGGCGTGGCCGACGGTGGAGGCGGTGACGGGGCCGCTGGCCTCGTGGCGGCGGGTGCGTGCCGCATCGGCCGCGGCCTCGGCGACGCGCGCGGTCGGGTATCAGGCCATGCGCTCCGTGGTGCTGCCGCATGTGGTGGAGCCCACGGTGATGATCCATCAGGCCTACCGCGCGCTGGACGAGCTGACCGAACTGCGGTAGCGGGCGCGCGTCGGCGTAGTCCCCGTAGTCCCCAGGGGCGCCTTGGCACGCGGTTGCCCACAGATTTCTGCCCGCCCCGCCTGCGTCCGCGGTGCCAGGCCAACCTGGAGGCATGCCGCCACACGGGCGGCCGCTAGGAGAGAACATGAACGAACTCACGATGACGGTTTCGGGTTGGGTGGCCACGGAGCCCAAATTCATTGTCGGCCCGCAGGGCGCGCGCATGACCACCTTCCGCCTCGCCTCCACCTCGCGGTACTTCGACCGGGACAAGGGCGAATGGGTGGACGGACGCACGGAATGGTTCACGGTGCGCGTGTTCCGCTCTGCGGCGGAGTTGGTGAACGCCTCGATCGCCAAGGGCCAGCCCGTGGTGGTCACGGGGAGGTTCCGCTCGTCCACGTGGGATTCGGATGCGGGCTCGCGCACGGATCTGATCATCGACGCCACCGCCGTGGGGCACGACCTCACCCGGGGCATCGCCACGTTCGAGCGGGCGTCCGGCTCCGCCAAGCTCCCGCCCGAGGCATACCCGCGCGGTGTGACTCCCGGTGTGGCGCCACAGGCAGGTGCCGACGACGGCTTCGAGACGCCGGTCCTCGACGAGGCCGCGCTCGATGAGGGAGCCGCGCTCGACGAAGGAGTCCCGCCCGACGTGGAGGTCGTGGCCGAGGCCGACGCTGAGCCGGTGGTCGAGGTTGAGGATGCGGAGCTCGCCCTCAGCACCTCCTGAGCCACGACGGCACTGTGCTACGACGGCACTGTGCCACCACAGCATCGGGCTACGACGGCACTGTGCTACCACGGCATCGGGCTACCACGGCATCGGGCCGCGACCCCAGTAGGCTAGTCCCTGGTTGTCGCGGCCCTTCGCCGCGCCCTGACGTCGTAGGTCAAGACGAGAAACAACGGAGCGGCAGTGGCTGAGTTCATCTACACCATGAGTAAGGCGCGTAAGGCGCACGGCGACAAGGTCATCCTCGACGATGTCACCCTGTACTTCCTGCCCGGCGCCAAGATCGGCATGGTGGGCCCCAACGGTGCCGGTAAGTCCACCATCCTCAAGATCATGGCCGGCCTGGAGCAGCCCTCCAACGGCGAGGCGCGCCTGAGCCCCGGCTACACGGTGGGCATCCTGCTCCAGGAGCCGCCGCTCAACGAGGACAAGGACGTCATCGGCAATGTGCGCGAGGGCGTGGCGGACATCTACGCCAAGCTCGAGCGCTTCAACGAGATCTCCGAGGAGATGGCCAACCCGGACGCGGACTACGACCGCCTGCTGACCGAGATGGGCAAGCTCCAGGAGGAACTGGACCACGCCGATGCCTGGGACCTCGACTCCCAGCTGGAGCAGGCGATGGACGCACTGCGCTGCCCGCCGCCGGACGCGGACGTCAAGGTGCTCTCCGGTGGCGAGCGTCGCCGCGTGGCGCTGTGCAAGTTGCTCCTGGAGAAGCCCGACCTGCTGCTGCTGGACGAGCCCACCAACCACCTCGATGCCGAGTCTGTGCTTTGGCTCGAGCAGCACCTCGCCAAGTACCCCGGCGCCGTGCTCGCCGTGACCCACGACCGGTACTTCCTGGACCACGTGGCCGAATGGATCTGCGAGGTGGACCGCGGTCGCCTCTACCCCTACGAGGGCAACTACTCGACGTACCTGGAGAAGAAGGCCGAGCGCCTTGAGGTGCAGGGCAAGAAGGACCAGAAGCTGCAGAAGCGCCTCAAGGAGGAGCTGGACTGGGTGCGCCAGAACCCCAAGGGCCGGCAGGCCAAGTCCAAGGCCCGCCTGAACCGCTACGAGGAGATGGCGGCCGAGGCCGACAAGATGCGCAAGCTCGACTTCGAGGAGATCCAGATCCCGCCGGGCCCGCGCCTGGGCTCCGTGGTGATCGAGGCCAAGGGCATCAAGAAGGGCTTCGGCGACCGCACCCTGATCGATGGCCTGTCGTTCTCCCTGCCGCGCAACGGCATCGTCGGCGTGATCGGCCCCAACGGCGTCGGCAAGACCACC
>CAZFEH010000006.1:20366-34108 GCA_964517615.1 uncultured Demequinaceae bacterium
CATCGTGGGGCTCGAGCCGCTCGATGGCGAGGAGCTCAAGGTGGGTGAGACCGTGAAGCTGTCCTATGTGGACCAGTCACGCGGGGGGATCGACCCCAAGAAGACGCTGTGGGAAGTGGTCTCGGACGGCCTGGACTACATCAAGGTGGGAGCGGTGGAGATGCCGTCGCGTGCCTATGTGGGAGCCTTCGGCTTCAAGGGCCCCGACCAGCAGAAGCCCGCGGGCATCCTCTCCGGTGGTGAGCGCAACCGCCTCAACCTGGCGCTCACGCTCAAGGAGGGCGGCAACGTGCTGCTGCTCGACGAGCCCACCAACGACCTCGACGTGGAGACGCTGGGCTCCCTGGAGAACGCGCTGCTGGAGTTCCCCGGATGCGCCGTGGTGGTCTCCCACGACCGCTGGTTCCTGGACCGCGTGGCGACGCACATCCTCGCCTACGAGGGCACGGAGGACAACCCCGACCAGTGGTACTGGTTCGAGGGCAACTTCGCGGCTTACGAGGAGAACAAGGTGGAGCGCCTGGGCGCGGACGCCGCTCGCCCCCACCGAGTCACCTACCGGAAGCTGACAAGGGACTAGGACGGCGGGGCCGGGGCGCGGGTGAATCTACTCGACGGTCCAGGTCAGCAGCCCAGTGAGCGGCGTGGTCGCCGAACCGAGCGGCGCATCGCGCGACACCGTGGCGGGCTTGGCGTCGAGCGCGACCACGGGACAGGTGGTGGACCTGCCCGTGGCGGCGATGGCCGCCACGTCCCATGAGATGAGCACCTGCCCCGCGGTGACCGCGGTGCCTTCGCTCACGTGCAGGGTGAACCCCTGACCGTCGAGTTGCACGGTGTTGATGCCCAGATGCACCAGCACGCCGCGACCGTCGGCCGCCTGGACCACAAAGGCGTGGGGGTGCAGCTTGACGACCGTGCCATCGATGGGGGAGCGCGCCTGGGTGCCCTCGACGGCATCGGGCTCGATCGCGAGGCCAGGCCCCACCAGTTCTGCGGCAAACACCGGATCGGGCACATCGCTCATGGCCACGACCGTGCCCGCGAGCGGTGCGAGGATGGTCAACGCGCTCAAGGCAGGTCCTCGATGTCGGACGCGAGGGTGTCCGCCTCGGGGCCGACGATCACCTGAACCACGGTGCCCTGCTGCATGACGGCCACCGCGCCACCGGCCTTGAGCAGGGCTTGATCGACGGCGGCCGCATCCTCCACTTCGACGCGCAGACGCGTGATGCAGGGCTCCAGGTCGATGATGTTGGCGTGTCCGCCGAGGCCGTCGAGAATCGTCTGAGGGTCAGCCATGATGGGGGTCCTTTTCTTGGGTTCACGGTGGAGTGGAGCGCGAGCGCGCCACGGGAGCTAGAGGAGATCGTTGATCTCTGCGGCGACGATGTCCACCTCGGGGCCGACGACCACCTGGACGACGCGTCCGTTGATCATCACCCCGAAGGCGCCGAGTTCCCGCAGGGCAGCGGAGTCGACGCGCGAGGGGTCGTGGACGAGCGTGCGCAGGCGTGTGGTGCACGGCTCGAGGTCTTCGATGTTGACGGCACCTCCCAGTGCCTTCAGATAGAGCAGGGCTCGCGGTTCGGGTGGGGTCATCAGTCCTCCTTGGACGTCGTTGTCGGGAGTGAAGGGGGAGTCGAGGCGCGCGCCGTGCGGGCGGGGGCGAGGGGTACCCAGACCTGGAAGCGGTCGCCGCGATAGCAGGCTCGGGAGAACATGATCGCGCCGCTTTCGCCGTGGGTGCGCCGTGTGGCGCGCAGCACCGCGGCGCGCGGTCCCATGCCCAGCAGGTCGCGCTCCTCGTCGGTGGGCACGTCGGCGGCAAGGGTCTCCTCGCCCCATTGGGGTTCCTGTCCGTGGAAGCGCAGGGCGTTGTAGAGGCTCTCGGGTGGCCCGCCGTCGAACAGGGTGGGAATGAGGAGCACGGGGATCCAGGCCTCCTCGATGGCCATCGGCTTGCCGTCGGCGTGCCGCTGCCTGCGCAGGTGGTGGACGTGCGCGCCGGGGGGAATGCCCAGGATGGATGCGACCTCGGCGGGAGCGGCGACCTGCCCCGCGTCGAGCACGGTCGTGGAGGCGGTCAAGCCGCGCACCCGCATCTGCTCGCCGAAGGTGGACAGGCGCACCTCGAAGTCCATGCGCGGCGCGCTGACGAAGGTGCCTCGTCCCTGGACCTTCTCCAGAACGCCCTCCGAGACAAGGGAGTCGATGGCCTGGCGGATGGTCATGCGGGAGACGCCGAAGAGTTCCGTGAGGGCGCGCTCGGAGGGGATGGGGTCGCCCACCTTCAACTCGTCGGCGGTGAGGCCGACGAGGTAGTCGCGCACCTTGAGGTATTTGTGCGACGCCCGCTGTGCATCGTCGTGAGTCGGCATCGGTGTCCCCTACGTCGTCGTGTGGTCCAGTCCAGGTGAGTGAGTCGATTGTATCGGCTAGTGCTTGACAACATCATGGGGTCTAGACCACTCTGTTGGCAACTGGTCCAGACCAGAGGGCCCCGATCGATGGTGATCGGAGTCGCCGGCACCGTCACGGTGCCGGGAATTTCAAAGGTGAAATACGCAACGAGGAGTGTTTCATGGCTATCGCAGTCGAAACCCCGCGTCGAGGCATCCCCGGCCTCGCGCAATTACAGCGCATGGGCCGTTCGCTCATGCTTCCCATCGCCTCTCTACCGGCCGCGGCGCTGCTGCTGCGCCTCGGGCAGGCGGACATGCTCGGCGCGGATGGACTCGCCAAGCACGCGGCGTGGCTTCAGCCCGTCGCCGACGTCGTGGGCGCCGCCGGTGGTGCCCTCTTCGCCAACCTCCCCCTCCTGTTCGCAGTGGGTGTCGCCGTGGGCTATGCACGCAAGGCCGACGGCTCGACGGGTCTCGCGGCCGTGGTCGGCTACCTGGTCTTCAAGGGCGTGACGGACACCCTGTCCCCGCGCATCGTCGATGACGGCAAGCTCATCAACTACGGTGTGCTCGGCGGCATCATCATCGGTATGGCCGCGGCCCTGCTGTTCCAGAAGTACTCCCGCATCAAGCTTCCGGCCTATCTCGCGTTCTTCGGCGGGCGGCGTTTCGTCCCGATCGTCACCGCCGGTGTCTCGGTGCTGATCGCCGTGGTGCTGTCGCTCATCTACCCCTGGTTCGATGCCGGGTTCGGCGCGGTGGGCACCTGGGTGACGGGTCTGCCGATCATCGGCGGTCTCGTATACGGCACGCTCAACCGCCTGCTGCTGCCCTTCGGCCTGCACCACCTGCTCAACGCCTTCCCGTGGTTCCAGTTCGGCGAGTACACCAACTCCGCAGGCGAGGTGGTCAACGGTGACATCCCGCGCTTCCTCGCGGGCGACCCGACGGCGGGCGCGTTTACCACCGGCTTCTTCCCGATCATGATGTTCGCGCTGCCGGCCGCCGCCTTGGCGATCGTGCACACGGCCAAGCCTGCCAAGCGCAAGCTCATCGCGGGCATCATGGGCTCTGCCGCCCTCGTGTCCTTCGTGACCGGCGTCACCGAGCCGCTCGAGTTCGCGTTCGTGTATGTGGCGTACCCGCTGTACGCCGTGCACGCGGTGCTGACCGGCACCTCGCTGGCGCTGGTGAATGCGATCGGCATTCGCGGCGGCTTCGGGTTCTCTGCGGGTGCGATCGACTATCTGCTCAACTTCCGCATTGCGGAGATGCCGCTGCTGCTCATCCCCATCGGCCTGGGCTACGCGGTCATTTACTACTTCCTGTTCCGGTGGGCCATCGTCAAGTGGAACCTCAAGACCCCTGGTCGCGAGGACGACGAGCCTGGCACGGACGCTTCGGTCGAGGGCACGCTCGCCGAGGTGTCTGAGTCGCCCGCGGGACGGGAGGCGGATGCCGATGCGGCGCGGTTGAAGGCGCTCGCAGACGGCGGGAAGGGCGGGGGCGACTCCGCCTGACAAGGGGGTGCTGCGCGGCGGCAGAGGGGACCTCCGCCGCCGCGCAGCACCCGGGGATTCTCCTCAGGGGGTAGCGCCACCACGCAGCGCTACTGGCCGACGACCGCCTGCATGAGGAAGCGCTCCAGCGCATCCAGTGCCGCGGCGTCGGCCTCGCCGTCTCCGGGCGTGGTCAGGGTGACAGTGTCTCCGGCGGCGATGCCGAGCGTCATCACGGACAGGATCGATGCCGCGGCAGCGCGCTGGGCACCCTTGATGAGGGTGACGGGCGCCGGCGCGGCCTGTGCCGCGGCAACGAAAAGCGCGGCCGGGCGGGCGTGCAGGCCCTCCTCGATGGCGACGGTGACGGTGCGTTCCATTGATGTCCTCCTCGACCTCGTGACGATGCCACCATCCTACAGGTCTAGACCACTTGCCATCGCCTGGCAGGGCGTCTGGCGGCGCGCCCGGCGGGTCCATGCGGGCAGCAGGTCCCAGGCGCGACGTCCGACCGAGCGCTAGCCTCGGGCCGATGCTCCCCTTCTACGATCCGCGGCTCAGCTACGACGAGAACCACCGTCGCGGCCCTTGGGGGGCCTTCGCCGCACCGGCATCGGCCCACGCGCACGACGCGGCGCCATCGGATGCCTTCCTGGGTGTCCCGGTCGCCTCCCGCTTCGGCATCCCCGCCGGGCCCTTGCTCAATGCCCGCTACTGCGAAGCCGCGTTCGCCCATGGCTTCGACCTCAACGTCTACAAGACGGTGCGCTCGCTTTCGTGGCCGGCACACGCCCACCCCAACGTGCTCGCGGTCCACGTGGACGGCCAGCTCGCCGCCTCGCACCCGCCCCCCGTGGTCCTGGCGGACGGCGACTTCGCGGCGGCCCCGGCATCGATCACCAACTCCTTCGGCGTGCCCTCGGCCTCGCCCGACGTGTGGCAGCCCGACATGGCCCTGGCCGTCGCGGCGGCCGGGCCGGGGCAGCTGCTGATCGGCTCGTTCCAGGGCACGCGCTCCCAGACCGGCGGCGAGGCGGCCTACATCGCCGATCACGCCGCCACCGCGGCGCTCGTGGCACAGACCGGCGCGCCCGTGCTGGAGCTCAACCTGTCGTGCCCCAACGAGGGTGTGGCGTCACTTCTGTGCTTCGACACGCCCCGCGTGGTGCGGGTGCTCGACGCAATCCGGGCGCGCATCGGCGACACACCCCTCCTGGTCAAGCTCGCCCGCTTTCACGACGACGACGCACTCGCCGCCTTCGTGCGCGCCACCGCGCACCTCGTCGACGGCTATGCGGCGATCAACACCCTTCCCGCCAGGCTCGTGGACGCCCATGGCATGCCCGCACTGCCCGGACCGGGGCGTGAGGTGGGAGGAGTATGTGGCGACGCGATCGCCGCGGCCGCACGCGACATGGTGGCCCGCCTGGCACGGCTGCGCGCCGCCGGGGTGCACGAGGGTGCCATCGTGGGGGTGGGAGGCGCCGGGACCGCGCAGCGCTATCTCGCCTTGCGGGAGGCCGGGGCCGATGCCGTGATGAGTGCGACCGGCGCGATGTTCAACCCGCACCTGGCGCGTGAGATCAAAGCCCTGGCCTGACGGTGCGCCCTGCGCAGGCATCGGCCCCCGGCTTCCCACCAAGTTGAGGGCATGAGTGCCGAAACGGCGCACAAATTCGGCAATCAGGTCCTTAACTCCGGGCGGGGTCGGGCAGTCGGATCATGCCCTCCTGGGCCACCGACGCCACGAGCGTGCCATCCTCGGCGAACACCCAGGCGCCGGTGAGGCCGCGCCCGCCTTGAGCGGTGGGGGAGTCCTGCACAAAGAGCAGCCACTCGTCGGCGCGCGCGGGCCGATGCCACCACATGGCATGGTCGAGGCTGGCGAAACTGATGCCCGGGGTGGTCCACGACGCGCCGTGGCGGCGCATGAGCGGCTCCAGGATCACCTGGTCCGAGCCGAACGCGATGAGCGCCTGATGCACCAGAGGAGTCACCTCGATGGGCTGACGCACCCGCATCCACGCGCTCTGGTAGGCCTTGGGCGCGGCGTCGGCGTCGATGAAGATCGAACCCTCCACGTGTCGCACGTCGAAGGGCGCGCTCTCCAGCCAGAAGTCGGCATAGGGGTGACCCGCAAAGGGTGCGAGCACATCCACCCCCGAGGCGAGTTCGTCGGGGCCGGGGACCTCGGGCATCGTCACCGCATGCTCGGCGCCATCTTGGCCATCCTGGAACGACGCGATCATGGACAGGATGGGCACGCCCTTCTGGAAGGCGTGGGTGCGGCGCGCGGAGAACGAGCGACCGTCACGCAGCACCTCGACCTCGAAGGTGATGGACTCGCTCGCATCCCCCGGCCGCAGAAAGTAGCCGTGGAGCGAGTGGGCGGTGCGCCCCTCCTGCACCGTCAGGCCCGCCGCGATGAGCGCCTGCGCCAGCACCTGACCGCCGAAAACCCGCCCTCCCGGCATGGGAAGCGAGATGCCGCTGAACGAGGTGTCGCCCAGCCGCTCCAGAGTGGTGGCGGCGATCCCGGCGGCAACGGCCTGCGTGGCCCACGTGTCCTCGACGCGATTCATGGGTCCTGCCTCTCAGGGGTGGGCTCAAAGCTGTTGATGAGGGAGTGTGCGGATCGCTCCAGATAGTCCATGAGGGTCACCGCGTGCAGTGGTGCAAGATTCGCGCTCGCCACCGCCTCCCGCATGTGGTGCACCCAGGCGTCGCGCGCGTCGGGATTGACGAGGTAGGGCGCATGCCGCATCCGCAGGCGCGGATGCCCGCGCTGCTCGGAGTAGGTGGTGGGGCCGCCCCAGTACTGCTCCAGGAACGCCGTCAGCCGCCAGATGGCGCCTTCCAGATCGTCTTCGGGGTACATGGGCCGCAGCACGGGGTCGTCGGCCACTCCCTCGTAGAAGCGGCGCACGATGCGCTCGAAGGTCGCGTGTCCGCCCACGGCCTCGAAGAAGCTCTGCTGGGGCGCGGTGGGAGGCGCGGCGCCGATGTTGAGGCCGGGTGCGGGCGGCGTGGCTGGCTCGCTCACGAGGTCTCCTTCGTGGGGCGGGTGTGCTCGGGGTCGGCGTCCCCCCGGGGTGCCTCCTCGAGGTCGAAGCGCACGTCGGGGGAGTGGACACCGATCTGCGCGATGGCCTCGGGCGGGGCCAGCATCAGGGAGCGCTGGGCGAGGATGCGGCGCAGCTCGCGGCGCACGGCGCGCTGCACACGCCACTGCGTCGAGGGCAGCACGTCCACCATGAGGCGCAGGGTCACCGAGTTGTAGGTCATGGACTCGATGCCCGCCACGTGCGCGGGGTTCAGGATCGCCCCGGCCACCTCGGATTCGGCCTCGGCTGCCGCGGTCACGGCGTCGAGCATGGCCGTGCGCGCGGCGTCCAGATCCGTGTCGTAGTGGAAGCGCACCTCGAGCATCACGCGCGACCACAGGCGCGTCATGTTGCCCACGCGCTGGATCTGCCCATTGGGCACGTGCCACACGGTGCCGTCGAGGCTGCGCAGGCGGGTGGCGCGCAGCCCGAACTCCTCGACGGTGCCCGTGGCGGCACCGACGTCCACCACATCGCCCACGCCGTACTGGTCTTCCATGAGCATGAACACGCCTGCGATCACGTCCTTGACAAGCGACTGCGCGCCGAAACCCAGCGCCACGCCCAGCACGCCGGCGGAGGCGAGCACAGGTCCGAGGGGCACACTGAGGGCGTTGAGCACGGCCACCACGATGATGGCGAAGAGCAGCACCACGAGTGCGGAGTGCATCACGATGCGCATGGTCGTCGCGCGTCGCTTGCGGCGTTCGAGATCGAGCCGGTACTCCTGGCTCGTGGGGTCGAGCAACGGGATGCGGGCCTGCGCGAGCGCCCGCCGCGCCCGTCGGCTCACGGGCAGGCCCTTGGCGATGGAACGCGTCACGGCACGAATGATGAGTTGTCCCAGGAGATACAGGAGCACGCAGACGCCCACGGTGACCGCAACGCCGATGGCGCCGTCGGCCAGGCGCGACAGCCAGGAGGCGACCGCGTCGGCGCCCGGCGAAGAGCCCTCGCCAGCGGCAGGGTCGAGGGCAGCGGTGAGGGGGATCACGGCGACGCGGAACACCCCTCCAGGGTAGTCGGGAGGTCATGCATCGTCTGCCCGCGGACCTGGCAGGATGGTGCAATGGCCGACCACGCATCGAGCGACGCCCCGAGCGACGCGCTGAAGCGCCTTGCCGTGGCGTGCGGTGTGGCGGTGGAGTATTACTCGGCCGACGGACATCTGACGGCATGCAGCGCCACCGCCATCCGTGCCGCCCTCACCGCGCTCGGACTGGACGTGACCGACGACGAGGCATGCGACCGCGCCTTCCAGGGCCTCGACGACGCCGTGTGGTTGCGGGCCGTGCCTCCCATCACGGTGGTGCGGGCAGGCCGCGGCCACGAGATCGCCGTGCATGTGCCGCACGGCTCCCCCGTGGAGGTGACGCTCACCTTGGAGGTGGGCGGGGAGCGGGTTCTGGAGCAACTGGACCGTCCGGTGGGCCCCCGCGAGGTGGCGGGTCAGATGATCGGTCGTGCGACCTTCGCCGTGCCGGGTGACCTGCCGCTGGGCTGGCACCGGCTGGAGGCCGCGGTGCCGGGGCGCCGTACGCGCGGCTTCGTGGTGGTCACCCCCGAGGCGCTCGAACCGTCCCCGGAGGTGGTGGCCCGACGTCCCTGGGGCTTCATGACCCAGTTGTACTCGGTGCGCTCGCGCCGCTCGTGGGCGCTGGGAGACTTCGCGGATCTGGGCGACCTGTGCGCCCAGGCCGCCGTGCGGGCCGGGGCTGACTTCGTGCTCATCAACCCGCTGCACGCCAACGAGCCGGTGCCGCCCCTCAGTCCCTCGCCCTATCTGCCATCCTCGCGGCGGTTCCTCGCGCCGATGTACATCCGGGTGGAGGACATTCCCGAGGTGGCGTATGTGCCTTCGCAGCAGCGTGCGGTCATCGAATGGGCCGCCGAGGTGCCGCGCCGCGTCAACGGCACGGCGGACCTGCTGGACAGGGATGCGGCGTGGTGGGCCAAGGTGGCCGCCTTGGAGCAGGTGTTCGCGGTGGAGCGTTCCGCTGGGCGCGAGGCGGAGTTCGAGGCATTCTGTGAGCGTGAGGGACGCGCGCTGGAGGACTTCGCGACCTGGTGTGCGCTGTGCGAGGCCCACGCGGGGCTGCCCTGGCCGGAGGAGTTCCACGCACCGGGAGTGCCCGCGGTGATCGCCTGGCGCGATTCCCATCAGGATCGGGTGCTGTTCTGGGCGTGGCTCCAGTGGATCGCCGACGAGCAACTCGCCCGCGCCCAGCTCACCGCCCGCCGGGCCGGGATGGGCATCGGCGTCATGACGGATCTGGCGGTGGGGGTCCACCCGGAGGGAGCCGACGCCTGGGCGCTGCAACGCGTCCTGGCACCGGGCATCGGCGTGGGAGCCCCGCCGGACATCTACAACCAGCAGGGTCAGAACTGGACGCAGCCGCCGTGGCAGCCGCGCGCCTTGGAGGCGGCCGCCTACCTGCCCTATCGCGACCTGGTGCGGGCGGCCGTGCGTCATGCGGGCGCGGTGCGCATCGACCACATCCTGGGCCTGTTCCGGCAGTGGTGGGTTCCTGAGGGCTCGGTCGCCTCGGACGGCACCTACGTGCAATTCGACCACGAGGCTCTCGTGGGCATTCTGGTGCTGGAGGCCCACCGCGCGGGCACCATCATCATCGGCGAGGATCTGGGGACGGTGGAACCGTGGGTGCGTGACTACCTGGCGTCGCGCGGCATTCTGGGCACCTCGGTGATGTGGTTCGAGAAGACGCACGAGGGCCATGTGCAGCCCCCGGAGCAGTACCGCCACAACGTGCTCGCCACGGTGACCACGCACGACCTGCCGCCCACGGCGGCGTACCTCGCGGGCGAGCACGTGGATCTGCGCGAGACGCTCGGCCTGCTGGTCAAGGATGTCGAGGCGGAGCGTCAGGCCGCGCGGGAGGAGGTCGCGGACCTCGTGAGCCTGCTCGACTCGCGCGGCTGGCTGCCTCCCGAGTATAACGACGAGGACGTGATCGCAGGGGCGCATCGGCTCGTGATGCGCACGCCCGCGCTGCTCGTCGCGGTCGCGGTGACCGATGCGGTGGGTGAGCGGCGCACGCAGAACCAGCCCGGCACTTACCTCGAGTATCCGAACTGGCAGATCCCGTTATGCGATGGCAATGGCGTCCCCGTGCTGCTCGATGACCTGTTCGACCACCCGCGCATGGAGCGACTGGTCGCCGTGCTGCGCGAGGAGCGGCGCTAGATCCTGGGCCGGGTGCGCCGCATGGAGTCGCGTCGGCCCGCCATCACCGCTGCCGCTCCCAGGAGCGTGAGGATGGCGGCCCATGCTCCCAGCAGCGCTTCGTTGCCGCGTGAGCCCGTGTCGGCCAGGGGCACGGTCACGTCCGTGGGTGCGGAGGCGGCCGAGACGCCGAGCGAATTGGTGGCAGACACGACCACGGCGAAGACCCCGGAGAAGGGGGCCGTGAACGTGTAGGTGGGTGTGGGGCTGGTGAAGGTCAGCGGCGCGCCACCGCCAGTGGGGGTGGCGGTGATCGTGTACTCCGTGACCGGCGTGCAGGGATTGGTGGCGACGGGCGTCCCCGTGACCGTCACCTGGTCGCCCACGGCCACCACGGTGGGCGCGGGAGGAGCCGCGGGGATGTCCTCCGGCGGGATGGGCGGCACGGTCGAGGAGCTCAAGGCGATGGTGTCGAAGAGGAATCCGCCTCCGGCGTTCCCCGGAGCGGGGTCCCCGGCGATGCGGAACAGGAGGGAGTCGACGGGGTGGGGGCTGCCCCCGCCGTAGTCGCGGTGGTAGTCCTCCCACGTGCCCGATGCGGTCCAGGTACGGCATGCGGTGCTGCCCAGGCGCATCCACAGGATGTCGTCGGTCTCGCCGTCCACGAAGTCGATGATGAACTCCAGGGTGTGCACCTCGGTGCGGCTCAGGCCGCTGGCGAGGGTCTCGTAGACGAATGCCGGAGCATCCCGATCGAGGTAAGCCACGTCGATCTGCAGGCCGTCGGGCTGGTCGGTGAAGGAGAACCAGCTCATCCGGGTGCCTCCGCCGTCGTCGGGGGAGATGGTGAGAGACAGGTCGGGCTGATAGGTCTGGGTGGCCGAGGCGAAGGTGATGATGCCCGAGAAGCGGCTCTGGCGCGTGCCGCCTGAGTGGATGCTGTCCTCGGCGCCGGTCTCGCCCGCCTCGTCGGCCAGTTCGAAGGAGGTGAGCTGGTTGCCGAAGCCGAAGCTCGTGACGGCGTTCGAGACGCGCAGGGCGCGCGTGCCCAACGCGGTGCCCCACACGCCGCTGGGGTCCACGATCTCCAGATCGAAGTTGCTTGCGTTGTACACGCCGAGGTCCAGCACGTTCCACCCGAATTGGCCCACCGGCTCGCCTAGCGCGAAGCCCTCGAAACCGCCGTTGTCGAGATCGTCCGCCCAGGCGGGGACCGCGCCCAGTCCCGTGAGCACTCCCATCGTGGTCACGACGATGGCGGTGCTGACGCGCACCCCGAATGTCGCCCTGGAGGGCCTGGTATTTCCGGCAATCATGGAGACGGTGTGAACTATGTCACACGGTTTGTACAGTCTCTCGGCGCGTTGTCGCGAGTGAGGGATTTAGCCGACGCGCTGGGCAGCGCTCGCGCGGTCGATCTCTTCGCGTGCCTCGATGACGATCTTGCGCAGCACCGAGGGTGCCGTCGCGTGGGAGTCGAGCCACTGTCCCAAGGTGTCCGCGAGGCCTGCGACTCGCCCTGCCGCCCAGGTGGGGAACACGTAGCGCACCACGCGGGCGCCCACAAAGCCTTCGTGGCGCGCGTAGTAATCCGTGCACTCGTCGAGGATCACGGGCACGAGCGGCAGCAGCGCCGCGGGGTCCAGGACGCGCACGAGTCCCAGCGCCATCTCGTATTGCACGGCATTGGGCAGGTCGTGGCCCTCGGGGTGGGCCAGTGCACGCCAGGTGGCGGCCTTGGCCGCGGCACCCGCGAGTGACGCGCGCACGCCCGCGGCCCGGCGCAGGCCGATGGCCCCCGGATCGGTGGTGAGCATCGCCTGGATGTCGGACTCATCGGCATCGCCAGCCATGGCCATGCTCGCCAGCAGAGTCCACTTCAGATCGGTGTCCACGCTCAGGCCGCTGAGCGTGCCGGTGCCGTCCACCAGGGCGCGCAGCCGCGCGGCCTGGTCCGCGCCGGACACGAGCCGCGCGTACCCGCGCAGCGCCTGGAGCTGGAGGTCGGAGCCGGGCGCGGCCGTGGAGGCGACCTCCCAGACGGCCTCAGCGGCCCGCACCGCGAGGGCACCCGCCCCGGCGGGAGGCGCGTAGCGCACCAGGGCGGTCGCCAGGTTCGCCAGATGCGCCTCAATCACCTGAGACACCGTGAGGTGGGGCAGCGCAGCCGTCACCGCGTCCACATAGGTGGCCGCGGGCAGGGCCGCGTCCCGCACCATATGCCACAGGGCATCGAGCACGAGCGAAAGCGGCATCGCCTCGCGCAGGTCGCCCGGATGCGCGACGAGCGCGGCCAGGGAACGCGGGTCCAGCTGCACCTTCGCGTAGGTGAGGTCGCCGTCGTTGACCAGCAGCAGATCAGGCTCCACGAGCCCCGCGGCGGCGCTGACCGGCGTGAGCGGCCCCTCGACCGTGACGGGGACCTCCCAGGCCCGCTCGAAGCCCGCCCGGGCATCGTGCAGATACCCCGCCACGACGATCCCGTGAGGGCGGTGCACGGGGAACTGAGCGGGCACATCCTGGGCGATGGCGAGCGACACGAGGGCCCCGGCATCGGCCTCGATGACGGGCCGCAGGGTGGACGGGCCCGGCGTCTCGAGCCACGCGCGCGCCCAGGCCGTCAGGTCCGCGCCCGTGGCCGCCTCGAGCTCGCCGAGGAACTGCGCAAGCGTTGCGTTGCCCCAGGCGTGGCGCTTCAGATACGCCGATGCTCCCGCGAAGAAGGCCTCTTCGCCCAGGTAGGCGACCAGTTGCCGCAGTGCCGAGGCACCCTTGGCATAGGTGATCATGTCGAAGGCGCTCACCGTGGCCTCGGTGTCGGGGATCTCGGTGACGATCGCGTGAGTGGTGGGCAGCTGATCCTGGACGTAGGCGATCGACTTGCGTTCCGCCGTGAAGGTGACCCAGGCATCGGGCCACTGCGGCAGGCGCGCCGTGGCCCACGTCCCCATGAACTCGGCGAAGGACTCGTTGAGCCACAGGTCATCCCACCACCGCATCGTCACGAGGTTGCCGAACCACTGATGCGAGAGCTCGTGCAGCACGATGTTGGTGCGCATCTCCCGCAGTGCCTGCGACGGCCGCGAGCGGAACAGCAGGCGGTCCTCGGAGAACGTCACGCAGCCGGCGTTCTCCATCGCCCCCAGGTTGTATTCGGGGACAAAGATCTGGTCGTACTTGTCGTAGGGGTAGGGGATGCCGAAGACGGACTCGAACAGGTCTAGGCCGTGCTGGGTGACCGCGAGCATCTCGGCGGCGTCGAGGTGCTCGGCGAGGTTCGCGCGCCCGTAGACGGCGGCGGGCAGGTCGCCCTTCGCGGAGCGCAGCGTCCCCGTCGCCTTCGCATACGGCCCGGCGATCACGGCCACGATGTAGCACGGCAGCAGGGGCGTGCGGGAGAAGGTCCAGCGCTGGCAGGCGCCGATGCCGGGGTGGGCCGGGGTGCAGGGCTCGGGTGCGGGAGTGGGGGAGTTGGAGACGACGAGCCACGACGCGGGCGCGTCGACGGTGATGGCGAAGGTGCCCTTGATGTCGGGCTGGTCGAAGCACG
>CAZFEH010000006.1:34208-38194 GCA_964517615.1 uncultured Demequinaceae bacterium
GCGGCCTCGTCCTTGGTGAGGGCGGACATGATGCCAGTGTCACACGATGCGGCAGGGACCCTAGTTCTCATTTCTAGGGTGCCCAAAGTCCCTTGACACGACGGTGACGCGGGACCATAGAAAGCGCTAGATTCTGTGTATTCGCTGAGAGGAGAACACCATGCACACCACCCGTCGCCTCGCGACGTTGGCAGGTGCCGCCGTCATCGCCTTAGGGCTGGGCGCGTGCACCATCACGACGCCGACGGTCAAGGTCACCGAGACCCCTGAGGTGGAGGTCACGGAGACCACTCCTCCCGGCACTCCTCTCACCGTCAAAGCCGGCGACTGCCTGGCCGATCAGGTCGAGAACGCCAATGGCACCTTCGACGCGGACCTCGACTCGGTGGTCCCCTGCACCGAGAAGAACATCTTCCTCGTTTACGGCGTGCTGGACCTCGACGAGATGTTCCTTCCCGACGAGGACGCCTCCGAGGACGAGATCCTCGCCGCGCGGGACAGCATCACGGTGAACACCGAGGATGGCTACGCCCCTTTCCGCGCCTGGGCGGACATCATGTGCGGCGCGGAGGCGCTCTTCGCGACCGGGCTGTACGACGTGCGCGTGCCCGGGGGCACCGCGATCGACGTGAACGCGCGTCCCGCCGGCAACTTTTTCTACGACATCACCGTGTCGAGCCCTGATAACTGGCTCGCGGGAGATGCCAAGGCGATCTGCTCGCTCGCCTGGCAGGCGCCCAACGGCACCCGTGCCGACCTGAACACGGCCTACACGCTCGATCTGAGCAATCTGACCACAGAGGACTGGTCGCCGGGACTGCGTCGCTGTGTGATCTGGGTGGGCGACGGCACGGACAACTACAACGATCACTGCTCTGAGCCGCACTGGATGGAGGCCACCGTCAGCCTCGATCCCTGGCTCCTCCTGGGCGACGACGCACGTCACGCGTTCGACCGCAGCAGCGACGCCGATGTGGTGGCGCTCGACCCCTTCTGCGACGCCTTTGTGTCGCGGTTCGTGGGTGATGGCGCCGACGCCTCGGCCTACCGTGGAGTGGTGACGTGGTTCACGTGGGACGAGTCCGGCGTGATGGAGGACATCACGTGCGGATTCAGCGTGGCCGACTCCCAGTCGTATGACGTGGTGGGTTCCCTCGTCGGCATCGGAGCGGGAACTCCCGAGACGGTGTACATCGGAGGCTAGGTGTGGGGCCGGGAGCGCAGACCCGGCCTCACACCGTGGGGCCTGCAGTCGCCGGCTTCGATGCGAAGCCGGCGCTGCGGCCTTCCGTGAGCTGTTGGAGCTGACGGCGTGAGCTGATGTCGAGCTTGCGGAAGCTGCGGGACAGGTGGAACTCGACCGTCTTGACGGTCACGAAGAGCCGAGCCGCGATCTCCTTGTTGGACAGCCCGTCCGCCGCCAGCGCGACCACGCGATACTCGGCCTGTGACAGTTGAGCCAGGCGGTGCTCCGTGACCGTGGGGGTGACGGGGATGTCCACCTGCTTCGCCAGCGCCACGAGTCGTGACTCCAGGGGAGACAGACGATGGTGGCGGGCGTAGCGCAACGCCTCCGCCAGGGGAGTTCCCGCCTCGGAGGTGCGGCCCGCCGCGATGAGTTCGCGGGCCAGGAGCTCACGCCCCTGGGCAATCACGAAGGTCCGCTGCGGGGGAATCACCGTCAGGGCGTGCTCCACCCGGGCGAGGTTTCCAGGCTGACCTTCTTGCGCGAACGCCGCGCGCAGCATCGCCGCCCCGGTGGTGGAGGAGGCCGCCCCGTGGTCCACGGCCATCTCGATCTCGTTCAGGGCCACGGCGAGCGCGGCCTCGGTGTCGCCCATGGCCATCTGCGCGGCAAAGGTGGGAGGCTGCCAGTGCAGGCCAGTGGGTTCGAGTCCCGCAGGGACCAGGTCCCGGGCCTCGAGCGCGAGCGCCAGGCCCCGCGCCGGGTCTCCCTGGGCGATGGCCACCTCGGCCGCGCCCACCAGGCGCACTGCGCGCAGAAAGGGACCCAACTGCGGGTTGGGCGGATACTCCACCACGGCCCTGGCCCCCTCGATGTCGCCCTGCCAGATGAGGCAGCGCGCCAGCATGGTCTCCGCAGCCTCGCGGTATTGCACCCATCCGGCGTGCCGGGCGCTGACAGCGCTGTCCAGGTCGGCGGTCGCCCGGCGGATGTCCCCGGCGGACAGGTGCATCGCACCACGGCAGTACAGGGCGGTGGCCTCGAACTGGCCGTTGCCCGCTGACTGGGCGTCGGTCACGGCGGAGTCCAGAATCTCCACGCCGTGGGTGAACATGTCGAGGTAGTTCAGCACCCCGGTGAAGATGTACAGCATCGGGTCCAGGGAGAACCCGAACTGCCCCTTGGGCCATCGTGCATAGGCGCGCACCATCAGCGGCGTGAGTTCCTCGGGTCCCAGGCCCTGCGAGGTCATCATCGAACCCAGGCCGGCGGACACCATCATGCGGGCATCGGACAGGGTGTCCAGGGAGGGGTCCTGCGCGGCCACCTCGCGCAGGATGCGCTCGGGCAGCTCGTGCAACTGCGGTGCGAGGGTGAGTTGTGCGGCCAGCGCCCGGGCCGCGAGCTCGCGGACCAGTGGGTCGTCGGTCGAGGAGCGGGCGTCCTCCAAGGCCGCGAAGCCGCGCTCGTAGGCGGCACCTGCGGAGGCGGGGTCGCCGGCTGCGAGATGGACGTCTCCCACGGCGGCATACCTCAGCGCGGCGTCGGTCGGCTCGGTGGCGTAGGTCGCCCGTTCGCTGAGTGCCTCGGCGGCGCCGAGGAAGTCGCCGCTGTCGAGCCGCGCGGAGGCCACGTCCTCAAGCAGCGCCTCGCGCTCTCCCGAGTCGGCGCCCAGTTCGGCGAGGGCCAGGTCCAGGTAGGGCCGGGCGTCGGCGCTTGAACCGGTGGCACGCAGCGCCTTGCCGTACTCCCAGAGGGTGTGTACCCGCTCGGGTGTGCGCGTGGGCGTCCCCGCCAGGACATGGGGCGCCACCACGTGCAAGGGAAAGTGCTGGTCGGCAAGGCTGGCCGCGGTGCGGTCGTGGAGCAGGGCCAGCGCGGCAGGGCCGATGCGGTCCACGAGTACGGCGTGGACCAGTGGATGCCGTACCCCGATCTGCGGTGTCACGGTGGCGAGTCCCTCGTAGACCAGGTTGTCGAGGATATGCGCCACCTTGTCCACGGTGAGGCTGGTCAGGTGTGCGATCGTGCCCACGGTCGCATGGACGTCCAGTACCACGAGCGCATTCGCCACGGCGATGTGAGCCGGGCCCAGGCGGGTCAGCCGCACCCCGACCGTCGAGGACAGTTTGGAGGACAGGGCGGCCCTGTCCCCGCGGTCGTACTGGTCCAGCACCTCGTTGACGTAGAACGGCAGCCCGCCGGTGGTGCCATGCACCTCCACCGGGTCCAGATCGCGGGTGCCGAGGAGCGAGCGCACCCCCTCCACGCTGAGGGGGTCGATGTTCACCGCAAGGGCCGGGCCGAGCAGCGGCTGCAGCGAGGGTTCGTTGAGGTAGGCGCCGGCGCGCACCGTGCAGGCCAGCACCAAGGGCGTCTCCCCCAAGAGCGACCAGGCGTCACCCAGGAGCGCCAAAGAGATCTCGTCCATCCACTGCACGTCGTCCACCGCCAGGCGCACGGTGCCCTGTTCCGCGAGGCACGCCAGCACCCAGCGCACGGAGTAGGTGAGGGCGACCTGGTCGGCCTGAGTGGCGCCCGTGAGCAGCAACTCGTGGAGCATGTTACCGGGGCCGTCGAAGGGATGGTGCGAGACCTCCACGGAGCGTGCCAGCGCCCCGAAGAGCTGATGCAGTCCGCCAAAGGGAATGTGCTGGCCCACCGGTGAGCACTGCGCGAACAGCACGTGCTCCGCCGAGGTCTGCTCCAGGGCGGCAGTCAGGAGTGAGGTCTTGCCCGCGCCCGGCTCGCCGATGATGGCCACAGCGGTGGCGTGGGTGTGGTCCCGTGTGAGCGCGCC
>CAZFEH010000006.1:38294-46390 GCA_964517615.1 uncultured Demequinaceae bacterium
ACGGTGCTCAGCTGGGGCGTGGTGGTGGCCAGGCTGGCGAAGGCGCGCAGGGCCTGGAGCTGGATGTCGCTGCCCTCCTCGGCCTGCTCGGTGATGGTCCACAGGGCATCGGCGGCCTCGACCGTCTCGTCATGCGCGGCGTCGGGCGAGACGTACAGGGACAGCGACGTGGTGAGCTGGCGCAGGAGCACCAGCACCGTGGTGGACTCGGTCTCGGTGGGCAGCGCCCCCAGGAGCAACTCGATGAACTGGCGTGCCGGCATCTCGCCGTCGCGGGTCATGTCCCAGGCGGCGCTCAGCACGAGCGAGCGCGGCAGGGGGGCGAGAGTGGGCAGGTACTCGACCGCCGTGGCGAGGGATTCCTGGTCCAGGCGCACCTTCGCGTAGGCGAGGTCATCGTCGTTGACCAGGAGCAGTGCCGGGCGAGGCCTGCCGATCAGTTCGGGGATCTCGGTGAGTTCGCCGTCGATGTCGACGTAGATCAGGAAGGTCTGGGTCAGGGCGCCATCGACCACGTCGTAGCCGCCCAGTCCGAGCCGATGCGGGCGCTGGGTGGGCCACTCGTCGGGAACCTCTTGGGCGACCGACATGTGGGTGAGGATCCCTGCGTCGTTCGTGTGGATGACGGGACGCAACGTGGTAACGCCCGCCTTCTCAAGCCACACGTCGGACCAGGCCTTGAGGTCGCGGCCCGAGGCCTTCTCGAGCTCGGCGAGCAGGTCGGCGAGCGTGGCGTTGGCGTGGTGGTGCTTGCGCATGTACTCGGCCACGCCGGTGAAGAACTCGTCCTGCCCCACCCAGGCGACCAGCTGCTTGAGCACCGAGGCGCCCTTGGCGTAGGTGATGCCGTCGAAGTTGACCTCCACATCCTCGAGGTCGCGGATGTCGGCCATGATCGGGTGGGTCGAGGGGAGCTGGTCCTGGCGGTAGGCCCAGGACTTCTCCAGGGAGTTGAAGGTCACCCAGTTGTTCTTCCACTGGGTGGTCTCCACCGTGGCCAGGGTGGACATGTACTCCGCGAAGGACTCATTGAGCCACAGGTCGTTCCACCACTTCATGGTGACGAGGTCGCCGAACCACATGTGGGCCAGCTCATGCAGCACGGTGACCGTGCGACGCTCGATGCGGGCACGCGGCGGCTTGGAGCGGAAGACATAGTCCTCCAGGAACGTGACGCAGCCCGCGTTCTCCATGGCGCCCGCGTTGAACTCGGGGACAAAGAGCTGGTCGTACTTCTCGAAGGGGTAGTCCATCTGGAACTTGTCCTCGTAGAAGTCGAAGCCCTTCTGGGTCTCGTCAAGGATGACGTCGGCGTCCAGGTAGGGGGCCAGTGCCTTGCGGCAGTAGACGTCTGCCTGGAGAGTGCCCTTGCGCGAGCGTACGGTGCCCTCGACGCGGTGGTAGGGCCCGGCGACGATCGCCGTCACGTAGCAGGGGATGCGGGTGGTGGGGGCGAAGTTCCAGATGGCCCAGTCCGGTGGCGGGAACTGGCGGGTCTGGATGGGCATGGGCGTGGGCGAGTTGGAGATCACCTGCCAGTGCGCGGGGGCCTTCACGGAGAACTGGAAGGTGGCCTTGAGGTCGGGCTGCTCGAACACCGCGAAGACGCGACGGGTGTCGGCCACCTCGAACTGGCTGTAGAGGTAGGTCTCGCCGTCTTCGGGGTCCACGAAGCGGTGCAGGCCTTCGCCCGTGTTCATGTAGGCGCAGCGGGCCTTGACCGTGAGTGCGTTGTGCTCCTGCAGGCCGGGAAGGGTGATGCGGCTGTCGGCGAAGTGAGTGGCGGGGTCCAGGGTCTCGCCGTTGAGAGTGATCTCCAGCACCTCGGGGGCGATCAGGTCGATGAAGGTCTGGGCACCGGGGGTGGCGGTGAAGACGACGGTGCTGACCGACTCGAAGGTGTCGCCCTTTTCGGTGAGGTCCAGCCGGATCTCGTAGGACTCGGTGGCGACGGCTGCGGCGCGGGCTTCTGCCTCGACGCGCGTGAGGTTGGTTCCTGGCATACGTCGATTCTCTCACTGCGGTCGCACGCACCGTGTGTTCTCACTCGAACCCCCCGGTTCCGGCCGGATGAGGCGCTTGCGGCCGTGCCGATCAATGCCGCGGCGCGCACCCCGTCGCCCGCTGCTTTCTGCGAATCCGCAGAAAACAGTGAAAGTCGGGCCAAACATTGACTGTCTTCTGCGGACAGGGAGGGGCCGGCTGCGGGGCGGGGCCACCTCACCCCGCTGACCAGAGCCTCGCTGCTCGCTGGCCGCACCGGCCGCCTCCGTTGCTTGCACTGTCAGGCGTCCTTCCCCGGAGTTGAGGACATGAGCGCTGAACGCCAGCCGGTTTTCGGCGCTCAGGTCCTCAACTTGACGCGCAACACGCGCGCACCCCACACCAACGCTGAGATATCGCCCCATTCGCGCGGAGGAGAGTGCGGCGGCAAATTCCTCCCTCTGGCGCGTGATGCATGGTACTTTGGCCGAGCAGAAAGGGTGCAGACCGCGCACCCCGGTGTCGAGGGCGCGGCGAGCACACGGAGGGTGACGGCACCTGCCTAGCCCCACACCTAGACAGGAGATGCTGTGGGCTTCATTCAGATTCTCGTCGGAACCGCTAAGGACGCCATCAACTCGACCTTCGGCGACCAGTACCTCGACTTCGTGGTGCCGCCGGACGGCTTGTCCGACACGGCCGTGGTGTTCCCCGGTGTGAAGCAGGCGACCAACGCCGGTCGTGGCCGCAACACGCACGGCTCCGAGAACATCATCACCAACGGCTCCATCGTGGTGGTTCCCGAGGGCTATGGCCTGCTCACCTTTGAGAACGGCGCCGTCACGGCCGTCATCGGCGAGCCCGGCGCCTACCGCTGGGACAGCGCCGACCAGCAGTCCAAGTCGGTCTTCTCCGGTGGCGGCTTCTTCTCCTCGACGCTCAAGACCTCGTGGGAGCGCTTCAAGTTCGGCGGCCAGCCGGGCGCGCAGCAGCTCGCCATCTACGTGAACCTCAAGGAGATCCCCAACAACAAGTTCGGCACCCAGGGGCCGATCTACTGGGACGACTCCTACCTCAACGCCCAGGCCGGCGCCGTGACGCGCGGCACGTACGTGCTCAAGGTGGTCGACCCCATCCTGTTCATCAAGACGCTCGTGCCCGCCTCCTACATCTCGGCCGGCGGCGGCGTCTTCGACATCACCGAGGAGTCCAACTCCGTGTCGGAGCAGCTGTTCTCCGAGGTGGTGGGCTCCCTGGCCGGCGCCTTCTCCCGCTACGTCAACGACCCCGACAAGGAGCACCGCATCACCCGCATCCAGGGTGACTCCGTGGGCTTCGCCAAGTCGCTGTCCGACGAGGTCGAGAAGAACTACGGCTGGAGCGAAGAGCGCGGTCTCACGCTGACCAAGGCGACGCTCATCTCCATCGAGTACGACGAGGACACCACGGCGCTGCTGTCCGACGTCCGTCGCGCCGATGCGCTGTCGGGCGGCCGTGCAGACACCTTCCTCAAGCAGTCGGTGGCTCGCGGCATCGAGGCTGCCGGCGAGAACGGCGGCGGCACGGGCCTGGCGATGATGGGTGTGGGCATGGGTGCCATCGGCGGCGTGGTGCCGCAGACCCCGTCCGGCGTGCCCGGCGTGGGACCCAACGCCGCTGCCGCCCCGGCCGCTCCCGCTGACCCCGCGGCTCAGCTCGCCCAGTACAAGCAGATGCTCGATGACGGCCTCATCAACCAGGACGACTTCGACGCTCTCAAGAAGAAGGCACTGGGCCTGTAACAGGCCCGTTCGCCCATGACCGACGAGAACGTGACGCCGGATGCGGCGTCGGGTGCTGTCCCCTCGCAGGGCGCGCCCGACGCCGCACTGGCCGAGGCGCTCCTGCCTCAGGAGACAGCGGCCCCGGACCTCATCACCCCGCCAGGAGCCGCCGACGGCCTGGTTCGTTGCCCCCAGTGCGGCGCGACGGACGTCAAGTACAGCCAGTCCAAGGCGGCACTGGTGTGCGAGTTCTGCCGCCACTCCTGGGTGGAGGCGAGCCTCGACGAGGCGATGGGCCTGAGCACGGGCATCGATCAGCTCAAGGGGACCGTGCTTTCCACGGCGGCGGCCGACATCGAATCCGACCAGGCTCTTGTCACGCTCAAATGCGGTGGCTGCGGTGCCGAGGTGGTCATCAACACCGACCAGAACCTCCAGGCTCGCTGCCACTGGTGCAAGCACGTGCTGTCGCTCAACAACCGCATCCCCAACGGTGCGGTGCCCGACGGCATTCTGCCGTTCTATGTCACCAAGGAGCAGGCGATGGCCAACATCGCCGAGTTCGTGAACAAGCGCAAGACCTTCGCCCTGCCGGCGTTCTCCTCCACCTTCAAGTTGGAGAACATCATGGGCGTGTACATGCCGTACATGACGGTCGACGGCAACCTCACCGTGCGCCTGGAC
Organism: uncultured Demequinaceae bacterium; assembly: GCA_964517615.1. Taxonomy (GTDB): domain Bacteria; phylum Actinomycetota; class Actinomycetes; order Actinomycetales; family Demequinaceae; genus Demequina. The sequence goes on from CAZFEH010000006.1 coordinate 42,725, forward strand.
GGCATGGGAGAGGTCCACCGCGGCACGGTGCAGGTGAGCAAGGACCGCACCGAGTACAAGGCCGACGAGTACACGGTGATGCGCGAGGTCGACCTCCATGTCGACGACCTGATCGTGGAGACCTCCTCCGACAAGGCCAACATCAACTCGAACGACTCCACCAACAACATCATCAACGCGGTGCTGCCCTTCGACGTGAAGAACATCGTGCGCTTCAATGCGAACTTCCTGGGCTCGGAGTACACCTCGGAACGGCGCGACATGAACGTGGAGCACGCCGAGTCGTACGCCGCAGACCACTTCTTCACGATCGCCAGGGGTGCCGTGCAGCAGTCCGTGTCGGGCTATGACCGCGGCCTGCGGTGGGAGTCGGAGCAGGCCAACATCAAGGGCACCCGCTGGGTCTCGGTGCTGCTGCCCGTGTGGCTGTACGGCTTCGTGGAGACCAAGAAGGGCCGACAGATCACCCACTACATCGCCGTCAACGGGCGCACCGGCGCGACGATGGGGTCGGTGCCCATCAACACCGGCAAGGCGGCAGCCGTGGCGTGGGGGGTGGCCGCGGCCATCTCCCTCGTGACCTGGCCCATCGGCTTCATCGTCCTGTTCGCGAGTTGACGGAGTGCCTGACATGACCAAGAAGCCTGAGTTAGCCCGTACGGAGGTGGCGCGATGAGCGATGGCGATGGCGCAGGAGGCATAGTCCTCTTCCTGTTCGCGGCGGGTCCCGCCACGGGCTTCATGATCTATGCCGGCATCGTGGCGAAGTATCGCAACCGGTCGGCGCGGTACATGCCGGAGAAGGTGGTGGACTACAAGGTCACCGACCTCCGGTCCGAGGACGCCTATGTGAGGCGGCACCAGAGCGGCAGCCGCTATATCTCCGGTCGCAACGACACGGCCCCGCATCAACGGGCGAAATACGTCAAGGCCATCAAGGGGGAATAGCGGCGCCGTTGGGCCGTTAGTTATCAGTGGCAGTTGCTCGACGGCGAGCCTGTTTCTTCCGTCACCTCCCCGAACGGCTCGCACATGACCTCCCTGACCCCCGCGCGCACGCGCCTCGCGTTGCTCGCCCTTGCCCTGGGCGGCTTCGGCATCGGCACCACCGAGTTCGTGGCGATGGGCCTGCTGCCCGACATCGCGCGTGATGTGCTGCCCGATCTGTACGCGGGCAACCAGGAGGCCGCCCTGTCCCGGGCGGGGATCGTCATCTCGGCCTATGCGGCAGGTGTGGTGGTGGGTGCGCCGACCATCGCGGCCTTTGTCGCCAGGTATGAGCGCAAGCGCATCCTCGTGGCGCTCGCCATCGCCTTCACCCTGGGCACCATCGCCTCGGCTCTCGCCCCCACTTTTGAGACCGTGGTGGCTGCGCGCTTTCTCGCGGGCCTGCCGCACGGCGCCTACTTCGGCATCGCCGCATTGGTGGCGGCGCGGCTCATGGGCGAGGCGAAGCGTGGCTCGGCGGTGGCCCTCGTCCTGGCGGGTCTGACCATCGCCAACGTGGTGGGCGTGCCCGCGATCACCTTCCTGGGCCAGCACACCAGCTGGCGCATCGCTTATCTGGCGGTCGCGTTGGTCTTCGCACTCACCACCGTGGCGATCATCGCCGTGGTGCCCCGCTCTGGCGCCGATGCCCATGCCACCGTGGCACGTGAGCTTCAGGTGTTCTCCCGGCCCGCCGTGTGGTTCGCGCTTCTCACGGGTTCGCTCGGCTTCGGTGGCTTCTTCGCGGTGTACACCTATGTCTCGCCGCTCGCGACCGAGGTGGCGCATGCCCCCGAGACTTTTGTGCCCCTCGCGCTCGTCACGGTGGGTCTGGGCATGACGGCGGGCAATGTCGTCGGCGGACGCATGGCCGATCACGGTGCCATGCGCGCCGTCTTCCAGCTCTTCGGGGCACTCGCGGCCTCGCTCGTGGCCCTCGCGCTCCTCGCGGCCACGATCCCGGGCCTGCTCCTGGGCCTGTTCCTGGTGGGGGCCTCGGCCGCTGCGGTCTCGCCCGCCATCCAGACCCGTCTCATGGATGTCGCGGGAGATGCCCAGACGATGGCTGCCGCCGTGAACCACTCCGCGCTCAACATCGGCAACTCGCTCGGGGCCTTCCTCGGTGGTGCCGTCATCGCGGCGGGCTGGGGCTACCTCGCGCCCACGTGGCTGGGCCTGGCACTGTGCGCACCCGGAGTCGCGTTTGCGCTGGCCGGCTGGGCCGTGACCCGCCGTTCCCCGGCGCCCGTCCCGGTGTCTGCACACGCCGCCGCGCAGCGCGAAGGCGAACCCGATGCGGAGATGGCTCATGTCACCCTCTGAGCCGCGCACCGACCAGGAGGCTCCGGTCGAGCCCGCGGCGGACACGCCGCGCAGGCACCTTGTCGACCTCGCGCCGCTGCGGGAGAGCCCCGCCTTCGCCCGCCTGTGGATCGGCGGCGCGATCTCCGGCATCGGCGCCATGATGACGCAGGTGGCCGTGGGGCTGCAGATCTATGCCATGACGGAGTCCACCCTCATGGTGGGCATGGTGGGTGGCGTCGCGCTGGTCCCGATGATCGTGGCGGGGTTGTGGGGCGGGATGCTCGCCGACGTCTTCGACCGGCGGCGTGTGCTCATCGTCGCCTCGCTCGTGAGTTGGGCATCGGTCCTTGCGCTCGCGACCCTGAGCTTCTGGGACGCCCTGCTGCCCGACGCCACCCACGCGCCGGTGTGGCCGTTCTTCATCGCCACCACGGTCAACGCGGTGGCCGCGACCATCGCCAACGCGACGCGCGGCTCGGTGGTGGGGCGCATCGTCCCCGAGCACCTCATCTCCCGGGCCACGGCACTCAATGGGATCTCCTTCGGCATCATGCTCACGGTGGGGCCGGCGCTTGCGGGTGTGCTGGCATCGGGCGTGGGTCTGCCGTGGACCTTCGCCACGGATGCGGTGCTGTTCACGGCGGGGTTCCTCGGCATCTGGACGCTGCCCGCGCTGCCGCGCCTGGGAGAGCAGGTGCAGGCCGGCTGGCCCCTGCTCAGGGAGGGGCTGAGCTTTCTGCGGCAGGCGCCCAACATCCGCATGAGCTTCATCGTGGACATCGTGGCGATGACCTTCGGGCGGCCCATCGCGCTGCTGCCAGCGCTGGGCGCGCTCGTGGTGGGCGGCGGCTCCCTCACCGTGGGTGCGCTCACCGCCGCGGCGGCCGTGGGGACGATGCTCGTGAGCCTGTTCTCGGGGCCGGTCGCGCGGGTGCACAGGCACGGCGTGGCGATCACCCGGTCGATCCAGGTCTTCGGCGCTTTCGTGGTGCTCTTCGGGGTGGTCACGCTCGCGATGCAGGGTGTGGACCACGAGGTGGGGGAGGGGCTGTCGGGGGTGTACTGGCCGGCGCTGATCCTGCTGGCGCTGGCCCAGGCGGGCATGGGCGCGGCCGACCAGGTGAGCGCCATCTTCCGTCAGACGATGATCGTCCAGGCCGCACCGGACCAGATGCGGGGCCGGTTGCAGGGGTGTTCATCGTGGTGGTGACGGGTGGCCCGCGCCTGGGCGACATCTATGCGGGCTTTGTGGCCACCGCCCTGGCGTTGTGGGCGCCGCCGCTGTTCGGCGGCCTGCTCATCATCTCGCTGTTGGCGGTGCTGGCTCGCCTGCGTTCGTCCCGCGGCACGCGCTTCATGGACTACGACGACAGG
>CAZFEH010000007.1:0-24771 GCA_964517615.1 uncultured Demequinaceae bacterium
AGCTGGTCTGGCGCTTATCCGCAGAGCCGAAGGGGCTGATGCGCGCCAGACGGTGGGTGCCGGCCTCGACGGACAGCGTGCCGTAGGCGTAGGGGGCGTCCACCTGGAAGGTTGCAGACTTGATGCCCGCACCCTCCGCGTACGAGGTGTCCATGACCTTGGTGGGGTACTTGTGGCGCTCGGCCCAGCGCAGGTACATGCGCAGGAGCATCTCGGCGAAGTCGGTCGCGTCGTCGCCTCCCGCACCGGAGCGAATGGTGACCACGGCGCCGCGTTCATCCCACTCCCCCGTCATGAGGGTGCGGACCTCCATCGCGGCCAGGTCGGTCTTGAGTGTGGCCAGTTCGGCTTCTGCCTCGGCGAGGGTCTCGGCGTCGTCGCCCTCGGTGCCCATCTCGACGAGCACCTCCAGATCGTCGATGCGCGAGCGCATGGTGTCCAGGCGCTCGAGCTCGGACTGGGTCTGGCTGAGCGCGCTCGTGATGGCCTGGGCGTTCTCCTGGTTGTCCCACAGGTCCGGCGCGGTGGCCTGCTCGCTGAGGTCCGCGATGCGGGCCTTGAGGGCGGCGGGGTCGCTCACCGCCTCGATCTGCGCGAAGGTGCTGTGCAGGGCCTGGATCTCTGCGGGGAAGTCGACTGCCACAACGGGTAAGTCTAGTGGCTCGCACACAAGAACTCGGGGGCGCCGTCTTGTGGACGACGCCCCCGAGTGGGGAGAGAGCCTCACGGCTCAGGCCATGCCGATTCAGGCCTTGTTCTTGCGGCCCTTCGCCTCGCCCTTGCCAGCGTCGGCCACCTTGGCCACGGCATCGGCGCCACTCACGCCGGGAAGCTCCTTGACCTGGCGGGCCTTGACGTCCTCGTAACGGATGCCGTAGTACGCGGCCTCCATCATGACCTTCATGTCGTCGAGCATCGGCAGGCGCGGGTTGGCCGGCGCGCACTGGTCCTCGTACGCGTTCATGGCCAGCGTGTCGAGGCTCGCCATGAATGCCGCCTCGTCCACACCCACCTGCTGGAAGGAGCGCTCGATGCCCACCTTGTCACGCAGTTCCTCCACGGCGGTCGCGTAGGCCTCAACGGCCTCCTCCGGGGTGGAGTGGGGCAGGCCCAGCATCTTGGCGATCTCCTGGAAGCGCTCGGGCGCCACGTACGACTCGTACTTGGGCCACGAGGTGGGCTTGGTGGGGACCTTGCCGTTGTAGCGGATCACGTGGGGCAGGTAGATGGCGTTGGTGCGACCGTGCGCCACGTGGAACGAGGAGCCGGTGACGTGGCTCATCGCGTGCACCAGTCCAAGGAACGCGTTGCCGAACGCCATGCCCGCGATGGTCGCGGCGTTGTGCATCTTCTCGCGCGCCTTGACGGCGGTGCCTCCCACGGTCACGGACTCCTCGATGTTCTCGAACACCAGGCGGATCGCCTGGAGCGCCATGCCGTCGGTGAAGTCGTTGGCGTACACCGACACATAGGCCTCGGTGGCGTGGGTCAGGGCGTCGAAGCCCGAGTCCGCGGCCACCCGCGAGGGCAGGTTGGCGGTGAGCACCGGGTCCACGATGGCGACCGTGGGGGTCAGCGCGTAGTCCGCGAGCGGGTACTTGCGCCCGTTCTCGGTGTCCGTGATGACCGCGAAGGGGGTGACCTCCGCGCCCGTGCCCGAGGTGGTGGGAATGCAGACCAGCTTGGCCAGCTCACCCAGCTTGGGGAAGGTGAACGCACGCTTGCGGACGTCGAAGAACTTCTCCTTGAGGTCGGAGAAGACCACCTCGGGGTGCTCGTACATGAGCCACATGACCTTGGCCGCGTCCATGGGCGAGCCGCCGCCCACCGCGATGAGGGTGTCGGGCTTGAAGGCCCGCAGCACCTCGGCGCCGGCGGTGACGGTCTTGATCGAGGGCTCCGGCTCCACGTTGTCGATGATCTGCAGCGACACGTTGTTGGAGCGACGACGCAGCACGTCGATGATCTTGTCCACCACGCCGATGCGCGTCATGGTCGCGTCGGTGATGATGGTGACGCGCTCCACGTCGTCCATGTCCCGCAGGTACTGGATGGCGTTGGGCTCGAAGTACGTCTTGGCGGGAACCTTGAACCACTGCATGTTGTTGTTCCTCCGGCCGATGCGCTTGACGTTGATGAGGTTGACCGCGGTGACGTTGTTGCTCACCGAGTTGTGGCCGTAGGAGCCGCAGCCCAGGGTCAGTGACGGCAGGAAGGCGTTGTAGATGTCGCCGATGCCACCGTGGCTCGAGGGCGAGTTGCAGATGACGCGAATCGCCTTGACGCGCGAGCCGAACTCCTTGATGAGGTCCTCGTCCGTCGCGTGAATGGCGGCGGAGTGACCCAGGCCGTGGAACTCGACCATCTGCTCGGCAAAGGTCAGTCCCTGCTCGGTGGTCTCGGACTTGAGCACCGCGAGCACCGGGCACAGCTTCTCGCGGGTCAGCGGCTGGGACTCGCCCACCTCGGGCACCTCGACCAGGATGATCGAGGTCTCGTCGGGCACGGTGAAGCCCGCCTGCTGGGCGATCCACTGCGGGGACTTGCCCACCACGGTGGGGTTGAGCTTAGCACCCGCGCAGTTCTCGCCCTTGGCGCTCACGCCGAAGATGAACTCCTCCAGCAGAGCCTTCTCCGCCTTGGTGGCGCGGTAGGCGTGGAGCCGGGCGAACTCGCCGAGCGCCTCGTCGTAGATCTCCGCATCGATGATGACGGCCTGCTCGGAGGCGCACACCATGCCGTTGTCGAAGGCCTTGGACACCACCACGTCGTTGACGGCGCGCTTGAGCTTGGCCGAGGCGTGGATGTACGCGGGCACGTTGCCGGCGCCCACACCCAGGGCAGGCTTGCCGCAGGAGTACGCGGCCTTGACCATCGCGTTGCCGCCGGTGGCCAGGATGAGGGCCACGCCGGGGTGGTTCATGAGCAGGTTGGTGGCCTCAAGGGAGGGGGTCTCGACCCACTGGATGCAGTTCTCGGGGGCGCCCGCGGCGATGGCCGCGTCGCGCACGATCCGGGCGGCGGCCACAGAGGACTGCTGTGCGCTCGGGTGGAACGCGAAGATGATGGGGTTGCGGGTCTTGATGGCCACGAGCGACTTGAAGATCGCGGTGGAGGTGGGGTTGGTCACGGGGGTGACACCGCACACCACGCCCACGGGCTCGGCGATCTCGGTGATTCCCAGGATCGGGTCCTCGTGGATGATGCCCACGGTCTTCATGGGAGCCATCGAGTGGGTCACGTGCTCGCACGCGAAGATGTTCTTGACGGCCTTGTCCTCGAACACGCCGCGGCCGGTCTCCTCGACGGCCAACTTGGCGAGTTCACCGTGCTGGTTGAGCGCGGCCACGGAGGCCTTCTTGACCAGCAGGTTCACCTGCTCCTGAGTGAACGAGTTGTAGTCACGCAGCGCCTTCTGTGCCTTGGCGACGAGGACGTCGATCTCCTGCGCCACATTGCTCTGGGCCTGTGTGGTGTCCTCTGTCGTGGTAGTCATGGTCGTTCTCCTCCAGGATCGAAGCCCTCGGTGGACTTCATTGCCCTTTCACGGTATGCCCGCTCCGGGCGCGATCGCGGGGAACTAGGTCCCAGGCCCAAAGTCCCAGGCGAACCCGGGACCTTCCGGCGCCGATCGACCCCGCAAAAATCACTCAGCCACAGGTTCGGCGCCGACACGCCGCGAGGCGAGCCCCAGCATCGGCGTGTTGCGCCCCCAAGATGTGGCCCAGTGATCTTTGGCGGAGGGACGTCCCCCGCGCGCCCGGGAGAGGCGGCTCGCCACGGCCCCACCCGGCCTCAGACATGCCGATGCCGGGGCCGCCCGGAGGGAGAGGAGGCGGACGCCCCGGCATCGGAGGAGAAGGGGCTACGCGGTGAACAGCGCTGCCGCCTTGAGGATGGTCTGGCTCAGCCCGTACGCCAGCCCGGCGCCGACGAGCAGCCACAGGGCGTAGGCAAGCACCTCTTGACGCTTCATCTCAGGACTCCTTTCCTGCGGTCACCAGTTCGGACTCGGGGTCGGTCTCGATGGACGGCTGCTCGGCGGCTGCGACATCGGTCGCGGCCGTCTCCGGCTCGGCATACCTGGTGTTCACGCTGCGCACCAGCAGGTTGGCGACGAAGCCCACGAGCAGCAGGCCCACCATCACGAACAGCGACGGCCGGTACAGTGTGGGCCCCTCCAGGCCGCGCGCCTCCAGGGTGTCGAGGATGCCGTTGATGATGAGTGGCCCGGCGATGCCCGCGGCCGACCACGCGGTGAGAAGGCGGCCGTGAATCGCGCCCACCTCCAACTCGCCGAACATGTCCTTCAGATACGCGGGAATCGTGGCGAAGCCGCCGCCGTAGAACGTCAGTGCCAGCACCGCGAGCACCACGAACAGGATGATCGAGGTGGAGCCCCACAGCGCGATGACCAGGTAGGCGAGCGCGCCCACCCCCAGGTACATGATGTAGGTGCGGCGCCGTCCCAGGTAGTCGGACAGGCTCGACCAGCCGATGCGCCCGGCCATGTTGGCCAGCGAGAGCAGGCCCACGAAGCCCGCGGCCGCGGCGCCGGCCACGGCCGGGAAGTAGTCCTCGATCATCGGCTTGGCGTTCTCCAGGATGCCGATGCCGGCGGTGATGTTGGTGAAGAGCACGATCCACAGCATCCAGAACGTGCGGGTGCGGATCGCGTTGGTTGCTGTCACCTGGACCTTGGCGGCGGCCTTGCCATGCTGCTGGGGGACCCAGCCCGCGGGCGCCCAGCCCTTGGGGGGCACGCGCACCACGGTCGCACCCAGGAGCATGAGCACCAGGTAGATGCTGCCCATGACCAGGAAGGTGGGGGCGAGCGCCTCCACCGGAGTGTCCCCCAGCCGCGACAGCAGCCACGAGGCGAGCGGGGCGGCCAGCATCGCGCCGCCGCCGAAGCCCATGATCGCCAGTCCCGTGGCGAGTCCCGGACGGTCCGGGAACCACTTGATGAGGGTGGACACGGGCGAGATGTAGCCGATGCCCAGGCCCACGCCGCCGATGACGCCGTAGCCGAGGTACATGAGCCACAGCTGCCCGGTCGCGATCGCGAGCGCGGACAGCGCGAAGCCGCTCGCCCAGAACGCCGCGGCCAGCACCATCGCCTTGCGCGGGCCGTTGCGCTCCATCCACCGGCCGCCGAAGGCGGCCGAGAGGCCCAGCATCACGATGGCGATCGAGAAGATCACGCCGATCTGCGTGTGCGAGGCGTTGAAGTGCTCCAGGAGCGGGTCCTTGAACACCGACAGCGCGTACACCTGGCCGATGCTCAGGTGCACCGCGAGCGCGGCCGGAGGCACGAGCCAGCGCTGATAGGTGGGTGGCGCCACGGTGGCGGCGCGGTCAAGAATCGACATCGTTGGGGACCCTTTCTGGGACGATCAGATACCCCATGGTCCCCGCCGCCGGGGCCCGATTCGCGGGACCTAGGTCCGCTCACTCGGGACGTGGCGCCCGGGTCCCGTGACGCAGTACCCAGCCGCGCGGGGCGCGAGGCAGGGCGCCAAGGCATGACGATGCCGGCGCCCGCACCACTCGGCGAGCACCGGCATCGTCCCTGCTAAACAGCGTATTCTTTGAGGGCTGCGACGATCTCGCCCAGGCCCTTCTTGGCATCGGCGAAGAGCATCGCGGTCTTGTCCAGCCCGTACAGCTCATTGTCGAGTCCCGCATAGCCGTGACCCAGGGACCGCTTGATGACCACCACCTGGCGCGCCTTGTCCACATCCAGGATGGGCATCCCCGAGATGGCGTTGCCCTGACGGCGCGCAGCCGGGTTGGTGACGTCGTTGGCTCCCACCACGAGGGCCACATCGCATGCCTCGAACTGCGGGTTGACGTCCTCCATCTCCACCAGCTGGGAGTAGGGGACATCGGCCTCGGCGAGCAGCACGTTCATGTGACCGGGCATGCGGCCCGCCACGGGATGGATCGCGAAGCACACGTCGATGCCGTGCGCCGCGAGCGCCTTGGCGAGCTCTCCCGCCTCGCGCTGCGCCTGCGCGGCGGCCAGGCCGTAGCCGGGCACGATGATGACCTTCGCGGCATAGGCCAGCTGCAGCGCCACGTCGTCCGCATCGGTGCGGCGCACCGTCGCGGTGGCTCCGGGAGCATCGGCCGGGCCGGCATCGCCGGTGCCGAAGCCACCCACCATGATCGACAGCACGGAGCGGTTCATGGCGTCGGCCATGAGCTTGGTGAGGATGGTGCCCGAGGCGCCCACCAGACCACCCGCCACGATGAGGATGTCGTTGCCCACCACAAAGCCGGACATGGCGACAGCCAGGCCGGTGAAGGCGTTGAGCAGCGACACCACCACGGGCATGTCGGCACCGCCGATGGGCAGCACCATGATGACGCCGAAGAGACTGGCCGCCACCACGAGCACCACGAGCGGCCACACGCCGGGGGCGACGATGAGCCACACCACCGCGCCGATGCCCGCCGCCGCACTCACGAGCGTCAGAAGCCGCGATCCGGGGAACGTGATGGGGGCGCCCGAGATCCAGCCCTGGAGCTTGCCCGCCGCGATGAGCGAACCGGTGAAGGTCACCGAGCCGATCAGCACATCGAGGCCCACAAAGAGCAGGAAGGCGACACCGATCACCGCGCCGGGCCTGGCCCCGAGCAGATCGGCCAGTTGCAGGGCATGCAGCAGCTCCGGCACCGCGATCACGGCGGCGGCTCCACCGCCCACCGCATTGAACAGCGACACCAGCTGCGGCATCGCGGTCATCTGCACGCGCCGGGCGCTCACCGCGCCGCCCACGGTGCCGAGAGCCGTTCCCGCGACCAGCGCCACCCAGCCCCACGTGGTGACGTGGAAGCCCTCGCCGGCGACCACGAGCGCCACCGTGGCAAGGATGGCCGAGGTCATGCCCGCCGCAGACAGCAGATTGCCCTGCCGCGCGGTGGAGGGCGAGCGCATCATGTGCAGACCCAGCACAAAGGTGGCGGCGGCGATCAGATAGATCAGGCCCACCGTGATCTCGACGGCGCTCACTTGGCAGCCTCCCCGATCTTCTCAGCGTCCTTGCCCGGCTTGGCGCGGAACATGCCCAGCATGCGGTCCGTCACCACGTAGCCGCCCACCACGTTCATGGCGGCGAAGGCCGCGGCGACGAAGGTGAGGATGTAGCCGAGCGGGGAATCGACGATGCCCGCGATGAGGATCGCCCCCACGAGCACCACGCCGTGGATCGAGTTGGCGCCCGACATCATGGGCGTGTGGAGTGTTGCGGGGATCTTCGAGATGACCTCGAAGCCCACGAGCAGGGCCAGCACGAACAGGCCGAGATCGGCCATGAGCTCGGGGGTCACGCGAATACCTCCTCGTTGACGGCGGCGACAAGCATCTGACCGATCACCTCATCCTCCGGGTCCACCGCCAGCTCACCCTCGGCGAGCACGGCGGCCAGGACGGCCTGCACGTTCTTGGCGAAGGCATCGGACGCGGCGGGGGCCATCTCGGCGGCGATGGATCCCGCGCCGATGATCGTCACCCCGCCTTGGGTGACCACCGTCTCGCCGTCCTTGCTGCCTGCGACGTTGCCGCCCAGGTCCGATGCGGCGATATCCACGAGCACGGACCCGGCGCGCATCACGGCCAGGGTGTCCTTGGTCACCAGGAGCGGCGGCGTGCGCCCGGGCACCTTGGCCGTGGTGATGACGATGTCGAAGCCGGCGATCGCCTCGGCCAGGGCGGCCTGCTGCCGCGAGGTCTCCTCGGGGGTGAGCTCGCGCGCGTAGCCGCCCTCGCCCACGGCATCCACCCCCACGTCGAGGAAGGAGGCACCGAGCGAGGTGACCTCCTCGCGAGCGGCGGGACGGACATCGTAGCCGGTGACGCGGGCACCCAGCCGACGCGCGGTGGCGACAGCCTGCAGACCCGCGACGCCCGCGCCGAGCACGAGCACCGATGCCGGCTTGGCCGTACCCGCGGCGGTCACCATCATGGGCAGGTAGCGGCCATAGGCGTGGGCGGCAACGATCGCGGCGCGGTAGCCCGCGATCGAGGCCTGCGAGCTGAGCACGTCCATGTTCTGCGCCCGCGAGATCTGGCGGGGCACGCGCTCCAGCGCGATCAGGTGCACGCCCCGGGCGGCGGCCTTCTCGAGAGCCGCCGGCGCACGCCACCCCTCCAACTGCGCGATCACCGCGGCACCCGGGTTCACCTTGGCCAGCACGGCATCGGTGGGGCGCCCCACGCTCGTCACCACCTGGGCATCCCGCAGCGCCACGGCCTCCGAGACCACCTCCGCCCCGGCATCGGAGTACAGGCCGTCGGCAAAGCCCGCGGCCACCCCCGCACCCTTGACCACCAGCACCCGGTGACCCTGACGCGTCAACGCGGCCACCACCTGCGGGGTCAATGCTGCTCGGGGATCCCCCGCAGCATCGCGAACAGCTGCAATGACAGCCATGAAACCTCCCTCATAGGGCTCGAAGTCGCTGTAGCCATCCTGGCCGCGAGGCCACGCGGGACCCCGGGACCTTGGACCCGTATCAGGACACTCTCACCCTATGCCCGACGGCGCTCTCAGCCCCGCGCCGCCCGGACATCGGCAAGGCTCCAGACCCAGGTGTCGGCCGCGGGCACCGCGCCACCGAGCAACTGGTCCAGCGTCACCAGAGTGAAGCCGCGCGCCAGCAGTCCGTCGATCAGGGGTGCCGCGGCCTCAACGGAGTCCGGGTGGATGTCGTGCAACAGCACGATGTCATCCGGCACGGCCCCCCACACCACCTGCCCCACGATCGCGTCAACGCCGGGCTTGCGCCAGTCGTTCGTGTCCACGGTCCACAGCATGGAGGGCAGGCCCCCGAGGGAGCGGGTGCGCGCATTCATGGCACCGTAGGGCGGGCGGAGGTACTTGACCGGCACGCCCGTCACCTGCTCGATGAGCGCGCTCGTGTCGCCCACCTGCTGGAGCACCTGCGCGTCGGACAGCTGGGTCAGCACGGGGTGGCTCCACGAGTGGTTCTCCACCTCGTGCCCCTCGGCGATCGCGCGTTCCAGGGTCGCCTCCCGGCCGCCGATGTTGTGCCCCAGCACAAAGAACGTGGTGGCCGCATAGGGTCGCGCGGCGAAGGCGTCGAGCACTTGCGGGGTGAGGTAGGAGGGGCCGTCGTCCCAGGTCACGGCCACACACGGGACGAGCCGACAGTCCACGAAGGCCCGTCCCGCGGGCACCGCCTGCGGGGCGTTCCACGGCACGTCACTCGTGGCGGCTTCCCACACGGCCAGGCCCAGCGGCGTGAGCATGCCGGTGGCCCATTCGGCGGGAATGGTCAGGGTCATGCCGTGCGGGGAGCCCGCGGTCGCGGTGAAGTCGGCCCGCACCGCCACAGAGATCTCCCCCTCGGGGGCGACCACCACGTCCGCCACGGCCGCCCTGAAGGCCGTGACGGTCGCGATCGCGGGCGGCTGCGCCTTCCCCCCCACCACGGGCAGGCCCTCTCCCTGCACCTCCAGATAGCCCTCCAGGAGCGTCAGCATCCCCTCGGGCGTGAACAGGTCCCGCCCCCAGGCGGCGTCGCCCGTCGAGGTGTCGGCGTAGAGCACGTCGGCCAGATCGTCTGTCACGGCATGGGCCGTACCCGTCACCACGCGCAGCCGCAGGCCCAGTACCGTGCCCGCGGCCAGCACCGGTTCGCAGGTGAGGGCCAGTTGAGTGCCATCACCGGGAGGCGGGGCGAGTGCCGGGTCGGCCAGGATGTCGCTCGCAGGTGCCGATGTGGAGCCGCCGATGCATCCTCGGTTCAGCAGGTCCGCGTCCGTGGGCGCCTCCGGGGCATAGGCGCCGCCGCGGGCGCTCGCCTGCTCCTGGAGCCGCTGTCCCACCCACGCGGTGAGCACGGTGTTGAACGACTGCGCGCCGGGAAGATAGGCCCACCGCGCCTGGGAGCCGGTGGAGGACAGCACGCGCTGACCAGCCAGTCCAGGCACGTCCAGGCCGGTGGGAAAGACAAAGGGGACGCCGATGCCGATGGCCGGCGGGGCGGGCTCGGCGAGGTCCGTGAGGTCCGCCGCCCCGGCATCGGCCACCCGGGTGGTGCCGGTGCCCGCCACGGCCAGGCCACAGGCCACGAGAATCGCTCCAGCCCACATGCGTCCACGAGTGACGCGCCCGACGCGAGACCTCATGCGGTCACGCTACCGCGCGTGGAGCCTCCTACCCCACTGTGACGGGCAGGCCGTAGCCGAGGAACTGGTCGCGCACGCGGGCCAGGAGTTCCGGCGTGGGCGGCTCCGTGTCCTCCAGCGCGTAGTCCTCACGCAGGGCGTGCCACTTCTCACGGCCCATCTGGTGGAAGGGCAGAATCTCCAGCCGCTCCACGGTGTCGAGCGACGCCGCATACTGCGCCACCGCGTCGACGTTGTCCTCGCCGTCGGTGAGGCCGGGGACCAGGACGAAGCGCAGCCACATGGGCACGCCTTGGCCGGACAGGCGCCGGCCGAAGTCGAGCGTGGGCTGCAGCGGGCGGCCCGTGACCTCCCGATACACCTCGGGCAGGCCCGACTTCACGTCGAGCAGCACGAGGTCCGTGTGGGTGAGCAGCCTGTTGGATGCCCGCGCGCCCAGGAAGCCCGAGGTGTCGAGCGCCGTGTGCAGGCCCATCTTCTTGGCCTCCACGAAGATGTTCTCCACGAAGTCGGCTTGAAGCAGCGGCTCGCCGCCGGACAGGGTCAACCCGCCGCCGGTCGCCTTGAGCACGGGCGCATAGCGCTCGATGCGCGTCACCACCTCCGCGAGAGTCATGCGCGTCCCGTTGCGCATGGTCCACGTGTCGGGGTTGTGGCAGTACAGGCACTTGAGGGCACAGCCGGCCAGGAAGAGGGTGAGCCGGGTGCCCGGCCCGTCCACTGCGGTCACCAGCTCCCACGAGTGGACGGAACCGGAGTCACCGCGTTCCTTGATGGACTCCCGCAGGACCTCGTCCTGCAACTCCATCTGCGGGCGCACAAGCGATTGAGGCGAGTGAAGTGAGAGCCCGCTCTCACTTCCGAGCCGATTGAGCTTGTCGGAGGACGGGACAGAGTCTGGACTTTGTCCCGTCTGGAGCACCTGAGGGGAGGGCAGCGCTACCGACATGGCGGATCACATCCCTGCGTGGAAGGTCCTCGACAGCACGTCCAGCTGCTGCTCCCGGGTCAGCCGCACAAAGTTCACGGCGTAGCCAGAGACGCGGATGGTCAGCTGGGGGTACTTCTCGGGGTGCTCCATGGCGTCCTCGAGCGTCTCGCGGTTGAGCACGTTGACGTTGACGTGGAAGCCGTTGGACAGGGTGTACGCGTCGAGGATGCCCACGAGGTTGGTCACCTGCTCGGCTTTGTCGCGTCCGAGGCCCTTGGGCACCACGGTGGTGGTCAGCGAGATGCCATCCTGCGCCTCGTCGTAGGGCAGCTTGGCCACCGACAGCGCCGAGGCCACCACGCCGTGGGTGTCGCGCCCGTTCATGGGGTTGGCACCGGGGGCGAAGGGCTCGCCGGCACGGCGTCCGTCGGGCGTGTTGCCCGTGTGCTTGCCGTACACCACATTGGACGTGATGGTCAGCACGGACTGGGTGTGCTCCGCGTTGCGGTAGGTGGGCTGGCGCCGGATCTTGACCATCATCCGCTCCACCAGGTCCACCGCGATGGAGTCGGCGCGGTCGTCGTCGTTGCCATAGGTGGGGAACTCGCCCTCCACCTCGTAGTCCACTGCCAGCCCGCGCTCGTCACGAACGGGACGCACCGTGGCGTACTTGATGGCGCTGAGCGAGTCGGCGGCCACGGACAGGCCCGCGATGCCACAGGCGAGCGTGCGCCGGATCACCCTGTCGTGCAGCGCCATCTCGATGCGCTCGTAGGCGTACTTGTCGTGCATGAAGTGAATGCAGTTGAGGGCGTCCACGTAGGTCTCGGCCAGCCAGTCGAGCAGCTTGTCGTAGGCGTCCATGACGGTGTCGAAGTCCAGCACCTCTGCGGTGATGGGCTGCGACGCTGGCGCCACCTGCTTGCCGCTGAACTCGTCGCGTCCGCCGTTAATCGCGTACAGCAGCGCCTTGGCGATGTTGACGCGAGCGCCGAAGAACTGCATCTGCTTGCCCACCGCCATGGCGGACACACAGCACGCGATCGCCGCGTCGTCACCGCACTGCTGGCGGATCAGTTCGTCGGACTCGTACTGGATGGAGGAGGTGTCGATGGACACCTGGGCGCAGAACTCCTTGAAGCCCTGCGGCAGGTCTGCCGACCACAGCACGGTCAGGTTCGGCTCGGGCGCCGGCCCCAGGTTGTACAGGGTCTGCAGGAAGCGGAACGAGTTCTTGGACACCAGGGTGCGGCCATCCTCGCCCATGCCGCCGATGCTCTCGGTCACCCAGGTGGGGTCGCCGGAGAACAGCGCGTCGTACTCGGGGGTGCGTAGGAAGCGCACGATGCGCAACTTGATGACGAAGTCGTCGATGATCTCCTGAGCCTGAGCCTCGGTGAGCGTGCCCTCGTCGAGGTCGCGCTGGATGTACACGTCGAGGAAGGTCGAGGTGCGACCCAGCGACATCGCGGCGCCGTTCTGCTCCTTGACCGCGGCCAGGTACGCGAAGTACAGCCACTGCACGGCCTCGCGGGCGTCGGTCGCGGGCCCGGAGATGTCGTAGCCGTAGGACGCCGCCATCGTCTTGAGCTCCTGGAGGGCGCGGATCTGCTCGGAGTTCTCCTCGCGGTCGCGGATGACCTCCTCGGTGGAGCGCTCCATGTCCATCTGCACCCGGTCGAGCTTCTTAGCCTCGATCAGGGCGTCCACGCCGTAGAGCGCCACGCGGCGGTAGTCGCCGATGATGCGGCCGCGGCCGTAGGCGTCGGGCAGGCCCGTGACGATGTGGGCGGAGCGCGCCGCGCGCACGGCGGGCGGGTAGACATCGAACACGCCGTCGTTGTGGGTCTTGCGGTAGGTGGAGAAGATGTGCTCCAGGGTGGGGTCCACGGGGTAGCCGTAGGTCTCCAGCTCCTTGACCACCATGCGCCAGCCGCCGTAGGGCATGATGGCGCGCTTGAGCGGGGCGTCGGTCTGCAGGCCCACGATGAGGTTGTCGTCCTCACTGATGTAGCCGGGGGCATGCGAGGTGATGGTCGAGGGGGTGGCCGCGTCCACGTCGTAGACGCCGCGCTCGCGCTCCTCGGGGAACATGCTCACCAGGTGCTCCCACACGCGCGTGGTGCGCTCCGTGGGGCCGGCAAGGAAGCTGGCATCGCCCTCATAGGGGGTGTACGTGCAGCTGATGAAGCCGCGCACATCGATCGTGTCCGTCCACGGGCCGGGAGTGAAGCCCCTCCAGGCGTGGGCGCGAGTGCTGTCGGATTCCGGGTGTGCCTTGTGGGCACCGTGGTCGCCGGCCAGGTTTGCCGGGTTCCCACCAGTGGTGATGGTCATTTCTGTCGCCTCCTCAAGTGACACCTCCACGGTATGCCTCGCAGGGGTCCCGACTGACGGGACCTAGGACCCGAAGCCCGGGACCTCAAGCCGCCACGGCATCGGCACTGCGGGGTGGTTTTGCGCCTGCCACGGCCGCTTTGCTCCGCCGGGACTGCCGCCTAGTCTGGGACCTATGTCCGATGCTTCCCCCGCCTCGCCAGGCCCCCGCGCGACCGATGCCCACGACATGATCCGGGTGGTCGGCGCGCGTGAGAACAACCTGCGCGACGTCGCGCTGAACATCCCCAAGCGCCGCCTCACGGTGTTCACGGGCGTCTCCGGCTCCGGCAAGAGCTCGCTCGTGTTCGGCACCATCGCGGCGGAGTCCCAGCGCCTCATCAACGAGACCTACCCCGCGTTTGTGCAGGGCTTCATGCCCTCGATGGCCCGCCCCGACGTGGACGTGCTGGAGGGTCTGACCACGGCGATCATCGTGGACCAGGAGCGGCTGGGCGCCAACTCTCGTTCCACGGTGGGCACGGTCACGGACGCGAACGCGATGCTGCGCATCTTGTTCTCCCGCCTGGGCACCCCCCACATCGGCTCCCCGCAGGCCTTCTCCTTCAACGTGCCCACCGTCTCCGGTCAGGGCGCGCTGACGATCGAGCGCGGCGACGGCAAGACCCGGGCCGTCAAGAAGTCCTACACCCAGTTGGGCGGCATGTGCCCGCGCTGCGAGGGCATGGGGCACGTCACGGACATCGACCTCGCGCAGCTGTTCGACGAGAGCAAGTCGCTCCTGGAGGGCGCCATCACGGTGCCGAACTACACGCCCGACGGCTGGTACGTGAAGCTGTTCATCGAGTCCGGCTTGGTGGACGGCAACAAGCCCATCAAGGACTTCTCCGCGAAGATGCGGCACGACTTCCTGTACAAGGAGCCCACCAAGGTGCGCGTGGCGGGCGCCAACATGACCTATGAGGGCCTGGTACCCAAGATCCAGAAGTCCATGCTGAGCAAGGACAAGGACGCGATGCAGCCGCACATCCGCGCCTTCGTGGAGCGCGCGGTGACCTTCCAGACCTGCCCCGACTGCAGAGGGACACGGCTCAATGAGGGCGCACGATCCTCCCTGGTGGGCGGCATTTCCATCGCCGATGCCTGTGCCATGCAGATCACGGATCTGGCCGCCTGGGTGCGGGGCCTGGACGAGCCCACCGCCGCTCCCCTGCTCGCCAACCTGAGCGGCGTGCTCGATGCGTTCGTGGACATCGGCCTGGGATACCTGTCGCTGGACCGCCCCTCGGGCACCCTGTCCGGGGGCGAGGCGCAGCGCACCAAGATGATCCGCCACCTGGGGTCCTCGCTGACGGACGTGACCTACGTGTTCGACGAGCCCACCGCGGGCCTGCACCCGCACGACATCCAGCGCATGAACACCCTGCTGCGCCAGTTGCGCGACAAGGGCAACACGGTGCTGGTGGTGGAGCACAAGCCGGAGGTCATCGCGATCGCCGACCACGTGGTGGACCTGGGGCCCGGCGCGGGCTCGGCAGGCGGCACGGTGTGCTTCGAGGGCTCGGTCGATGAACTGCGCGCCTCCGACACGCTCACGGGCCGCCACCTGGACTATCGCGCCCAGGCGAAGGACGCCGTGCGCGAGCGCACCGGGGCCATCGAGGTGCGCGGCGCCTCGACCCACAACCTGCGCGACGTGGACGTGGACATCCCCCTAGGCGTGCTCGTGGCGATCACGGGCGTGGCCGGCTCCGGCAAGAGCTCCCTGGTAGACACCTCCTTGGCCGGGCGCGAGGGCGTGGTCGTGATCGACCAGGGCGCCATCCGCGGCTCCCGCCGCTCCAACCCCGCCACCTACACGGGCCTGCTCGACGCGATCCGCACCGCCTTCGCCAAGGCCAACGGCGTCAAGCCCGCGCTCTTCAGCGCCAACTCGGAGGGCGCATGCCCCCTGTGCAACGGCGCGGGCCTGGTGTTCACCGACCTGGGGCCCATGTCCACGGTGTCGACCGTGTGCGAGTTGTGCGAGGGCCGCCGGTTCGAGGAGTCGGTGCTGGAGTACACCCTGGGCGGCAGGAACATCGCCGAGGTGCTGGAGATGCCCGTGGCCGAGGCGGCCGCCCACTTCGGTCCCGACGGCGTGAACCTCAAGGCGGCGCACGCCATCCTGGCGCGGCTGGAGGATGTGGGGCTGGGGTATCTGACCATCGGGCAGCCACTCAACACCCTCTCCGGCGGCGAACGCCAGCGCCTCAAGCTCGCGACCCACATGGCCACCAAGGGCGGCGTCTACGTGCTGGATGAGCCCACCACGGGCCTGCACCTGGCCGATGTGGAGCAGCTGCTGGGCCTGCTGGACCGACTCGTGGACTCGGGGACCTCGGTGGTGGTCATCGAGCATCATCAGGCCGTGGTGGCGCATGCCGATTGGGTGATCGACCTGGGCCCGGGTGCCGGCCACGACGGCGGGCGCGTGGTGTTCGAGGGAACTCCGGCTGATCTTGCGGCGTCCCGGTCCACGCTGACCGGTGAGCACCTGGCTCAGTATGTGGGGCTATAGGCGGACTTGACTGTGGTTGGGTGAGGGGCGTCGCCGCTCGGGCGGTCAGGCTTGATCCCTCACGACGACGCCCCCTCACCCACCGACCGGCACGACCACGCCTGACCCCTCGCCACGACACCCCCTCACCCACCGACCAGCACGACCACACCTGACCCCTCGCCACGACACCCCCTCACCCACTAGAAGTGGCGGGCCGTGGAGGTCGCTCGCAACTCGATGCCGTCGAGAAACGGCAGCAGTGGCTCTAGCGCCAGGATCGGATGCACCGTCATGGTCACGGTGACCATCGCCGTGCTGGCATCCGGCGTGATCACCGACACCACGCGCACGCCGTCGAGCTGCTCCGAGGCGCGCTCCTGAGCATGCTTGAGCACCTCCCCCTCCATGCGCCCCGGAGCCACCGCGATAGCCGCATCGTCCCGGGGCAGGGCAACCGCACCCGCGTAGTAGGACGGCACGTCCAGGCTGTCCGCCGCATCGATGGCAAGTTCGTCAGCCAGATGAACCAGCCGCATGTACTGGATGTGGATGGCCGTTGCGGCGGAGATCACCAGGACCAGCACCATGGTGAGCACCAGGAAGCCCAGGGTCAGTAAGGAGATGTTGCCGTCGTCGGCCCGAATCCGTCTCATGTATCCGCCGCCAATCCGTCCACTGGTGAGCGGGAGGTGGCCTGGACCGTGACGTGCAACGGCACCACGGCGCCCACAAATCCGGGGACTCCAGGCAGGTCCACCTGGACATCGACATCGGCCACCACATTGCCCCCGAACGTCAGGCATGGCTCGTCGGTGCAGTGCAAGGCCACCGTGGCATCGTCCGTGCTGAAGCCGAAGTCCTCGAGGATCACCTCCACCACGGCGACGGCACGCGCCTCGCCCTGCGCAAGCGCCTCCTCGTGCGACAAGCCCTGTTCGAGAGCGCGCACGCCCGTCACCACCACGGCGCGCGCAGCGTCGTGTGCGGCGGCTTCGGCGGCGAAGAGCCCGGCCTGCACGCGTGCGAGCGTCACCACCAGATAGAGGACCGGCACCAGGAGCACCACCGTCACACCGATGAACTCGACGATCGCGCTGCCGGAGTCGTCGCGGACGTCCCAGCGCTCAGCCACGGCTCTCCTCGGCGAGCGCGTGCGCGCTCACATGCACCGAGCCCACACCCCACAGGCCCAGCACGGGCACGGGTGCCGTGACCTCGACCATCACGGCGCCGGCCCCGTCGATGGCCGTCTCGCTCACCGTGACCCGTGCCGGATAGTCGCCCAGGCTCGCCGCAATGAGGTCTTCCGTGCGACGTTGGCCGTCGGCGGCGTCGCGGTCGTATGCGGCGGCGTAGCGCGCCCCCGCCGACGCGGAGGAAAGCACGATGTTGCGCACGTGCAGGCTCAACGCCACCTGCATGATTCCCACCGCAAGCACCACTACCAGGATGGACAGCAGCACGAACTCGACCGCGATCCCACCACGGTCGGTCAACGGCCTACCCTCCCGTGACACTCGCGATCGCCTGCTCGAAGAGTCCCGTCAGGGCGGGACCGGCCACGGCCCAGATCACCGCGACAAGTCCAGCAGTCATCAGTGTGATGAGCACCCAGCCCGGGACGTCGCCGCGGTCGTTGCGGATGTCCGCACGGCCCAGCCGATTCCTCAGTGAGTGACGGGAGTGGTGTGTGGATGTTGGCATGTGCATTCCTCTTCGGTTCGGTGCCCACTGGGCGGCTAGAAACCCCATCGAATGGCCACCAGGCCGGGGTACACGGCAAAGACAACTGTCACGGGCAGGATCAGGAAGACCACCGGCACGAGCATCGCGATCTCACGCTTGCCGCCGTCCTCCATGAGCGCGCGCCTGCCCTCCGCGCGCACATCCTGCGCCTGGGCGCGCAACACCTCCGCCAGCGGCGTCCCCCGCTCTACGGCGGTGGCGATCGCCTCCATGAAGCGGCGCATGGCTGGTACCCCGCTACGGGCTCCCATGTCGCGGAGCGCCTGCACCAGCGGCGTGCCCGTGCGCGCTGCGGCAAGCAGGTCACGCAAATCCTCGGCGACGGCGCCGTGGCACAGACGTGCGAGCCTCTCCAGTGCGCCGTGAACGCCTTCACCGGCACTCACGGACAGGGCGAGTAGTTCTGCGATGGTGGGCAGCTCTGCCGTCACGCGCGCCTCACGCCGGGCGACGGCGCGACCGAGCGCATAGTCTCTTGCCAACGCACCGATCACCCCCAGGCACGCCACCAGCACCAGCAGCGGCAGCACCCCCGCCCCGCGCGTGGCCGCCAGCACCACCGCCACAGCGACGCCCACCGCCACGCCGGCAACCGCGCACAGCACCTGCTCGACGCGATACTGCTCCGGAGTGATGCGTCCGCCCGCCCTGAGCAGCCGGGCCTGCAACTGTGCCGTAGAGGCACCCCACCTCTCGACGGCCTGCACGCCGTCGCGCAGCACCGGAGCCAGGAGCCGCTCCACCGTGGGGAAAGGGGTGAGGGGCGCACTCGAGGCGTACACCTCGTCAGCCACCGAGCCACGCACATAGGGCGCGATGCGATCGGCCAGGCGCGGCCTGAGAGCATCGGCCCACGCCCACACGAGGCACATCCCCAGACCCAGCATCAGACCCAAGATCACCACCACCGGAGTCATCGCAGCACCCGAGCCTCAAGCGGGAGACGCCCCACACGCACCATGATGCGATAGGCGATCACGGTGGCTCCGCCCCCCACCGCGAGCACCGCCGCGCCGGTGGGCGTGTTGAACGCCGCCGCATTCTCGCCGCGGGTGGCCAGCATGGCGAGCACGAGCCACGGTGCCGCCACGGCAAGCCGCGCCGCATTGATCGTCCAGCTCTGGCGCGCCTCCAGTTCGCCGCGGGTGCGAGCATCCTCGCGCAGGAAGTCCGACAGGGTGCGCAGCAGGCGCCCCACATCGCTGCCGCCCACGTCACGGGTGATGCGCAGGGCTTCGACGATGCGATCGGCGACCGGATCGGCAAGGCGCGCCTTGAGCGCATCGAGGCAGTCGGCAAAACGTCCCGATGTTCTGTAGTCCTGCGCAAACGATCGGAACGCGGGTCGAACCACCTCGGGCCCGCGCTCCCCGAGCGCCGCGAGCGCTTCGGGCAGCGACAGTCCCGCCCGGATGCCCGAAGACAGGCTGTCCACCACCTCGGGCCATACCTCACGCATCTGCGCTCGGCGCTTGCCCGCCCGATACTGCACGAGCGCCAGCGGTGCCCGTGCGGAGATGACGGCGAACGCCACGCCAATCACCGCCGAATCCATCAGGCCTGCGGCAAGCACCCACACCACCGCGCCGACAAGCGCCGCAGACCCGACCAGAGCCGTCGGCGTCACCGAAGGCGCACCGGCCTGGACCAGGTTGTCTTGCATGCGTGCCCGCCAGCCCTCAACCCGGCCCCGTTCCGAGGCTTGCGTCACCCACCATGACGACCACACCAGGAACATCCCGGCCCCCAGCACGAGCCCCCAGACCACGCTCATCGGCCCTCCCGCCACAACAGGTGAGACAGGGAGTACCCGGCACGCTCGAACCGCTGTTCGTGATGGGGGTAGCCGTCCCCGCGCACCAAGTGGTCGCCTTCGAGGTGGAACAAGTCGGTGACCTCCACCACCCCCTGCTCCACCCGTCCCGGGATGCCCACGATCTCGTGCACCCGCCGTCGCCCGCGATGATCCAGGTCGAGGTGCACCACCAGATCGATGGCCGAGGCGACGGTGGGCACCACGAAGCGGTCAGAGACGTTCTCACCGGCCAGGAGGGGAAGGGTGCACATCTTGACCACGGCATCGCGGGCCGAGTTCGCGTGAATCGTGCACATTCCCGGAACTCCCGCGTTGAGTGCAACGAGCATGTCGAGCGCCTCCGCCTCGCGCACCTCGCCGATGATGATGCGGCTGGGCCGCATGCGCAGCGCCTCCTTGACCAGGCGGCGCAGTTCGATGCCGCCAGTGCCTTCGAGCGACGTCTGCCGGCATTGCAGACCCACCACGTCGCGCACCGGCACCTTGAGCTCGAACACCTCCTCGCACGTGATGACACGCTCGCGGGAGGGGATCGAGCCGGACAATGCGTTGAGGAAGGTGGTCTTGCCGCTCTGCGTGGCACCGGCGACGAGCACGTTGAGCCCCACATCCACCGCAGCCGCCAAGAAGTCCGCCGCCTGCTGCGGCAGCGATCCAAGGGCGACCAAGTCACTCAGATGCGAGGCACGCACCACGTACTTGCGAATGTTGACCGACCAGTGCTCGCGGGTCACATCCGGTATCACCGCGTGCAGCCGCTCACCACCGGGCAGCGAGGCGTCCACAAAGGGGCTGGACAGATCAAGCCTGCGACCCGAAAGCTTGAGCATCTGCTCCACGAGATCCCGCACCTGCTCGGAGGTGAGGATCGTGGTGGTGAGCTCGCTTTCGCCCCTGCGCGCCACGTAGACCTCGCTCGGGGAGTTGATCCAGATCTCCTCGATCTCCGGGTCGTCGAGATACTGCTGCAATGGCCCCAGCCCGGCGACGTTGGCGAGCACGGACTTGACGGTCGCCACCCTGTCTTCGACCGCGGGCACCGCGCCCACGAGCGCGTCCCTGTCCCACTCCGCGAGTGCCTCGTCCACCAGGCGACGCACGGCATCGGCGTCGCGCACGGGGTCCACACCCCGGCGACGGATCTTCTCCCGCACAGTTGACTCAATACGCGCGGCGACTTCGGCGCTCATGGGGAGCAGGCTAGGGGAAATGGCCATTTTGCGCGCGGTGACCTGTGGATAACTTTCCGACGGCAGGCACAATGAGGTCATGTGCGGCCGCCTCGTGGACTTCCTCACCGAGGAAAAACTGCGCGAGACCTTGGACCTGATGGCGATCCTGGACGAGGCGCGGCTCGCCCCGCGCTTCAACATCGCGCCCACGCAGTCGGTGCGCATCGTCCACCCCCTCAAGGACCACGCCGGAGTCGTTTCGGGCGAACGTGGCCTGGCTTTGGCGCGGTGGGGCCTGGTTCCGCAGTGGGCCAAGGCACCCGGCGCCGCGACCTTCAACGCGCGCATCGAGACGGTCGCGGAGAAACCCTCCTTCCGGGAAGCCTTCGCCAAGCGTCGCTGCCTTATCCCCGCGAGCGGCTACTACGAGTGGCGCACCCACGGCGGCACCAAGACACCGCACTACATCCACCCGGCGGCTGGAGGAGAACTCGTCTTCGCGGGGCTCTACGAGTGGTGGCGCAATCCGGCAGAGCCCGAGGCGCCCTGGCTGCTCAGCTGCACCATCGTGACCACCGCCTCACGCGGGCCCATGCAGGACCTGCACGACCGTCAGCCCGTGATGCTGCATC
This sequence comes from uncultured Demequinaceae bacterium, assembly GCA_964517615.1. Lineage (GTDB taxonomy): Bacteria > Actinomycetota > Actinomycetes > Actinomycetales > Demequinaceae > Demequina. The sequence continues at coordinate 21,336 of CAZFEH010000007.1, forward strand.
CCGCACTTCACGACATGTGGCTCGATCCCCGCGCCCCGGCTCGTGACCTGTACGGTGCCGTCGATGCCCCCACCCCCGATCTCGCCTGGCACGCCGTGGGTCCGGAGGTGGGGAATGTCCGCAACGATGGGCCGGGGCTCATTGAGGCACGCAACTGAATCCACTGCATCGGGAAAGCACAGATGTTAGCGTTGCGGTGGGTACTTGGACCACTCACCACAAAGGCCTCACGAGGAGGGAATAGGGCGTGCCGCATACAGAGGGTCGCCCCCCCGCCCACCGAGAGCCCTCATGGGGACCAAAAGTGCGATCTTTCCGGCTCGCATGCGTCCTGGGGGACTGAAAATGCGATTTGGCCTCCGTAACCCGTCATGCGGCAAGGCACACGGAGAGACGCACGCCCCCTCTCGGAATCGCATTTTTGGTCCCCCAGGACGCATGAAGGTCTCAGGCATCACATTATTAGTCCCCAAAGGGGGCGTGGTCGTGGGGATGCGGCCCATCAGGGGTCCGCCACACAGCCTCGCCAAAGCCCGCGCCACACGCACCTAGACCCGGCGCAGCCTCACATCGCCCGCGCGCACCACCTGCTCGCCGCGCGCAGTCCGCACCACCAGCCCGCCGTCCTCCGCCAGCGCCACGGCCCTGCCGGTCACCGTTTCACCGCCAGGCACATCCACCGCCACATCCCAGCCGAGCGTCGCACACACGGCCGCCACCTCATCAGCCGTCGCACCCGGAGCACCGGGCCCCGCCAACGCGACATCCGCGACCCACGTCTCCACGGCGTCGCGCACCTGCGCGGCGAGTCCCCGCAGCAGCGCCGTCCTGTCGAGCGACGGCGCGCCCAGCGTGGCCAGGGAGGCCGCATGGGGCACGGGCAGTTCGGCGGCGCTCTGCGAGACATTGATCCCAATACCAGCAATGATGGCGTCCTGGCCGGGCACCGCCTCACACAGGATGCCCACGGCCTTGCGCCACCTGCCCCACTGCGGGATCTCGCGCGCCCCGTGCTCCACCACCACGTCATTAGGCCACTTGAGATACGCACCCACACCCACGGCACGCAGGGCCCGCACCGTGGCCAGTCCCACCACGAGCGGCGCCCAGCCCAGCCCCTCGGCGGGCACATCCGGCCGCAGCACAAAAGACACCGTGAGCGCCGCGCGCGCGGGCGTGGCCCAGCTGCGACCGGCGCGTCCACGGCCGGCGGTCTGATGGTCGGCCACCAGGGCGCTCAGGTGCGGCCAGGCCGCGGGATCCTCCGTCACGGCGCGCACCAAAGCCGAGTTGGTCGAGGGGGACGCCTCGACCAACTCCAGTCGGCTCAGCGCCCGCCCGGGTCCCACCAGATCTGAGAACCGCTCCGCCTCCAGGGGGGTGCGGGCATCGGGGCTGGCCATGTCCAGAGGCTACCGTCTCCCGCCGAGCGCTCCGCTACAGCAGCGCGGTCAACGACGGCTGAGCCGCCGCGAGCACCGCCTCGCGCGCCTCGACCGCCCCCCGTGCCCGCCGGGCGAGGTGCCCCATCTGCTGGCACTGCGCAAACGTGTGCTGCGCGAGCGCGTAGCGCACCATCGGCACCTTGGAAACAGCCATCGACAGGCTCGACACGCCCAGGCCGGTGAGCACGAGCGCCAGGAGGGGATCGCCTCCGGCCTCGCCGCACACCCCCATGGGCTTGCCGTTGACGGCCGCGCCCGCACATGCCGCCGCGATCACATCGAGCACCGCGGGCTGCCACGGGTCGAGCAGATCGGCCAGCTCTCCCTGCATGCGGTCGGCCGCCATCGTGTACTGCGCGAGGTCATTGGTGCCCAGGGAGCCGAAGTCCACCTCCTCGAGCAGATGCTCAGAACGCAGCGCAGCGCTCGGCACCTCGATCATCACCCCCACCTGCCGCAGCCCGTTCTCCCGCACGCGCCGGGCGAACCATGCGGCCTCCTCGGCCAGCGCGACCATGGGGGCCATGACGCGCACGTCGGCCTCGGTCTGCGCCGCGGCCACGGCGAGCGCCTCCAGCTGCGTGTCGAGCAGGTCGGGACGTTCGGCCGACAGGCGCAGGCCGCGACGCCCCAGCGCAGGGTTCTCCTCCGCGCCCAGATCCGCGAAGGCGAGCGGCTTGTCGGCACCCGCATCGAGCGTGCGCACCACCACCCGCCGGCCCGCGAACGGCGCGAACACCGCCGCATAGATCGCCACCTGCTCCTCCACGGTGGGAGCCTGTGCCGCGCTGAGGAACACGAACTCCGTGCGGAACAGGCCCACTCCCTCGACGTCCGCCGCACCCGCGGCCTGGGCATCGTCCACACCGCCGATGTTGGCCAGCAGCGCCACCGCCTTGCCGTCCTTGGTCGCGCCTGGGCCGGAACTCGCGGCGAGCGCCTCGGCCCTGCGCTGTGCCTTCTGTGCCATGGCTGCGGCCACCTCGGGTTCGGGGTCCACATGCACCTCGCCGTCATCCCCGTTGACCAGCACGTAGGTGCCGTCGGCCAGGTCGTGCGCCTCGCGCACGCGCACCACGGCGGGAATGCCCATCTGCGCCGCCAGGATCGCGGTGTGACTCGTGCGCCCGCCCTCCTGGGTGACGATGGCGAGCACCTTCTCGCGGTCGAGCGTGGCGGTCTCCGCCGGGGCCAGATCGCGGGCCACGAGCACGCTCGGCTTGGTGAGTGCCGGCACCCCGGGTGGGGCCACGCCCAGCACATGCGCGATCGCCCTGTCCCCCACGTCGCGCACGTCGGTGGCACGCTCGGCGAAGTAGCCGCCCAGGGCAAGGAACTGCTCCACGAAGCCGGCCACCGCTCGGTCGAGCGCCGTGGCAGGGCCCGCCCCCGCCTGCACCTCGGTCACAGCAGCCGCGAGCAGACCGGGGTCTCGTGCAATGGCGGCGGTGGCTGTCAGGATGGCCACGGCCGAATCCTCGGCCTGGGCGACCCTGCCTTCGAGTTCCACCGCGACGGCCTCGAGCGCCTGGCCCACGAGACTCTCGCCCTCGGGATGCGCTGGCTCCTGGGCGGGGGGACGCACCGCGTCGCCCACGCGCACCACTGCGCCGTAGGCGCTTCCCGCGGAGACCCCGATACCGCGCAGCACTGCACTGTTCATCCCTGTTACTCCTCGGCGTCGAGATCGCTCTCGAGTAGCGTGGCGAGACGGTCCAGTACCTCGTCGGCATTGTCCGCGGTGCACCCGAGCTCTACGGTGTCGCCGTGTACGGCGCCCAGCGCCATGATAGCCAGCATCGAGTTGGCGGGGGCGGGGTTGCCGCCCGGCTTGTTGATGGTGACGGGGACCCCCGCCTGGGTCACGGCCTCGACAAAGAGCGCCGCCGGCCGGGCGTGCAGGCCCACAGTGGAGCCGATGACTGCAGTGCGTGTGGACATCATCGTCCCTTTCCTCGTGCTGGTTGAGATGGTGTGCTGAGAGCTTGATC
>CAZFEH010000007.1:24871-28650 GCA_964517615.1 uncultured Demequinaceae bacterium
TCGACGAACTCCTCGAGCTCCTCGCGATTGGGCTTGATGAGGTCGGGCCCCGCCTTGGCCGCGAGCGCGAGCGGCTCGCCGGAGGTGTCCACGGCCACGCGCGCGCCATGCGTGTGGCCCACCTCGATGAGCCGCACATAGAAGTCGGGCGCCATGCCCGGGGGCAGGGACCCGGACCCCACGAGCCAGTGAGCGCCGTCGAGCCGTCCGGCCACGGCATCGAGCAGCAGCATCTCGTCGGCGGCCCGGGACAGCCGGCCCGTCTCGTTGATCTTGGTGGTCGTGCCGTCGGCCTCGACCACGGTGATGTTGGTGCGCACCGCATCGGCGAGGGGCACGAACAGGTGCGCCACGGCCGCCTCATCCAGGAGCGCCCCGAACTGCGTTGCCGCCGCCCCCAGTCCCGGCAGCAGCGCGAGCGTCGCGTGTCCGTGCGCCGCGACGGCGCGTGAGACGTTGACGCCCTTGCCTCCAGGGTCCACACGCTGCGACAGCGCCCGATGCACCTGCCCCACGTGAAGCCGCTCCACCTCGATGGTGCGGTCCAGGCTGGGGTTGGGGGTGAGAGTGAGGATCATGCGCACACCACCTCCACGCCGACGGATTCGAACTCCCCTGCCGTCTCCTCGTCCAGGCCGTCATCGGTGATGAGCATGGCCACCTCCCCCGTGGGGCAGAAGCGATGCAGGTGCACCTGGCCGGCCTTGGAGGAATCCGCGCAGACGATCACACGGCGCGCGGCCGATGCCATGGCTCGCTTGACGGTCGACTCGGCCTGGTCGGGCGTGGTGAAGCCGCGCGTCACATCGAAGCCGTTGGTGCCCAGGAACGCGACGTCCACGAAGACGTCGCGCAAGGCACCCGCGGCCCATCCCCCTACGGAGGCGCCCGTCCGATGCCGCACCCGGCCGCCCAGCACGAGCACCTCCAGGTTCTCGCTGTCGGCGAGTGATCCGGCGATCTCGATGGAGTTGGTGATGACCGTGAGCGGCGACTCACGCGGGAGGAACCGTGCCAACTCGAACGTGGTGGAACCCGCGTCGAGCAGCACGGTGCCTCCCTCCGGCACCTCGGCGAGTGCCCGTTGCGCGATGCGCCCCTTGCGATCCAGGTGCTGGCTGTGACGGACCTCGAGGGTGGGCTCCAGGGTGAGGCGCTCGATGGGCAGCGCCCCTCCATGTACCCGCCGCACGAGGCCGCGCCGCTCCAGAGCGGTCAGGTCCCGGCGCACGGTCTCCACGGTGACTCCCAGCGACTCGGCGAGCGTGCCCACATCAACCCGGCCCTGTGCCCGCGCCGAGGCCAGGATGGATTCCTGGCGCTCCGCCGCGTACAGCTTGGCTCCCTCTGGGCCTGTCGTCACGTCCACTCCTCTCACCGGGTCGGCACCGCACAGCCGACTCTACGGCTCGACCGTGACCTTGATGGCCGCACCACGGCGCACGATGTCGAAGGCGTCGAGGACGCGCTCCAACGGGATGTGCTCGGTGATGAGGTCCTTCACGGGCACCTTCCCCGTGGCGATCAGCTCCAGGGCCGCCTTGTTGTGGTGCGGCGCGGAGCCGTTGGCCCCGAAGATCCGCAGCTGCCGGTAGTGCACCAGGTTGGAGTCGCACGTGATGGTGGGATTGGTCTTGGGCAGACCGCCAAAGAAGCTGATGCGGCCGTTGCGGGCTGCCATCGAGATGGCCTGCTCCTGGGCGACATTGGCTGCGGTCGCGGTGATGATGCAGTCCGCGCCCCTGCCGTCGGTGAGTTCCTTCACCTTCTCGACCACGTCCACCTCGGCCCCGTTGATGACCTCGTCGGGGTGCACGGCATCGGCCGTCATGGCCAGCCGCTCCGCATTGACGTCGATGAGGAAGATGCGCCCGGCACCGTGCGCACGGGCCAGACGGATGTGCATCGCTCCGATGGGTCCGGCGCCAAACACCACCACCGTGTCGCCCTCCTCGATGCCCAGAATGCGCTGGGCGTTGAGTGCGCAGGCGAGCGGCTCCGCGGCGGAGGCCTCGTCGAAGCCCACGCCGTCGGGGATGCGGTTGAGACCGTCCACCTTGAGCACCTCGCGTGGCACGATCATGTACTCGGCGAACCCGCCCTCGTACTGATAGCCCATGGAGGTCTGGTTCTGGCAGACCTCCATCCAGCCGCGCGAGCATTCGTAGCAGTCGCCGCAGGGCACGGCCGCGATCACCTGCACGCGGTCGCCCACGGCCCAGTCGCCGGCCACGCCCTCGCCGATCTCGGTGATCTCACCGGCGATCTCGTGGCCGATGATGCGGGGCGGGGAGAGGTTCTGGTGGCCGTTGTGGAAGATCTTGACATCCGTGCCGCAGGTCGAGCAGTTGCGCACCCTGATCTTGATCTCTCCGGCGCCCACCTGAGGCTCCGGCACGTCTTCGATCGACACGTCCTCGGGGGCGCGGAACACTAGGGCTTTCACGATGATCTCCTTCAGTCTGTGGGATGTGCGGGGTTCAGCAGGTCGAGCACCTGCTGGACGGAATCGGCTTCGCGCAGCTGCGCGGCAGAGTCGGGGTCCATGAGGACGTGAGCCAATCCCTGAAGGATGGAGATGTGCTCGTCGGTGCGCGAGGCGATGGCCACGCACACGTACACGGTGTTGCCGTCGCCCCAGTCCACACCCTCGGGGAACTGCAGCACCGCGAGCGCCGCGCGCTCGATGTGTTCGCGGGAGGCGTTGGTGCCGTGGGGAATGGCCACGCCCTCGCCCACGTAGGTGGAGACGGACTGCTCGCGTTCGAGCATCGCCTCGGCATACGAGGTGTTCGCAGCGCCGATGCTCACCAGCACCTCGCCGCATTGCCTCAGGGCGTCCGCCTTGCCCTCCGTGCGGAGGGCAAGGCGGATCGCCTCGGGAGCCAGGAGAGAAGGCTCAGGAGACAAGGTCGTCTCCTTGGCTGATCGCGCGCTCCAGGGCCGCAAAGGCGGGATCGCCCATGAAGACCGTGAAGGGCACGACCACCGCTGACGGCACCGTCGCCTGGGCTCGCGCAGCTAGCCCTTGATGGCAGACGACGACGGTGGCGTCGGCGGGGATCTCATCAACCGGCGTGTGGACCACGTCCACGCCGTGCTTTCCCAGCTGGGATCGCAGCGTCGTGGCGACCATGACGCTTGAGCCCATCCCGGCATCGCACGCGACGATGACCTTCTTGACATCTGAACCATTGATTGTCGGCATCGTTGTCTCCTTATCGCCGTTGATCAGGGATATGGCCAGGCTACGCCGCGACCTCGGCCGCGTCTTCGCGCTTGGCCTCGCGACCGAAGCCCAGCAGGAACGCCGCCACCACGAAGGACACGCCGGCCGCGAGCAGCACCTGGAGGAACATCGTCAGGAAGCCGCCAGGAGGCGTGAACGTGATGTAGGCGAAGATCGATCCGGGCGAGGGAGGTGCCACGAGACCGCCGTTGAAGATCGTGCCGGTGAGCACGCCGGTCATGCCGCCGAGGATCATCGCGATGAGCATCTTCGGCTTGGCCAGAACGAACGGGAAGTAGACCTCGTGGATGCCGCCCAGGAAGTGGATGATGATCGCGCCGGGGGCCGATGCCTTGAGCAGCTTGGGGCCGAACAGGGCGAAGGCCACGAGCAGGCCAAGGCCGGGTCCGGGGTTGGACTCGACCATGAACAGCAGCGACTTGCCTGCCTCTTCTGCCTGCTGGATGCCCAGCGGGGTGAGCACGCCGTGGTTGATCGCGTTGTTGAGGAACAGGATCTTGGCGGGCTCGACGATGATCGAGGCCAGCGG
>CAZFEH010000007.1:28750-33969 GCA_964517615.1 uncultured Demequinaceae bacterium
CCGTACACCATGCGACCACCGGTGTAACCGATGAGCAAGGGCAGCAGATAGGTGATCATCGGGCCCACGAGAGCCGAGAGGCCTTCATTCGGCAGCCATCCGTCGGGGATGAACAGTGCCGTGATGAGACCCCAGGCCACGAAGGCGCCGATGTTGGGCATGATCATGGCCGATAGGAACCGGCCGACTCGTTGCACTTGTGCGCTGATGGAAGCGCCGGTGCGATTCTTGTTGGCCGCGCTAGCGGCCTCTGCGCCTGATAACGACATGGACGCAACTCCTTCTCCCTCGCCACGCTGCGAGAGCCATGGGCATTATTGCCCGTTTTTGTCCGCTCAGGTGCGGATGATGGTGAGAATAGCCCCGCTTTTGGCGCATTGTCAACCCCAATGCGGGCAGTAACGGAGAGACCTCAAACTAAACGGGCAAGAGTGTCCGGTCTGTGGGAGGTCGCCGCCGGGCCTGCGGCGAGCCCTCATCCTGGCGGCGGAAGTCCCTATGCGGAACAGGACTCGGTAGGCTGTCGGGGACCGCATACCAAGGAGAGACGTGGCTCACAACGACAACCAGGCAGGGTCCCGCGACCGGTCCACGCGCGGTGCGCTGGAGTCCCTGCGCGAGCGCCACCGCATCGCCGTGGACGAGCCGGAGGCCATCGCTCGGGACAAGCAGCACGCCCGCGGCAAGAAGTCGGCCCGCGAGCGCATCGAGCAGCTGCTGGACCCGGACTCCTTCGTGGAGTTCGACCGCCTCTCGCGTCACCGGTCCCAGAACTTCGGCCTCGACAAGAACCGTCCCTATGGTGACGGCGTGGTCACCGGCTACGGCACCGTGGACGGGCGTCAGGTGGCCGTCTACTCCCAGGACTTCACGGTCTTCGGCGGCTCGCTCGGCGAGGTGCACGGCCAGAAGATCACCAAGGTGCAGGACTTCGCGCTGCGCACCGGCGTGCCCCTCATCGGCATCTCCGACGGCGGTGGCGCGCGCATTCAGGAGGGCGTCGCCGCGCTCACCCAGTTCGCGGAGATCTTCCGCCGCAATGTCGCCTCCTCGGGCGTCATCCCGCAGATCTCCATCATCCTGGGCCCCTCTGCCGGAGGTGCCGTCTACTCCCCCGCGCTGACGGACTTCATCGTCATGGCGGACGGCACCTCGCAGATGTTCATCACCGGTCCCGACGTCATCAAGGCCGTCACGGGCGAGGAGGTCACCTTCGAGGAGCTGGGCGGCGGGCAGACCCACAACGTCAAGTCCGGTGTGGCGCACTATCTGGCCGCCGACGAGGACGACGCCATCGACTTCGTCCGCCACCTGCTGGACTACCTGCCGCAGAACAACCTCTCCGACCCGCCGCTGTGGGAGGCGCCCGCCGAGCTCGAGGTGACAGACGAGGACCTCGCGCTCGACGCCCTGGTCCCCGACAGCGACAACCAGCCCTATGACATGAAGACGGTCATCGAGACCGTGCTGGACGAGGGCGCATTCCTGGAGATCCAGCCCCTGTTCGCCCCCAACGTGGTAGTGGGCTTCGGCCATGTCGAGGGGCACGCGGTGGGCGTGGTCGCCAATCAGCCGCAGTCGATGGCGGGCACTCTCGACATCAACGCCGCGGAGAAGGCCGCGCGCTTCGTCCGCACCTGCGACGCCTTCAACATTCCCGTGCTGACCTTCGTGGATGTGCCCGGCTTCCTGCCCGGCACCGACCAGGAGTATCAGGGCATCATCCGGCGCGGCGCGAAGCTCATCTACGCCTATGCCGAGGCCACGGTCCCGCTCATCACCGTCATCACCCGCAAGGCCTACGGCGGCGCCTACATCGTCATGGCGTCCAAGCAGCTGGGTGCGGACATCAACCTCGCCTGGCCCACCGCCCAGATCGCGGTCATGGGCGCATCGGGCGCGGTCAACATTCTGCAGCGTCGCGCCCTGGCGGAGGTGGACCGGGCCGGTGGCAACGTGGACGCGGAGCGGGCGCGACTCATCGCCGAGTACGAGGACCAGATCGTCAATCCTTACGACGCGGCCGACCGCGGCTACGTCGATGCCGTGATCGAGCCGCACGAGACGCGAGCGCAGATCGTGCGCGGCCTGCGCGCGCTGCGCACCAAGCGCGCGGCCCAGCCGCCCAAGAAGCACGGAAACATGCCGCTATGACCGGCGCCGACGACGTTCTCGCCACTGCCGCCTCTCTCAAGGTGGTGCGCGGCACGCCCGACGACGAGGAACTGGCCGCCCTGGTCGCGGGCATGGTGGCGATGGTGCAGGCGGGCGAGGACGAAACGCCGGGTGCCCCCACATCGGCGTGGATGGACCGCTCGCGCACCATGCGCGGTCGGCGGGTGGGGGTCTTGGGACGCGGGCCGAGTGCCTGGCGTCATTCGCTGCGGTAGCGCATGGCCACCTTTCGCTCCGCCGGGACGATGCTGGGGTCGGGCCTGGTTGTCGGCGCAGCGGTCCTAGCTTTGCCTCAGATGGCCGCCCGGGTGTGGACGGCGCGTGAGGTGCATCCGGCATCGTCCCCGCTGCTGCGGCCCGCCGAGGTCGCGCTGGTGCTGGGTGCCCGGGTCTGGCCCGATGGCCGCCCCTCACTGTTCCTGCGCCAACGCGTCGAGGTGGGTGCCGAGCTGTTCCATCGCGGTCTGGTGGAGCGGGTGGTGCTCTCGGGGGCGGGGCTCAACCGCGAAGGACTGAACGAGACCGCCTCGATGCGCCGGGCCGCGCTCGCCTTGGGTGTGCCCGACGAGGCGCTCGTGCTGGACCCTCAGGGGGTGAACACCGCCGCCTCGATGCGCCGGGCCGCGGGATGGGATTCGGTGATCGTGTGCTCGCAGGAGTTTCATCTGCCGCGCGCGGTCGCGCTCGCTCGCCTGGCTGGGCTCGACGCACAGGGCGCCCACCCGCCGGTCCTGGCACGCAAGCACACCGTCGTCGGCTATGTGCGCGAGGTGCCCGCGACGTGGAAGGCGCTGCTGCGGCTGCTGTGACCACATCGTGACGCAGACACCTGCGTAGTGTCACTGACCTTCGCTACGGTGGGAACGTGCTCTCACCACAGCCCACCTCGGGCACCCCATCGCGACTGAAGCAAGGCCTCCTCAGCTACTGGGACGGCGCCATCCTGGCACGCCTGCGCATCTGGCAGATCATGCCGCTCGCCGGCCTGACGCGGGTGGCCGGGCTCATCTTCGTGAGCATCGTGCTGGGGCTGTTGCCGTTGGCGTTCATGCTCGCCACCTCGTCGATGATCGGCAGTGTGCCCGCCGCAGTCGAGGGCGGGCTTGGCTCCGCGTCGTGGGATCGGGTGGTCGAGTTGTTCCTGATCGCGGCGGCCGCCTTCATGGCCTCGCAGATCCTGGCGCCAGTTCAGCAGATGATCGGGCTGTCGATCCAGCGCGCCGTCGATGGCCACGTACGCGACCAGGCTGTCGCGGCCGTCACGGGCTCGGTGGGAATCGCCGCTCTTGAGGACGGCGAGGTGCTCGCCACCTTCTCGGAGGCGCGCATGCGGTTCGAGAACAACTGGCATACGCCGGGCAACGCGGTCGCAGGAATGCTGTACCTGTTCGCACGCTATGCCCAGCTCATCGGCCTGCTCGTGATCGTGGGGGTGCTGCTGGGGCCGTGGCTCGCGCTCGCGATGGCCGTGGGGATTATGGTGCTGCGCACCGGCAACAGAGCCGGTCTGCGCTCCTACTCGTGGGTGTGGCGCCAAAACGGCGGGCTGCGCCGCCGCCTGGTGTACTTTCGCGACCTGTCCATGGGGCCCACCGGCGCCAAGGAGATTCGCGTCTTTGGGTCCATGCCGTGGCTGAGTGAGAACCACGACAAGGCGTACCACGAGTTCGCCGACCCGGTGGATGAGATGCGGCGCCGCATCTACTTCAAGCCCTACCTCGGCTACACGGCCGTCGCCCTCGTGGCGATCCTCTGGGCCCTCGTCGCCCTGACCACCCGCGCGGCCGGTACCGCGAGCGACCCCGGCGAACTCGCGTCGGGCGCGATGACGCTGACGGCTTTCACGCTGGGACTGCAAGCGCTGGTGGGGGCGCTCATGCTGGGGCGCGACTACCCCGAGTCCGACACCTCCACCCAGTTCGGCATGAACGCGTTGAGTGCCGTGCGCGAGGTGGAGCGCGCGGTGATCGCGTCAGACACCGCCCCCCGCGGGGACGCGCCGCTGCCGCCCGGGGCCCCGATCCGGGCCATCGAGTTCCGCGACCTTCACTTTGGCTACCCCGGCGCCGCCGAGACGGTGTTCTCCGGCCTCAACCTCACCATCGAGGCAGGCACAACCACCGCCATCGTGGGAGTCAACGGCGCGGGCAAGACCACCCTCATGAAACTCCTCGCGCGACTCTACGAACCCACTGCAGGCGGCATCTACGTAGATGGCGTCAACATCGCAGAACTGGACCTCGCGCAGTGGCGCCGCACGCTGTCGGTGGTGTTCCAGGACTTTGTGCGCTACGAGTTCTCCGCCGCCGACAACATCTCCGTGGGCGCGGCCTTCGAGCCCGCCGACCGGGCAGCGGTGGAGGCGGCAGCCGCCAAGACCGGGATGCTCGAGACCCTGGCCGATGCTCCCCGCGGCCTGGACACCATCCTCGCGCGCGCCTACGAGGACGGCATCGACCTGAGCGGCGGCCAATGGCAGCGCGTGGCGATCGCGCGATCCCTCTACGCAGTGGACAAGGGCGCACGGGTGCTGGTGCTCGACGAGCCCACGGCGGCGCTCGACGTGCGCGCCGAGGCGGAGTTCTTCGATCAGTTCGTGGAACTCACCCAGGGCCTGACGACCGTGCTCATCTCCCACCGCTTCTCCTCGGTGCGCCGCGCCGACCGGATCGTGGTGGTCGAGGAGGGCCGCGTGGTCGAGGAAGGCTCGCACGACGAACTGATGCGGAGCGACAGTCGCTACCGTCGGCTCTTCGAACTGCAGGCCAGACGCTTCCGCGAGGGGCTCGATGCGGACGATGACGAGGCCGATGCGGCAGCCATGGAGGAAGCGTGATGGACCTGCTCAAGGGAATGCGCGACACCGCCGCCTTCGCCTGGCGGGCCGGTCGCCTCAACTTCGTCCTTGGCTTCAGCCTGCTCATGATCGAACCACTCGCCATGCCGTTCGCCGCAGTGGGCCTGCGCGGCATCGTCGACAACGCCATCGCGGGCGAGGCGCGCACTGCGGTGGTGTGGGCAGCTGCCGTGGCCGTGCTCGCCGT
>CAZFEH010000007.1:34069-38135 GCA_964517615.1 uncultured Demequinaceae bacterium
CGCAAGGCGGAGACCGTGGCCAAGGCCGGCCGCGCCGCTGGAGCACCCGCCACCCGCCAGGCCAACCACCTCTTTGGCCTCCTGGCCGATGCCGGCCCGGTCAAGGAGGTGCGCACCTGCGGGCTCGAGGACCAGGTGCGCGAGCGCCAGCGCCGCGCCTGGAACGAGGCCTCCCGGTTCGAGATCCACGCCGAGCACAAGGCCACGTGGCTGCGCGCCGCCGGCCAGATCTTCTTTGCCATCGCGTATGTGGGCGCCACGCTGTTGGTGCTGCGAGACGCGGTCAATGGTGAGGCATCGGTGGGCGATGTGCTCATGGTCATCACCCTCGCGGCGCAGGTCAACGCGCAGGTCACCACGGCCGTAGCGATGCTGCAGGGCCTGCAGCGCACCGCTTCCCTGTTTGCCGAGATCCGCTGGGTGCGCGGCGTCGTAGCGGCGCAGCAGCCGGTAGCCGCCGATGCCGCGGTGCCGGACGTGTTGCGCGACGGCATCACCCTCACCGACGTGTCGTTCACCTATCCGGGCACCGAGGAGCCGGTGCTCGAACAGGTGAACCTGCACATCGCGGCAGGCTCGACCATCGCGATCGTGGGCGAGAACGGTGCCGGCAAGTCCACCCTCATCAAACTGCTGTGCCGCTTCTATGATCCCGATTCCGGCACCATCACGGTGGACGGCACCGACCTGGTGCGCATCCCCGTGGAGGGCTGGCGCGAACGGGTCTCGGCAGGCTTCCAGGACTTCGCGCGCTTCGAGTTCACCGCGCAGCAGACCGTGGGACTGGGAGACCTGCCGCGCATCGACGACGCCGAGGCCGTGACGGGAGCCCTGAGCCGCGCCCGCGCCGAGGACGTGATGCGGCGCCTGAATGATGGGCTCGCCACCACGCTGGGCAAGAGCAACGTGGGCGGCACCGATCTGAGCGGCGGCCAGTGGCAGAAGCTCGCGCTCGGGCGCGCGATGATGCGCGAGGCCCCGCTGCTGCTCCTGCTCGACGAGCCCACCTCGGCACTCGATGCCCAGGCCGAGCACAACCTCTTCGAGCAGTACGCCCTCGGCGCGCGGCGCGTCGCGCAGCGCACCGGCGCGATCACGGTGCTGGTCTCCCATCGCTTCTCGACGGTGCGCATGGCGGACACCATCCTGGTGGTGGGCGAGCGGCGCATTGTCGAGTCCGGCACCCACGACCAGCTCGTGGCGGCAGGCGGGACCTACGCGGACCTGTACGCGCTGCAGGCCAAGCAGTACTCCTGACGGCTCGCCCGGCTCAGTGCATCGGACGCGGCGCATCCGGCCGGCGCATCCGACGCAGTGCGCCCGGCTAGGCTCGCCCCATGACGACGCTCGTGCTCGCCTCCGCCTCTCCCGCACGCCTCAAGACTCTGCGCCAGGCGGGCATCGAGCCCCTCGTGCGGGTCTCCGACGTGGATGAGGATGCGACGCTCGTGGCCGCCCGTGCGGAGGCGTCCGCGCGCGGTGTGACGCTCTCCCCCGCCGATGCCGTCCTGGCCCTCGCACGTGCCAAGGCCGAGGCCGTCACGGCATCGGCCCCGATCCCCGACGCCCTCGTGCTGGGCTGCGACTCGATGCTCGAACTGGACGGGCAGATCCTGGGCAAGCCGGAGACGCCCCAGGTCGCCATCAGCCGCTGGCAGGCCATGCGCGGCCGCAGCGGTGTGCTCCACACCGGCCATTGGCTGGTCGACACGCGACAGGACTTGCGGCCCGCCAGCACGGGCGCGACGGATTCCACCGTGGTGCACTTCGCGGACCTCACCGACGCGGAGATCGAGGCCTACGTGGCCACCGGCGAGCCGCTCAAGGTGGCCGGTGCCTTCACCGTGGACGGCCTGGGCGGGCCGTACGTGACGGGCATCGAGGGCGACTATCACAATGTGGTGGGCCTGAGCCTGCCGCTGCTGCGTCGGCTGCTGCGGGACCACGGCATCGGCATCCACACCCTGCAAACCCCCCTTCCGTGAGACTTCCAAGGGTGCATGTCCGTTTTGTCCCAGCATTCCAGCCCTCGGGGCATCACATGCTTCACATCTGTCACGTTCACCCTTGGAAGTCACGCGGTTTGTAGCAGGTCCACAACCTACGCGGACGTAGCCGCAAAAACACCCCAGAGGCTTGTAGGTTTCCTCCAATAACGTCCCAGAACGCTGTGATACCCAAGCAAAGATAGGAACCGCCGGGCACCATCGGCACCTCCGGGGCACCGGGCGCGCTACGGTAAACGGCGTGCCAGCCTTCTCCTCGGTCCTCATTGCGAACCGTGGCGAGATCGCAGTTCGAGTCATCCGCGCCTGCCAGGATGCCGGCCTGCGATCCGTCGCCCTCTACGCCGACCCCGACCGTGAGGCACCTCACGTCGCCCTCGCCGACGAGGCCTACGCCCTCGGCGGCGCCACCGCACGGGAGTCCTACCTGGACATCGCCAAGGTGCTCGACATCGCCCAGCGCTCAGGCGCCGAGGCCATCCACCCCGGCTACGGCTTCCTCTCCGAGAACGCCGACTTCGCCCGCGCGGTGATCGACGCGGGGCTGGTGTGGATCGGCCCCTCCCCCGAGGCCATCGAGGCCCTGGGTGACAAGGTCTCGGCCCGGCACATCGCCCAGCGCGCGGGCGCACCCCTGGTGCCCGGCACCCCCGACCCCGTGGCATCGGCCGACGAGGTGGTCGCCTTCGCGGACCAGCACGGCCTGCCCGTGGCCATCAAGGCCGCCTTCGGCGGTGGCGGACGCGGCCTCAAGGTGGCCCGCACCCGTGACGAGATCCCCGAGCTGTTCGAGTCCGCGACCCGCGAGGCCGTCGCCGCCTTCGGCCGCGGCGAGTGCTTTGTGGAGCGCTTCCTGGACAAGCCCCGGCACGTCGAGACCCAATGCCTCGCGGATGCGCACGGCAATGTGGTGGTGGTCTCCACCCGCGACTGCTCCCTCCAGCGTCGGCACCAGAAGCTGGTCGAGGAAGCCCCTGCACCGTTCCTCACCGAGGCGCAGAACGCCCGCCTGGTCGAGGCGTCCATCGCGATCCTGCGCGAGGCCGGCTACCAGGGCGCAGGCACGTGCGAGTTCCTGGTGGGCACCGACGGCACCATCTCCTTCCTCGAAGTGAACACCCGCCTCCAGGTGGAGCACCCCGTGACCGAGGAGGTTACGGGCGTCGACCTGGTGCGCGAGCAGTTCCGCATCGCCGCGGGCGAGCCCCTCTCGCAGCTGAACCCGCAGGTGCGCGCCCACTCGCTCGAGTTCCGCATCAACGGCGAGGACCCGGGCGCCGGCTTCATGCCCGCGCCCGGCCGCATCAACCGCCTCACCTTCCCCTCCGGTCCCGGCGTGCGCGTCGACGCTGGCGTGCGTCAGGGCGACACCGTCTCCGGCAGCTTCGACTCGATGATCGCCAAGGTCATCGTCACAGGCGCCACCCGCGAGGAGGCCATCGCCCGCGCGCGCCGCGCCCTGAGCGAGATGGTGGTCGAGGGCATCCCCACCGTGCTGCCGTTCCACCGTGCCGTGTTGGAGGCGCCCGAGTTCGTGGCCGCGGACGGACGCTTCGGGGTGTTCACCACCTGGATCGAGACGGATTTCGCCGACACGGTGGCCGGCTTGGGCAAGGCCACTCCCGCGGGCGAGGACGCCCAGATCGCGGCGGCGGACACGGAGCGCGTGGTGGTCGAGGTGGGAGGCAAGCGCCTCGAAGTGGTGCTGCCCGCCTCGCTCGCGCAGGCCGGCCGTGCACGCGCCGCGCAGACCCGCCGCCCGGGACGCCGCAATGGCGGGCCCGTGCGCGCCACGGGTGGCGCGGACCTCGCCTCACCCATGCAGGGCACCATCGTCAAGGTCGCCGTCGAGGACGGTGCCCAGGTGGCCGAGGGCGACCTCGTCGTGGTCCTGGAGGCCATGAAGATGGAGCAGCCCCTCACCGCTCACCGCGCGGGCACCGTCACCGGGCTGAGCGCCCAGGTGGGTGCAGGCGTGAGCGCGGGCACCGTGATCTGTCAGATCGTGGCGCCCGAAGGAGAACCGGCCGACGCCTGACGGGTGCCACCACCCCCGCGCC
>CAZFEH010000007.1:38235-45814 GCA_964517615.1 uncultured Demequinaceae bacterium
GCCTCACCTCCACCCGCACCCAACCCCACACGCCCCCGCCCCCCGCCGTTTTCTGCGAACTCGCAGATTGTGGTCAAAGTTCGGGCGAACTTTGACCACAACGTGCGGCCACCGAGCGCAGAGTCGAGTCGGTGGTACAGCGCCAATCAGGTGGGGCAGGGTCGAGCCACCGAGCACAGGGCCACGTGAGTAACGCGCGGCGGTGTCAGGCCGTGGCGCCGGGCGCGCGCATGTGGTGCAATCGTCGCGCCGCCTCGGAGACCGTCCCCGACAGCGACGGATACACCGTGAAGGCACTCGCGAAATCGTCCACGGTGACATGCTGCGCCACCGCGAGCGCAAGCGGGTAGATGTGCTCGCTGGCTCGCGCCCCGACAATGACGGCACCCAGGATCTGGCCCGTCACAGTGTGGCCGAAGATCTTCACAAAGCCCTGGTCGATGCCCAGCATCTTGGCGCGCGGATTGCGGGCCAGATGCAGTCGCGAGATCTCGTAGAAGATGCCCTGGGCCTTGAGTTGCGCCTCGCTCGCCCCCACCGAGGCGATCTCCGGCGCCGTGAACACCGTGGACGCCACCTGCATCAACTCCAGTGGCTTGACCGCATCGCCCAGCGCGTGGGCCATCGCGATGCGCCCCTGCGCGGCCGCGACCGACGCCAGAGGCATCACGCCCGTGCAGTCACCGGCGGCGTAGACCCCGCGGGCAGTGGTGCGCGAGACGCGATCCACGCGGATGTAGCCGCGGGCATCCAGCTCGACGCCCGCCTCCTCGAGGCCGATGCCGGAGGTGTTGGGGATCGACCCCACCGCGAGCAGGCAGTGGGAGCCGGTGAGCACCCGTCCGTCGCTCAGTTCCACCTCGACGCCGTCCGCCGTGGCACGCGCGCCCTCGGCCCGCACGCCGGACTCCACGACCGTGCCGCGCTCCGCGAACACCTCCTGCAGCAACTGCGCCGCCTCGGGGTCCTGGCCCGTGAGCACGCGCTCTCCCGAGGAGACGAGGGTCACCCGTGAGCCCAGCAGGCGGTACGCCCCGGCGAACTCGGCGCCCGTCACCCCCGAACCCACCACGATGAGGTGTTCGGGCAGCACATCGAGGTCATACAACTGGGTCCACGTGAGGATCCTGTGCCCGTCGGGCGGAGAGCCATCGAGCACCCGCGGCCGGGCACCCAGGGCGAGCAGCACGGCATCGGCCTCCCACTCGTCGTCGCCCACCGCCACCCGGGTGGGGCTCACGAGGCGAGCCTCGCCCGAGACCACGCGCACGCCGTTCTTCTCCAGCCGCGCGGCGATCTCCGCCGACTGCTTGAGCACCAGGCGACGGATGCGCTCGTTGACCGCGGCCATGTCCACGCGGCTCGTCATGTCCTCCGCACCCGCCAGGCCAGGGCTGATGCCCAGCTCGGGGGCGCGCTGTGCGATGGTCAGCCACTCGGCGGTGGCGATGACGGTCTTGGACGGGACCACATCGGTGAGCACCGCGTTGCCACCCAGCCCGCGGCGCTCGATCAGCACCACATCGGCCCCCTCCTTGGCCGCCACCAGGGCCGCCTCGTAGCCGCCGGGCCCACCACCCATGATCACCACTCGCGTCGACATAGGACCATTGTCCCCCGTCCCGCGCGCCCGTGTACCGTGTCCGCAGCCCCGCGGCCCCGCTCCCCACGGGCCACCTCCCGCGGTTTAGGCTGGGAAGCATGGACGCACAGCAGTTTGCCCGCGACGCCGCGGCCGCCATCGCCCAGCACACCGGCGTGGAGCGCCACGACATCGCGCTGGTGCTGGGCTCCGGCTGGGGTGGCGCCACCGACCATCTGGGCGAGCAGATCGCCTCGGTGCCCGCGAGCGACATCCCGGGTTTCAGCGCCCATGCCATCCCGGGCCACCACGCCACGCTGCGTTCCTTCCGCACCGATGCGGGCCGCACGGTGCTGGTGCTGGGCGCCCGCACCCACTTCTACCAGGTGCGCGACGCGGTCAGGGTGGCGCACGCCGTGCGCACCGCGGCCGCCGCTGGCTGCACGCAACTGGTGGTGACCAACGGCTGCGGCTCCACCCGCCCCGAGGTGGGCCCGGGGTCCGTGGTGGTCATCACCGACCACATCAACTTCACCGGCGCCACCCCCCTGGAGGGCGCGACCTTCGTGGACCTGTCCGAGGTCTACTCGCGCCGCCTGCGCGAGGTGGCACGCACGGTGGATCCCACGCTGCCCGACGGCGTCTACATCCAGTTCCCCGGCCCGCAGTACGAGACGCCCGCCGAGGTGCGCATGGCCGCCACCTGGGGCGCCAACCTGGTGGGCATGTCCACCGCGCTCGAGGCCATCGCGGCGCGTGAGGCGGGAATGGAGATTCTGGGTCTGTCGCTCGTGACCAACCTCGCCGCGGGCATCGGCGGAGACACCCTCAACCATGAGGAGGTGCTCGACGCAGGACGCGAGGCCGCGCCGCGCATCTCCCGCCTGCTGGCGCAGATCGTGCAGGCGATGTGAACCTCGCGGCCGATCCCTCCCTTCCGGCCCTCGTCGCACAGGCGAAGGCCTGGCTGGCCGACGACCCCGATCCGGTCACGCGCACAGAACTCGCCGCGATACTCGCCGATGCCGAGGCTGGCTCCACCGAGGCCGCCGCCGACCTCGCCGACCGCTTTGCCGGCTTCCTGGAGTTCGGCACGGCGGGCCTGCGCGGGGCCTTGGGCGCCGGCCCGCACCGCATGAACCGCGCCGTGGTCATTCGGGCCGCGGCGGGCCTGGCCGCCTACCTGCACGATGCCCTGGGTGCACAGGGGCTCCGGGGTGGCCGCGTGGTCATCGGCTTCGACGCCCGTCACGGCTCGCGCGACTTCGCGCTCGACACCGCGGCCGTCATGGTCGCAGCGGGTCACGAGGCGCATCTGATGCCGCGCCCGCTGCCCACGCCCGTGCTCGCCTATGCGGTCAAGGCCCTGGACGCCGATGCCGGGGTCATGGTCACGGCGTCACACAACCCGCCGCAGGACAACGGGTACAAGGTCTACCTGGGCGGACGCGTGGTGACGGATGCCGGACGGGGCGCGCAGATCGTGCCGCCCTACGACGGCCTCATCTCCGCGCAGATCGCGGCCGTGCCGTCCGTGGCCTCCGTGCCGCGCGCGGCCGAGGGCTGGAGCATCGTCCCCGAGAGCCTCATCGACACCTATGTGGCGCAGGCCGCCGCGGTGGTGCCCCCGGCATCGTCGCCCCAGATCGCCGCGCGCCGTGCCGCAACCCGCATCGTCTACACCTCGCTGCATGGCGTGGGCGGCGAGACGCTCGACCGGGTGCTGCGTGCCGCCGGGTTCACGGACCTGCACCCCGTGGCCGAGCAGGCCGAGCCGGACCCGGACTTCCCCACCGTGAGCTTCCCCAATCCCGAGGAGCCCGGCGCCATCGAGCTGTCGCTCGATCTGGCCAAGCGCGTGGAGCCGCATGTGGTGCTCGCCAATGACCCCGACGCGGATCGCTGCGCCGCGGCCATCTGGACGGGGAGTGCCTGGAGCATGCTGCACGGCGATGTGGTGGGGTCTCTGCTGGGCGAGCAGGCGGCCATCGCGGCGCAGGGCGAGGGTGTGCTCGCCAACTCCATCGTGTCCTCGCGCCAACTCGCGGCGATCGCCGCACGGCACGGACTCACCCACCGCAACACGCTCACGGGCTTCAAGTGGATCGCGCGCGAACCGGGACTCGCCTACGGCTATGAGGAGGCGCTGGGGTACTGCGTCGCACCCGCGCTCGTGGCGGACAAGGACGGCATCACGGCGGCGGTGCAACTCGCCGAGCTCGCCTCGCAGCTGCAGGCCGCGGGCCGGAGCCTGGCCGATGCGATCGATGACCTCGCGCTCGCCTACGGGGTGTATCTCACGCGCCAGGTGTCGGCACGGTTTGCCGATGTCGCGGCCATTCCTGCCACCATGGCACGGCTGCTGGAGGCGCCTCCCGTCACGCTCGGCGGCACCGCGGTGGTGAGTGCGGAGGACATGGGGCTAGGACTCGACGGGTTGCCGCCCACGTCAGGGCTGCGGCTCATGACGGAGTCGGGCACGCGCGTGATCATTCGCCCCTCCGGCACGGAGCCCAAGGTCAAGGCGTACCTGGAGGTCATCGAGCCGGTAGGCGACGGCCTGCCTGCGGCGCGCGAGCAGGCCGAGCGGACGATGGCCGCACTTGAGGCCGATGTCCGGGGGGCGTTGGGGCTGTAGCGTCGCGGAAGTGAGGGCCGGGCCGCGCGCGTGCACCCTCGCGACCCCTCTCGAAAGTGCTGCGAGCAACCGGATCCCGGTCAGTACCCGCCGTCACCGCGCTCGGTCCCGGAGTCGCCGCCCACGCCATCTAGGCCATCGAGCACCGCCCGCGTGCCGCTGAGCCCCAAGCGCGTGGCGCCGGCGGCGACCATCGCCACCGCGGCATCGGCGGTGCGAATGCCTCCCGAGGCCTTGACGCCCAGGCGGGTGCCCACGGTCTGGGCCATGAGTTCCACCGCATGCACGCTCGCGCCACCGGCGGGGTGGAAGCCGGTGGAGGTCTTGACGAAGTCCGCCCCCGCGGCCTCGGCGGCACGGCAGGCGCCCACGATGGCATCGTCGCTCAATGCCGCGGACTCGATGATGACCTTGAGCACCTTGCCCGCAGGCACCGCAGCCCTGACGGCCGCGATGTCGGCCTGCACCGCCGAGAAGTCCCCGGACAGGGCCACTCCCACATCGATCACCATGTCCACCTCGTCCGCGCCCTGAGCCACAGACAGCGCCGCCTCGGCCGCCTTGATCTCACTGTGGTGCTTGCCCGAGGGGAAGCCGCACACGGTGGCGACCTTGAGCCCGGCGGGAACCGTGACCGGCAGCATGGAGGGAGAGACGCAGATGGAGAAGACCCCCAGTTCCGCCGCCTCGGCGATGAGGGCCCCCACCTCCGCCACCGTGGCCTCGGGCTTGAGCAGGGTGTGGTCCACCAGGGCGGCGAGCTGGGCGCGTGTGATCTCGGTCATGGAGCCAGCCTACGCTTGCCCCCCGCCACGGCATGTGCGACCCTGAGAGCAGAGCCCCTCCGGCTCCCGGACGAGTGGTGACGTACCCGGCACGCGACAAGACGACACCCGAGGTGAACGTCATGTCCTGGTTGATTCTTGTGCTGTCCGGCGTCCTGGAGGCGGTATGGGCCACGGCCCTAAGTCGCTCCGAGGGTTTCTCGCGCGTGTGGCCCTCCGTGACCTTTGTGGTCGCCCTCGTGCTGAGCATGGTGGGGCTCGGATATGCGATGCGCGAGTTGCCCGTGGGCACCGCCTACGCCGTGTGGGTGGGCATCGGCGCGACGCTGACCGTCGCCTATGCGATGGTGTCTAGCGCGGAGCCGATCAGCATCGCCCGCATCCTGCTGATCCTGGGGATCGTGGCATGCGTCGTGGGGCTCAAGCTGGTCCACTGAATCACGCGGGGCGCCTGCTTTCACGGCGCAAGGCCCCCGTATCCTGGCCGCACGATTCAGTCAAAGATCGCCCCCACTTTCACTGTTTTCTGCGAATCCGCAGAAAACGGCGAGGGGGGTAGGAGGCTAGGGGCTAGGGGGTGCCCGCCACCTCACCAAATCCTGCGACCACCGCATCGGCGAGAGCGACGCGCTCGTCATACGGCACAAACGCCGCCCACGCCGCCGTGAGCTGCGCCTCGAACAGGTCCTCCGTGGTCCAGCCGGCCTGCTCCACGAGCGCGAGGCACTCACCGCTGACGCTCACGCCCGACACCAGCCGGTTGTCCGTGTTGATGGTCACCGCGAAGCCCAGGTCACGCAGCCCCGACATGGGGTGCTCGGCGATCGACGCGGCCGCGCCGGTCTGGACGTTCGAGGTGGGGCTGCACTCGAGCGGGATCTGCTGGTCGAGCGCATGCTGAGCCACGACGCCCAGCTCCGGCTCCTCGGTGCCGAAGCCGACGATGTCCTCGTGGATGCGCACCCCATGCCCCAGACGGCGCGCCGCACCCAGGCCCAGGGCCTGGCTCACACTCTCCACGCCATCGGCCTCGCCCGCGTGGATGGTGACGGGAAGGTGGTTGTCGCGCAGCAGCGCGAAGGCCTCGCGGTGGTCGGCGGGCGGGAAGCCCAGTTCCGGGCCGGCGATGTCAAAGCCCACGCAGCAGCTGCCGCGATTGTCGAGCGCCAACTGCGCGATCTCCAGCGAGCGGTCCAGATGGCGCATGGCGTCCAGAAGCGCGGTGGCCCGGATCGACAGCCCCTCGGACACGGCCTGCTCCATACCCTCGTCCAGGCCCTCCTGCACGGCCTCAACCACCTCTTGCAGGCTCAGGCCGCCCGCCACATGCTGCTCGGGGGCGTAGCGCAGTTCGGCGTAGATCACACCATCGCGGGCCAGGTCCACCACGGCCTCGCGCGCCACACGACGCAGGTTCTCGGCGGTCTGCATGACCGCCGTGGTGTGAGCGAAGGCCTCCAGGTAGCGCACCAGCGAGCCCGAGTTCGCGTTCTCCGCGAAGAGGCGCGCCAACTCATCCGGGTCGGTCGACGGCAGCTCATGCCCGACCTGCCCCGCCAGCTCGATCAGGGTCGAGGGACGCAGGCCACCGTCGAGGTGGTCGTGGAGCAGGATCTTGGGCAGGGCGACGATCTGTGCGCGCGTGAGGGTCATGCCTCAAGCCTACGTTGGGGTGCGCCGGCACATAAACGGTGCAAGCGGGACGCGGATTCGCAGAAAACAGTCAAAGTTCCCCCTCAGATTGATCGTTTTTTGCGGATCCGCAGAAAAGGGTGCCGGGGGGCACGGCCCAACGGTGCGGGCAGGATCGCCCAGGCGATGCGCGACCAGTGCCCCAGCGCAGGCAGGCGCGCCCCGGAGCGCGCGCCTTCGACCAGGGCCGCGTCCGTGACCTCCACGATCGCGCCCACCCCCGGCTCGTACACCGCGAAGCCGGCCTCGCGCCGTGCGACCAACAGCACCACGTGCCGAGGCACCACTCCGGTGAGCCCCACAGAGGAATCCGCACCTACGAACAGCGGCACCGGAATGCCGTCACGCACCGCGGCGCTGGCGTGCGCGATGAAGCCCCGCACCTCGTCCTCGGAGCGGTCGTCGATCAGCCTGCTGACAAACCGCAGCCCCGCGAAGCGCACCACATGTCTGATGCGCCATGGCGGGGTTCCCAGCGCCTTGGGCCACGGGAACAGCAGCAGACCCCATTGCCTCACATCCCGATGCATCGCGTGCTGGAGCGACTTCCACCGCTCCTCGACGGTGCGGATGGCACGCGAGGTCAGCTGCGTCATGAGCGCCTCCAGCGGCAGGTAGCCGCCCACGGAGCGGCCCGTCACGACCCACAGCGCCACGAACGGGTCGCCCACCATGGTCATCATCGCTAGGCTGGCGGCGCCGCAGGTGGTCTGATCCACCTGACATGCGGGCGTGCCCACGATGCGCACCGGCCCCAAGGTGCCGCCGTGGAGGGGGTCGCGCACCCAGGCCCTCTCATGCTCGTCCAGCGTCTCCCAGGCTCCCGCGAGCGCCGCCACGGCAGCCACATGAGCGCCCGAGGCGAGGGCCTTGTCGAGCACC
>CAZFEH010000008.1:0-20054 GCA_964517615.1 uncultured Demequinaceae bacterium
TGGCCGCCCATGACCTCGTGCAGGAGCGCGGTGTCGAGCACGGTCCTGCCACACGGGCCCAGCTGGTCGAGCGACGATGCCAAGGCGATGGCGCCGTAGCGGCTCACCCCGCCGTAAGTGGGCTTGACGCCCACGGTCGCGGTGACGGATGCGGGCTGGCGGATGGAGCCTCCCGTGTCAGAACCGACAGCCAACGGCGCCTCGAAGGCGGCCAGCGCGGCGGCCGAGCCGCCGCCGGAGCCGCCGGGGATGCGCTCCAGGTCCCATGGGTTGTGCGTGGGACCGTAGCCCGAGTGCTCCGTCGAGGAGCCCATCGCGAACTCGTCCATGTTGGTCTTGCCCAGAATGGGCATGCGCGCCTCCCGGATGCGCGCCGTCACGGTTCCGTCGTAAGGCGGGATCCAGCCTTCGAGGATGCGCGACCCCGCCGTGGTGGGCAGTCCCTCGGTGACGAGCACGTCTTTAATCGCGATGGGGACGCCGGCCAGGCGCGGCAGCGCGACGCCTGCGGCCCGGTCCGCGTCCACGGCGGCGGCCGTCGCGAGAGCTCCCTCGGCGTCCACGTGCAAGAAGGCGTGCACGGGCCCGTCCACGGCGTCGATGCGGTCGAGGTGGGCCTGGGTCAGCGCGACGGACGTCACCTCGCCCGCGGCCAGGGCATCGGCCATCTGTGCGGCGGTCGCGCGCACAGCCTGTGCGGGATCGGTCCAGTCCACGACGCTCATGCCTCCTCCCCCAGGATCTGCGGCACGCGGAAGCGGCCGTCCTCCGCCTCGGGCGCCCCGGAGAGCACCTGGGCCTGGGTCAGGGAGGGGCGCACCTCATCCGCACGGTGGATATTGGCCAGCGGAACGGGATGCGAGGTGGCGGGGATGTCGTCGCCAGCGACCTCGGCCACCTGCGCCACGGCATCGACGATGGCCGCGATCTGGCCGCTGAGGCGATCCAGGTCGTCGTCCGTCATGTCGATGCGGGCAAGGTGCGCCAGGCGCGCGACGTCTGCGCGGCTCAGGGTGGACATGGCGTCGAGTCTAGTTGGTGCCCGGCCCTTGCCTCGCGGGACGGGGACCTCGGCACACACGTCGAGGGGCCCCAGTCTCGCCCCTCCCGTTCCCGCCCTCTCACCCTCTCACCCTCCACCTCCACCCTTCACCCCCCACCCTCCACCCACCACCCCGTTTTCTGCGGACTCGCAGAAAACAAGTGAAGTTGGCCCGCTCTTTGACAGTTTTCTGCGGATTCGCAGAAAACGGCGGGGGTGAGGCGGGGCGGGGGTGAGGCGGGGCGGGGGTGAGGCGGGGCGGGGGTGAGGCGGGGTGAGGCAGGGCGGGGGTGAGGGGTAAGTCGGGTGGCCTACGGCGCCCAGGAGTAGCCGATGAGCCGCACCCCACGCGCCACGGTGGAGGGGTCGGCCTGGAACTGCGCCTCGGTCAGGCGAGACGCACCGCCCTGGGAGTCATCGGACACCACCCAGTCCAGGTCCTCCCGGCGGCGAAACCCCAGCCGCTCGTACAGCCGATGCGCGGCGTGCATGGACTCCATGGTGGACAGCACCACCTGCTTGGCCCCGGCCTGAACTGCCATGTCCATGCCCGCCAGGGTGAGCTTCTCGCCGATGCCCCTGCCGCGCTCGATGGGCGAGACGGCGAGCATGCGCAACTCATAATCCTCACCTTGGGCCAGTTCCGCGAACGGGGTTCCCGGTGCCACGACCGTCAGGGTTCCCACCACCGCACCCTCGCCGCCTTCGCCATCGACCATCGCCAGCAGGATCGCGTCCCGGGCCCGCGCCTGCGCATCACGCAAGGTCTTGGTGTAAGGGTGTGCGGCATCGATCAGGCCATCTGCCAGGTACGCGAGTGCCGTGATCTCGCCGATCTCGGCGAGCCTCCCACCTTCCGAGGGGTCTACTACGCGAATGGTCTCGGTCATGTGATGCTCCCATCGGTCAGGCCCTCGGTGGTAGCGCCACTGTAACCACCTCGGCACCCCTGACGCCACCGCCACAAAGCATGACCTTGATCCATAGCGCCGGAGGGCCACCAGGCCGTACGCTCAGGCCTAATGGACCCGCTTTCGGGGACTCAGGAGAAAAGGAGTGGCCGTGGCCGCACAGACCGAGGCCCCCGCCAAGGAGGGCTTCCTCAATAGGATCGAAACGCTGGGCAACAAGGTTCCCAACCCGACGATCATGTTCATCTACCTCATCGGCTTCATCGCCGCGCTGTCGGCGATCCTGTCCGCCTTCAACGTATCCGTCACCGACGAGATCGTGGTGCAGGTTCCCAAGGCGCAGTTGGAGCATGTCAACGAGGCGCTGGGCGGGACGCTCGTGGCGTGGGACTCGGTGGCGCAGCAGGTGGTGGAACTGCCGGAGTACATCGTGCAGGAGCAGACCATCGAGGTGCGTTCACTGCTGTCCAGCGATGGCATCGAAGTGTTCTTCTCTACCTTCGTGTCCAACTTCGCGGGCTTCGGCGTGGTGGCGGTGGTGCTGATCGCGATGGCGGGTGTGGGCGTGGCCGAACAGGCCGGTCTCATGGGCGCGCTGATCCGCAAGATCGTCAAGGTCGCGCCGCCCCGAATCCTGGCCTTCCTGCTGATCTTCGTGGGCGTGCTGTCCTCCGTCGCCTCCGATGCCGGCTACCTGATCCTCATCCCGCTTGCCGCGGCGGCCTTCCTGTCCGTGGGCAGACATCCACTGGCCGGCATGGCCGGCGCTTTTGCCGGTGTGGGTGCGATCTTCGGCGTCAACCTCATCATCACGCCCGTCGACTCGATGATCACCGAGATCACCAATGAGGCGCTGCCCGCTGGTCAGGCGGCGCTCGAGGTCACCGCGAACCTGTACTTCTCGATTGTCTCGTCCATCGTGCTCGCGATCGTCGCCACGCTCGTGACCGTCAAGATCGTGGAGCCGCGCCTGGGCACGTACGTGCCCGCCAAGGGCTCCGGCCTCAATCCCGACGACGAGGTGGACGAGGCGGGCGAAGCTCGCGGCCTGCGGTTCGCCGCGTGGGCGCTGCTCGCCACCGTGGTGGGCGTCCTGGCGCTCTCGCTTCCCCCGAACGCACCTCTGCGCGACAGTGGAACCGGCGCGCTCATCGGAGCCACTCCGTTCATGGCGAGCCTCATCTTCATCATCTCGCTGGGATTCCTGATCTGCGGCATGGCCTACGGCGTCGGCGCCAAAACGCTCCGCGGCGGTGACGCCGCCGTGGGCGCCGTGGCCACGACCTTCGGCACCTTGGGCGGGCTGCTCGTGATGTTCGTGATGATCGCCCAGTTCATCGCCCTGTTCAACTGGACCAACCTGCCCACGGTGGCCGCCGTCGAGGTGGCGCAACTGCTGGAGCAGGCGGCGGTGCCCGCGATCGTGCTGCTGATCCTGTTCATCGTGGTGATCGTCCTGCTGGACGTCATCCTGCCGGGCGTGGTCCCCAAGTGGGCGATCTTCGCACCCATCTTCGTGCCCATCTTCCTCAACCTGGGCGTGGCCCCGCAGACGCTGCTCGCGGCCTACCGTGTGGGCGACTCTCCCATGAACGTGCTCACGCCGCTCATGGTGTACCTGCCGTTCATCGTGACCATCGCGCAGCGCTACATGAAGAAGGCAGGCATCGGAACGGTCATCGCCCTGATGATCCCGTACACCATGTGGATCCTCGCGGCCTGGATCGTGCTCTTCGGCGCGTGGTTCCTGCTGGGCATCCCCTGGGGGCCCGGCGCACCCGTGGGAATCTAGCTCAGGGTCGGCGGCCTTCCAGCAGTTCGAGGAAGGCCGCCTCGTCCAGGATGGGCACACCGAGCGCCTCGGCCTTGGCCGCCTTGGACCCCGCGCCGGCGCCGGCCACCACATAGTCGGTGTTCTTGGACACCGACGATGCGGCCTTGCCGCCGTGGGCGACGATCGCCTCGGTGATGCCATCCCGGGTGAACTTCTCCAACGACCCGGTCGCAACGATCGTGAGCCCGGCGAGGGTCTGCGCCGTCGAGGTGCCGCCGTCCTGAGCCATCCTCACGCCGGCCGCGGCCCAGCGGTCCACGATCTCGACGTGCCAGGGCACCTGGAACCACTCGCTCACCGACTGCGCGATCACGGGGCCTACCCCTTCGACCGCGGCGAGCTGCTCCACGCTGGCCTCCCGAATCGCCTCCAGCGACCCCAGCGCTGACGCGAGCGCGCGGGACGCGGTGGGTCCCACATGGCGGATGCTGAGCGACACGATCACGCGCCACAGCGCCTGATCCTTGGCCTTGTCCAGTTCCGCGAGCAGCTTGGTGCCATTGCGCGTCACATCGCCGGCCCTGCGGCCCGTCTCCCCCGCCTCGACCTGCTTCTTGGTGAGCTTCTCGTCCACGTCGTACACGAACATCGGCACGCGGCGCAGGTCCGTCTCGGTCAGGTCGAACAACCCGGCCTCGTTGGGCAGCACCCCGGACTCCACGAGCGCCGCCGCCGCCTTCTCCCCCAGCACCTCCACATCGAGCGCGCCGCGGGAGCCGATGAAGGCGATGCGGTCCACGATCTGCGCCGGGCACCTCTGAGCATTGGGACAGCGCAGGTCCTTGTCCCCCTCCTTCTGCTCCACCAAGGCGGTGCCGCACGACGGACAGGTCCCGGGCATCGTCCATTCCCGTTCCGCCCCGGTACGCGCGGCGACCACCGGACCCACGATCTCCGGAATCACGTCGCCGGCCTTGCGCAGCACCACCGTGTCACCGATCAGCACGCCCTTGCGCTTGACCTCATGGGCGTTGTGCAGCGTCGCGAACTGCACCGTGGAACCGGCCACCGTGACGGGCGTCATCACGCCGTACGGCGTCACACGGCCCGTACGGCCCACGTCCACGCGGATGTCCTCCAGCGTGGTGTGCACCTCCTCGGGCGGGAACTTGAAAGCGATGGCCCAGCGAGGCGCGCGGCTCGTCGAGCCCAGTTCCGCCTGCACCTCGCGGTTGTCCACCTTGAGCACCGCGCCATCGATCTCATGGACCAGCGCATGCCTGCGGGCCTCCAGGTCCACCAGGTAGGCCTCGACCTCGTCGAGCGTGCGCGCCACGCGCGCCTGGTCGGTGACGGGCAGGCCCCAGTCGGCGAGCATCGCGTAGATGCCGTGCTGGGTCATGGCCCGCGGGTCAGGGGCGGCGGTGCCCCACTCCAGCGCACCGAGCGCGTAGGTGGTGAGCGCGAGCGGCCGCGAGGCGGTCACCGTCGCATCCTTCTGGCGCAGCGAGCCCGCCGCCGTGTTGCGCGGATTCGCGTACGGGGCCTTGCCCTGTTCGATGAGCGCGGCATTGAGCTCCTCGAACGCCGCCACCGGCAGGAACACCTCGCCTCGGACCTCCACCACTGCCGGAATGCTGTCTCCCGTGAGGTGCTGCGGCACCGTGGCGATGGTGCGCACGTTCGCCGTGACATCCTCACCCTGGGTCCCATCACCCCGCGTCACCCCTCGCACGAGCACACCGTCCTCGTAGGTCAGGGACAGCGACAGCCCGTCGATCTTGGGTTCGCACACGATGGCCTGCTCCCCCGCATCGCGAGTGACCCTGCCCAACCAGGCCCCGACATCGGCCAAGGAGAAGGCATTGTCGAGGCTCATCATGCGCTCGCGGTGACGCACCGAGGCAAAACCCGTGGCCACGGCACCGCCCACGGTCTGTGTGGGGCTCTCGGGATCGGCGAACTCGGGGTAGAGCGCCTCGATCTCCCGCAGCTCCCGCTCCAGGGCGTCGTACTCGCCGTCCGAGATCGTGGGGGCATCGCGCTCATAGTAGGCATGCCGATGCGCCTCGATCTCCTGGATCAGCTCCTGGTGGCGGGCGCGCGGGTCGGGATGGGTATCGCTCACTCCCCTATGCAACCACGCCCGTCCCACACCCGGCACACTAGGACCGTGAGCAATACTCCCGCGGCCATCGACGCCGCAGCCGTTGAGGCTGCCGCCCAGGCCATCGCCCCCCACACGCGTCACACCCCCGTGATCGAGATCCCCGGTGAGACGCTGGGCCTGGACGCCACTCTCGTGTTCAAACTCGAGTACCTCCAGGTGACCGGCGCGTTCAAGGCCCGCGGTGCCGTCCACTATGTGGCGACCCAGCCCATCGCCCCCACGGGCATCGTCGCGGCCAGTGGCGGCAACCACGGTGCCGCCGTCGCCTACGCCGCCCAGCGCTTCCATCACGATGCCCACATCTTTGTCCCCACCACCGCCAACCCCGCCAAGGTGGAGCGCCTGGTGGACCTGCACGCCCACGTCCACTCGGTGGGCACCACCTATCCCGAGGCGTATGAGGCCTCGCTCGCATACCTTGCCGAACACGAAGCCACCTCCATCGCCGCCTTCGACGACCCAGTGGTCATGGCGGGTGCGGGAACCGTGGCGCGCGAGTTCGACCTCGACACCCAGGCCTCGGGAGGCCTCGACGCGATGCTCGTGGCCGTGGGCGGAGGCGGCCTCGCGGGCGGCGCCGCCATCTGGTGCGGCGACCGCATCCCCGTGGTGGGCTGCGAGACGGTGGGCACCGCATCCTATGCGGCGGCCCTGGAGGCCGGCGGCCCCATTCCCGTCCCCATCTCCGGCGTGGCGGCCGACCATCTGGGCGCCACCATCGGCCAGCTGCCGTGGCAGGCCATGAGCGGCGCGTGCGTGCGCTCGGTCGTCGTCACCGACGACGACGTCCTGGCCGCCCAGGCCCGCCTGTGGCGCCTGCTGCGCGTGGTCGTGGAGCCGGGGGTGGCCGCACCGTTCGCGGCCCTGCTCACCGGACGGTTCCGGCCCGCACCCGGCGCTCGCATCGGCGTGGTGCTGTGCGGGGCCAACGTGGTGGTCCCCTACGGCCCGGCCGCACAGTCCCCGGCAGTGGACCTGTGATCCGGCGCCTGCGCGAGCATCCCCGCACCTACGTGGGCCTCATGCTGGCCCTCACCTTCTGCACCGGCGTGATCGACGCGGTGGGATACCTGGGGCTCGACCGGGTGTTCACGGGGAACATGACCGGCAACGTGGTGATCTTGGCGATGGGTCTTGCCGGCGCCGATGACCTGCCCGTGCAGGGTCCCCTCGTCGCCTTGGCGGCGTTCATGGCGGGCGCGGCCCTGGCAGGCCGGGTAGTGCGCGGCGCCGATGCCGGGAGCGGGTGGTCCGGCAGGCACACCGTGCTCTTCGGCGTGGTGGCAGCCGTGCTTGCGGGCGCCGGCGTCACCGCGCTGGTCCTGGGCGAGCCGCGCGGCGCGGTCGCGATGGGACTCACCGCGAGCCTCGGCCTGGCGATGGGATGCCAGGCGGGCGCCGCGCGGCATCTCGCGATCAAGGACGTCACGACCGTGGTGATCACCTCCACGCTCACGGGCCTCGCCGCGGATTCGGTGCTGGGTCAGGGGGTGCGCCAGCCCTGGGCGCGGCGTGCCACCGCCATCGGACTCATCGCCGTGGGCGCCGCAGCAGGGGCGCTGCTGCTGCGGGTTCACCTCGGCTGGGGCATGCTCGTGGCCGCCGCGATCACCGCCGCCGTGGTGGCCGTGGGCCACGCGGTGCGTCCGGTGCGCGAGGGAGTTGAGGGCTCCCGAGGGGATTGACTGCTACAGGCCCGCGCGATGCGAGACGCGGCCCGCGCACATCGTGAGGGCCACGGGCATGGCCCCCAGGTCGGTCGGGGCCACCGCGAAGGGGTCGAGGTCCACCGCA
This sequence comes from uncultured Demequinaceae bacterium, assembly GCA_964517615.1. GTDB lineage: Bacteria > Actinomycetota > Actinomycetes > Actinomycetales > Demequinaceae > Demequina. The sequence continues at coordinate 7,692 of CAZFEH010000008.1, forward strand.
ACGAGATCCGCCGCACAGCCGACCGCGATCCGGGGATGGCCATAACTCGCGGCGAGCGCCTGGCCCACGCTCAAGGCGTTGCCGGGTTGCCATGCCGGACGCTCATCGCCGGTGCGCGCCACCGCGGCCTGAATGGCAAGCCACGGGTCCAGCGGCGCCACGGGGGCGTCCGAGCCGAACCGCAGCAGCGCCCCCGCACGCGCCAGCGCCTCCAGGGGGAAGGCGCGATGGGCCCGGTCCGCCCACACGGCATCGGCCACGTCCCTGTCGTCCAAGGCGTGCACGGGCTGCACCGAGGCCGCCACCCTCAGCGCAGCGAAGCGCTCCAGATCGGAGTCGGCAATCAACTGGGCATGCTCGATGGAGCCGCGAGCGCCGGTCGCCTCGAAGGCGTCCAATGCCCGCGTCACGGCGAGATCGCCGATGGCATGGAGCGCCACATCGAGTCCCGCACCCGCCGCGGTGGTCAGCAGCGCGGCGAGTTCCTGCGCGGTGTGGGCGGCAAAGCCGTAGCCACCCTCGGTGCCAGGGGCGGCATCCCCATAGGGCTCGGCGCACCAGGCCGTGCGGGTATTGAGCGAGCCGTCGCCGAACACCTTGAGCGGCCCCACCGTGAGAAGCCCCCGTGTGCCGGGCGCCACGTCTCCCGTACGGTCCTGACGGGCCAGCGCCGACGGCAGGTGCTCCGGATACAGGCCCGCACGCACGCGCAGGGCCGTGAGCCCGCTCGCGATGCGGCCCCGCCATGCCGTGAGCGTGTCCTCCATCTGCAGGTCCACTATCTGCGTGATGCCGCGTGCGGCGGCGGCGGCCACGGCATCGGAGATGAGCCCCGTGGTCCGCGGCGCCGACTCCGCGTCCACCACCTGCTGCATCACAAACGCGTCGTCCTCACGCAGCACACCGGCGCGGGGCGCGCCGTACCGCCGGGCCGCCGCCTCGTTGAGCCACACGCTGTGCAGATCGTGGGAGAGCACCACCACGGGCGTCTCCTCGCGCCCGACCCCGTCGAGGTCGTCCGCCGTGGGCGGCTGCGGCCACAGCGCGTCCTGGAAGCCGCGAGCAACCACGGTGTCCCCTGCCGGGACCGCGCCCGACCCGACGGCGTCGCGGATCCGCGCCACGGCATCGGCCGCGGTCAGGGCGCCCGAGACATCGATCCGTCCCCGCTGGCGCGCCCAGGTGGCGAAGTGCACGTGGTGGTCGGCCAAGCCAGGCAGCACCCAGCGACCCGCGAGATCGACGACCTGCCCACCCACCGGCATGTCCACCGGATCAAGGCGCGGGGCGACGGCCACCACGCGACCGTGTGCGACGCCGATGTCGACCGTGCCGGTCCCTGCCACCCCGGCAAGCCTCGCACCGGTGAGGAGATAGACCTCGACCTCTGCCATGAGGTCACCCTAGGCGACATGCGAGGTCCTGGGACGGGACTTTGGGTGGGACCCCTGTGCAACAGCGCGGCTTCGCACTAGTCTGGGCGCATGTCGCTCACGCGCGAGACCACCACGGCTCCCGTTCGAGCATTGCCATCCCTCGCGGGGCGCAGCCGACCACCCGGCAAGCCCAACCGCGGCCCGAGTGCGGGACCGGGAAATCGCGCGGCACTCATCCAGGCCGCACGGGAGGTTTTCGCCGAACGCGGCTACGGCGCCCCCTTGTCGCTCGTCGCCAAACGCGCTCAGGTGGGACAGGGGTCGCTGTACCGCCATTTCCCGGACCGCCTGTCACTGGCGCTCGCCGTGTTCGACGAGAACATGGAGGGCATCGACGCGATCGCGAACGATCCCGCCAAGACCCTGCGCGATCTCCTGGATCACATCACGGTGCTCACCGAGGGCACGGCCGCGATTCTCACCGCACTCATGGAGAACCTCGATGACGCGCGCGCGCAGCGGATCTCGCAGCGCACGCTCGATGCCATCCGGGCCAAGTGGGATGCGCGCGCGGGTGTGGTGGGTCCCGAGGCGACACCCGAGGACGTTCATTTCGCCATCGGACTGGTCGCGTCCTGGGTGGCCAACACGCCGCGGGATCAGCGCAGCGCCGCGGCGGACAGAGCGTGGCGCCTCGTGGTGCACGGGCTGGGCGGCTGAGGCCTCCCTCCGCTGGCACCCACGCAGCCGGCGATCACGAGGGATCAGCGGGCCACTGTTGCCTGACCGAGCACGCGCGTGCCGTCATAGACCACGAGCGACTGCCCTGCGGCGACTCCTCTCAGCGGCTCGGCAAGGTCCACCTCGAGCGCATCGCCGCTCCTGACCACCGATGCCGGGACGCTCTCACCGTGGGCGCGCACCTGCACCTGACACGAGGTGGGGATGGCTGCGGGCACATCGGGAGCGAGCCACACCGTCTGCTCGCCACGCAGCGTGCGCACCGTCAGCAGGGTCTCGGGCCCCACCGTCACGACATTGCGCGCGGTGTCCACCCCGGTGACGTATCGCGGCCTGCCGTCGGCCGCCGGGCGGCCCAGACCCAGCCCCTTGCGCTGGCCCACGGTGTAGGCGTAAGCGCCCTCGTGGGAGCCCACCACCGCGCCCGTATGGTCCACGATCTCACCCGGCTGGGTGCCGAGTGCGCGTTCCAGGAAGCCCTTGGTGTCGCCATCGGCCACAAAGCAGATGTCATAGGAGTCCGGCTTGTTGCTGACGCCCAGACCTCGGGCCGCGGCCTCGGCACGCACCTCCGACTTGGACCGGGCAGTCCCCAACGGGAACATGGCACGTGCCAGCTTCTGCGGCCCCATGACGGCGAGCACATAGGACTGATCCTTGGCCGCGTCGTGGGCACGATGGAGTTCACGGACGCCATCGTCGCGGATCACGATGCGGGCGTAGTGCCCCGTGGCCACGGCATCGAAGCCCAGCGTGTGCGCCCGCTCCAGGAGCGTGTCGAACTTGATGTGCTCATTGCAGCGCACACACGGGTTGGGCGTGCGGCCCGCCTCGTACTCCGAGATGAAGTCGCGCACCACGGTGTCGTGGAACTCCTCGCTCAGATCCCACACGTAGTAGGGGATGCCCAGCTTGTCGGCGGCCCTGCGAGCGTCATTCGAGTCCTCGATCGAACAGCAGCCGCGACTGCCGGTGCGGTACTGGTCGCGGTTGCGGGACAGCGCCATGTGCACGCCCACCACGTCGTGGCCCGCGTCGAGCGCGCGCGCGGCAGCCACGGCGGAGTCCACTCCACCCGAGAGCGCGGCCAAGACCTTCATGCCCACCAGGGTACGTGGGCGCGTGCCAAGCGGCGACACGTCCTTCAGCGGCGCAGCATCGCCCTCAGCCGCGCCAGTGCAGCGCTGGAGCCGCCGTGGTCCAGATACCAGCCCTCCGCGCCACCGGGGTGGGCCTGCCAGACGTCCAGGACCGCGGCGATCGCGTCCGGTGGGGTGTCGATCATCACCGCGGCATGAGTGATGGCCGCCGACTTTCCGGGCGGCTCACCCGCATGCATCCGCTCCAACTCGGCGAAGGCGCGTGCGAACCCGGGCCGTCCCAGCAGTCGCTGGGGCCACGGCAGCTGCGGAACGAAGCGAGCCGTCACCGCCGGCATGTTCGCGGCCGTCTTCAGGTAGTCGAGGACGATCCGCTCCCGCTCCACACCCACCAAGGCGAGCATGAGCGCCACCGCCACCCCGGTGCGGTCTTTGCCCGCACTGCAGTGAACCAGGACCGGCGTCTCGCCGTGCGCCACCAGGTCGACCACGCCCGTGAGGAGCGCGGCACGCTCCGGCGCCACCATGCGGGCATAGAGATCCGGCAACGTGATGACCTCGCCGCCGCGCAGGGACCGCATGGCAGCCTCAGTCATCAGAGGCCGCCGCTCGACGCGCGTGCTGCCTGCGAGCGGATGCGCCCCGACCAGCTCGCTCGCATCGCGCAGATCGATGACGATGCGCGGCGGCCAGGTGAGATCGGGGGGCGGCTCGTCGTGAGCCAAGGGCGTGTCCGACCTCCACACCCGCCCAGGGACCAACCGCGGATCAGCCGACGCCAGATCGCGCAGGTTGGCCAGGCGTGCCTGGGGGGCGGGGAAGCGCGCAGTCAATCAGCTAGCGCTTCCCACCGCCGAGGAGGCCACCCAGCAGGCCGTCCAGCCCCAGCCCTCCCGAGGAGGACGAGCCACCCAGAACCGAGCCCAGGATGTCTCCCAGCCCGCCGCCGGCGGGCTCCGCCTTCTTGGACTTGGTGCTCTTGGACTTGCCCGAGGTCGTGCTCTCCCCAGCCCCGCCGAGCGCGCCCGTGACCACCTGGCCCAGGATGTCTCCCAGACCGCCCCCTGACGTGGCCTTGCCCAGCACGTTCTTGACCACCCAGGCCAGCACGATGGGCGCGAGAATGGCCATGAGCTTCTTCATCAGATCCGAGCTCAAGGCGCCATCCCCGATGCCACCCAGCTTGGTGGCCACCTTGTCGGTGTTCTTGCCGAAGATGTGCGACACGATCTTGGCGCCATCCTCGACATCGACACCACCGAGATTGATTCCGCCTGCGAGGAGGGAGTCGTCCTTGGAGGACAGCGCGGACAGCAACGACGCGGCACCGGCCGGGTCCTGCGCGTTCGCCTCAAGCCCCTTGACCAGGGAGGGAAGTGCGGCAGCCACCGCCACCGAGGCATCGGCCTCACTCACACCCAGCTGCTTGGCGATCTCGCCGATGGGAAGGCTGTTGAAGAGATCGTTGAGGTTGCTCATGGCGTTCCTTCGCGTAGGACTGTGGGACCCAGCCTAGGCCCCGCCGCCCCTTTTGCTCACCTTGGAGAGGCGGCCCGCCGCGCGCGGTCCACGGCCTCGGGCAGCAGAGCGAGCACTGCCTCCACATCGTCCTGGGTCGAGGTGTGCCCCAGGCTGAGGCGCAGCGCCTGGGCGGCCCGCGCCTCGGAGTGCCCCATGGCCAGCAGCACGTGGCTGGACTGCACCACCCCCGCCGTACAGGCGGAGCCGCTCGATGCGGCGATTCCGGCCTGGTCGAGCAGGAACAGCAGCGCCTCCGCGGGAGCACCGGGAATCACCGCATGGACGATGTGGGGGGCGTGCCCCTCGCCGATGCCGGGAGAGGCGGAGGGGTGCGCGCCGGCCACCACGGCATCGGGCACCGCGGCCACGATGCCCGCCACCAGCTGGGCACGCCACGCGCCCAAGCGCGCGGCCTGAGCCTCCCGCCCGGCCACGGCCTCGTCCACGGCGGCGGCGAATGCCGCGATGCCCGCCGCGTCGAGCGTGCCCGAGCGCACCTGCCGCTCCTGTCCCCCGCCGTGGATCACGGGAGTGAGGCGGGCATCGCGGCGGACCAGGAGCGCACCCACGCCCACCGGTCCGCCCAGCTTGTGCGCGCTCACCGCCAGCGAGGTCAGCCCGCTGGCACCGAAGTCCACGGGCAGGTGCGCGACGGCCTGCGCGGCATCGGAGTGGACCGGCACCTCTCCCGCCGCCTCGATCACCTGGGCAAGCGGCTGGATGGCTCCCACCTCGTTGTTGACCCACTGGATCGCGATGAGCGCCACGGGGTCGCGTCGCTTGGCGTGGTCCACCTCGTGCCGCAGGGCAGCGAGGCTCACCACCCCGGTGTCGTCCACCGGGAGCTCGGCCAGCCCGTAGCCTTCCTGCCGATGCAGCCAGCGCGCCGGATCCAGTACGGCGTGATGCTCGACGGCGGAGGTCACCAGGCGTGCGCCACGCGGTGCCGACCACGCCAGCCCCTTGAGCGCGAGGTTGTTGGCCTCCGTCGCGCCCGATGTGAAGATCACCTCCGTGGGGTGGGCGCCCAGCGCGGCGGCGATGCGCTCGCGCGCGTCCTCGACCACGGCGCGTGCCGCACGCCCCTCGCCATGCAGGGACGAGGCGTTGCCCACCCGGGCACTCGTCTCCAGCCAGGCCTCACGCGCCACGTCACGCATGGGCGTGGTGGCGGCGTGGTCGAGGTAGTGGCGCACGGGTCCAGCGTAGAGCGGTGGGCGGCAGGAACCGGCGCCGCAAGGACTCAAGGCGGGCATCCTGCACGATGGCGGTCTCCACGCTACGATGCACAGGTACGAGGGGGTCAATGTCGACGCCTGGGAGCACGTCGTCGACGCCTCTCTCCATGCGGCTCATCACCTCCCTCACGACAACCGCATCGCGACCGCGATGTGCGAAGGGAGAAACATGAAGTTGCGCACCATCACCACCGCCGCGGCCGCCGGCCTGGCACTCCTGGCACTCGCCGCCTGCTCCGGCCCGGCGGACGAGCCCACGCCCACCGAGACGCCCGATGTCGAGGTCACCGAGTCCGCGAGCCCCTCGCCCGACGCCGAGGAGACCGAGACCGAGATCTCACTGCCTGGCGACCTCACGCCCCCCGGCACCGAACTGAAGGTCGGCGACACCGCGACCGTCCTGTGGAACCACTACGAACACGGCGCGATCACCCTCGACGTGACCGTGGACACCGTCCGAACCGGCTCCCTCGACGAGCTCCGTGAGGCGGGCGTGAGCGACGACACCATGGCGCAGATCGATGGCTACACGCCCTACTACATCGACTTCACCATCGTGAAGGCCGACCTGAGCCAGGGCGAGATCGTCTACTCCTCGGCGAACGAGGTGCGCGCCGTGAACAGCAAGGGTGCGGACCTCGTGTCCTTGACCCTCTTCGGCCGGTACGAGCCGTGCAACTCCGGGAGCTTCGCCGCGGGCGTGGACGAAGGCGAGCCGCAGACCTCGTGCGTCATCTACCTCGTTCCCGGCGGCCAGGAGTTCGGCGCCGCCACCTGGTCCGCCTACGACACCCCCTACGCCCGCTACGACGGCGAGCCCGTCCTGTGGTGGAAGTAGTCGCCTCAGCACATGGCGCTCACTCGTCAGCACTGACAACGATGCCCCGCCCGGTTCGCCCGGGCGGGGCATCGTGCCTCTCCAGCCGCGTGCATCTCCAGCCGCAGCCGGGGGGACCCTGCCTGCTCGCCAGGCCCCTCACCCGGCCCGGTGGGTGCGAATCTCCTCGATGGCCTGCGGCAGCACGTCGAACAGCGAACCGACCACGCCGAAGTCGGCGATCTCGAAGATGGGGGCGTCGGGGTCCATGTTGACCGCCACGATGGTGCCCGAGGCCTGCATGCCGCCACGGTGGTGGACCGCGCCCGAGATGCCGCACGCGACATAGAGGGCGGGCGTGACAGTTGTGCCGGTCTGACCCACCATGTGCTCGTGGCCGATCCAGCCCTCGTCGGTCGCGTCACGCGAGGCACCCACCGCGCCACCCAAGAGGTCCGCGAACTCGCGGATGAGCGTGTAGTCGCCACCCGTGCCACGTCCGCCGGAGACGACCACGGGCGCCTCGTCCAGCGCGATGCCGTCGTCGGGCACCACGGGCTCCACGGACACCACGGTCTCGCGCACGGCGGGTGCCGCGAAGGGCACGTTCACCGTGGTGGGGGTGAGGGCCTCCTCCGCCGACACCGCACGGGTGGTGTTGGGGCGCACCCCGACCACGGCCTTGCCGGCGCGAATGCGAGTGCGCACGTTCCAGGTGGCGGCGAAGACGGTCTGCTCGGTCTCCACGGCGCCATCGACCAGCGCGGCTCCGGCGGCATCGACCACCACTCCCGCGCCGGTCGAGACGGCATAGCGGGTGACGATCTCCTTGTTGAGGAAGGTGGAGATGACCACTGTCGCACCGGCATCGGCGGTCGCGGCCTCCAGCGCGGCGGCGGCCACCGCCGGATTACGACCCGTGTCGCCGGTGTCCACCACCCGCACCTCGGTGGCGCCATAGGCACCCAGGGTGGCCACGTCATCGGCGGAAGGCGCCTGCCCCAACCACACCGCAACAGGGGTGCCCAGGGTGCGGGCGAGTGTCAGCGCCTCCAAGGTGGGGCCGCCCAGGGTGCCGTGGCGGTGCTCGGCGAGTACGGCGACGATCATGCGAGTCCCCTTTCGATCAGGAAGGCGGCGAGGGCCTTGCCGCCCTCGCCCGTGTCGGTGACCACCTGGCGGTTGACGCGCGGCGGACGTGGCGAGGCATCGAGCACCACGGTGCGGGCGGCGTCCGCGCCGACCGCGCCGGCATCCACGCCGATCTCGCTCAGCGTCCATGTGGTCACGGGGATGGAACGCGCGGCCATGATCAACTTGAAGTTGGGGTAGCGCGGCTTGTTGGCCTCGTCGGTCACGGAGACCACGGCCGGCAACCGCGCGGTCACGGTCTCGTGGGCATCGGGCAGGTCGCGGCGGATGGTCGCGGTGCGGGCGGCGGCATCCACGGTCAGCGCCGAGGCGAGCGTCAACTGGGACCAGTCCAGCCGGGCCGCGAGCGCGGTCGGCAGCATCGAGGTGAGCCCGTCAAGCGCCGCCATGCCGGTGATGACCAGGTCGAGCGGCTGCTCCGCATGGACCTTCTGGATCGCGGCGGCCAGCACCGTGGCCGTGCCGAAGACGTCGGAACCGGCAATCGCCTCGTCGCTCACGTGGATGGCCTGCGTCGCACCCAGCTGCAGGGCCTTGCGCACGGCGGCCACGGCATCGGCCCCGCCCGCGGTGAGGGCGATGACCTCGCCCTCCCCCGCCGCCTCGACCAACTGCAGCGCGGCCTCCACGGCGTGCTCGTCGAGCTCGTTCATGGAGCCGTCGTCGGCGGTGCGGGTGACCAGGCCTTCGGTGAAGGAACGCTGGGACTGGAGGTCGGGGGTGAACTTCACGGTAACCAGAACACGCATGGGCACCAGCGTAGTGCGGGTGCGAGGAGGAGGGCTCACGCGGGTCGGGGCGCTGGGGGCATCCGTGCTGGTCGTGCTGCGGGGGCTGCGACCCACCGGAACCCTGCTCCACGCTCTCAAGGAGCGATGATGCGCAGTCGCGCATCCCCCAACCCAGCGCTACCGCCTACGGCTGGGGGTCAGGGTCGAGCCGACGTTCGAGCCGGGCCACCTGCTCGCGCAGCACCCGCAACTCCGTGAGCAGCGCGACCTGAACCTCCCCAGCCGCCACGGCCTCGGCATCGGCCACCGCAAAGTCGTCCGCGTGCTCCCCTGCCACCACCTTGCCGTCCGCGGAGGCCTTGGCCCCCTTCGCATCGGCCACCTCATGGCGACGGTTCATGGCTTCGACCGTCACCGCCACAAAGAGGTTGAGGGCCACGAATGTGGTCGCGATGGTGAAGGCGATGAAGTAGCCGCCCGCCCAGCTCACATGCGCGGTGAGGGGCATGACCGTGTCCGCCCAGCCGTCGGCCACCATGAGGCGGAACAGGGAGATGGTCGAGGTCCACAGGTCGCCGAAGGCCTCGGGCGCCACGTGGCCGAACAGCATGGTGGAGCTCACGGCGAAGATGTAGATCATCATGGTCAGGAGCGCGCCGATGCTCAGGATGCCGGGGATGGCCGCACCCAGCGCCGCGACGACCATGCGCATCGCCCGCACCGTGGACAGCAGGCGCAGCACCCGCAGCAGGCGCAGCACCCGCAGGATGCCCATGCCCGTCCCGGCGGGGATGAGCGCGATGACCACCACGAACAGGTCGAACAGGCTCCAGCCGTCCTTGAAGAACGCCCGCCCGTTGGCGTACAGGCGCAACACGATCTCGACCACGAACACGGCGACGATGATGTGGTTGGCCAGGTGCAGTTGCTCGCCCCAGGCCTCCATCACGCCGGGATATGTCTCGGCCCCCAGAATGAGCGCATTGATGACGATGAGCCCGATGATGACCTTCTGGAAGGGCGCGGACTCGGTGAAATCCTTGACACGCTGGCGCGGTCCCCGCTCGGGCTTCATGGAGGAAGGCTACAGGCAGGCGCCCCGCCGCGCAGGGCACCCCACGCCCCGCGCCAATGAGGACGTTCGGGTTTCCCTGAGGGAAAGAAAGCGATTACATTCAGTGTCGTGAACGAGAACACGCCGCCCGTCGCAGTCCGTGAGTACACCGTGGAGAGCTTCACCCGTGAGTTCCTGCGGGAGATCAACTTCGACCAGGGCGTGGACCTGGACCGCGCCTCGACCAACGACAAGTACCTGGCGCTGGCCCGCACCGTGCGCCACTACCTGATGACGCGCTGGCTCGAGACCTCCCGCCGCCAGTACCGCGACCAGGCCAAGTCCGTGGCCTACCTTTCGGCGGAGTTCCTCTTGGGCCCGCAGCTGGAGAACGCCCTCCTTGCCGTGGACCTCGAGGACATCGCACGCGAATCACTCGATCGTCTGGGCATCGACCTCGACGAGCTCAAGGCAGCGGAGATCGAACCCGGCCTGGGCAACGGCGGTCTGGGCCGCCTCGCCGCGTGCTTCATCGACTCGCTGGCCTCCAAGAACATCACCTCGATCGGCTATGGCATCCGCTACGAGTACGGCATCTTCCGCCAGACCTTTGTCGAGGGGCGCCAGGTGGAGCAGCCCGACAGCTGGCTGACGCTCGGCTCGCCGTGGGAGATCGTCCACCCCGAGCACGCCGTCCAGGTGAACTTCGGCGGCCACGTCGAGGAGGGGGCCGATGGCTCCCGCACCTGGGTGCCCGGCTGGAACGTCCTCGGCGTCCCCTACACCTACATGGTCCCCGGCTATCGCAACGGCCACGTGAATCCGCTGCGGCTGTGGAGCGCACGCGCCACCCAGGCCTTCGATCTGCAGGTGTTCAACGCTGGTGACTATGAGGAAGCCGTGCGCGCCCAGACCTTCGCGGAGAACATCTCGAAGGTGCTCTACCCCGAGGACTCCACCCCCCAGGGCAAGGAGTTGCGCCTCCAGCAGCAGTACTTCTTCGTGGCCTGCTCTCTGAGCGACTTCCTGGGCCAGGTGCTTCACCCCACCTACGACCTGAACAGGCTGCCCGAGCGCATCACCTTCCAGCTCAACGACACCCACCCCGTGATCGCCGTGCCCGAGCTGATGCGCCAACTGGTGGACCTGCGCGGCTGGGACTGGGAATCCGCCTGGCACATCACGCAGAAGGTCTTCGCCTACACCTGTCACACGCTCCTGCCCGAGGCGCTCGAGGTGTGGCCCACCGAGCTGATCGGCCGCCTGCTCCCCCGCCATCTGGAGATCATCGAGCGCATCAACTCCGAGTTCCTCGCCCAGGTGCGAGCCCGCTTCCCCGGCGACGAGGAGCGCGCCGCCCGCATGGCGATCCTCACGGGAGGCGAGCGCCCCGCGGTGCGCATGGCCCACCTGGCGACCGTGGCGTCGTTCAAGGTCAACGGCGTGGCCGAACTCCACTCGGAACTGCTGCGCGACAAGGTGCTCGTGGACTTCGCCCAGCTGTGGCCCGAGAAGTTCACCAACGTCACCAACGGCGTCACCCCACGCCGCTTCGTGCGCCTGGCCAACCCCGGGCTGTCGGGCCTCATCACCGAGGCGATCGGCACGGGGTGGCTCACCGATCTGGAGCGTCTGCGCGGCCTCGAGCCGCTCGCCGACGACCCCTCGTTCCGCGAGCGCTTCCGCGAGATCAAAGCCGCCAACCATCGCGAGTTCGCCTCGCTGCTGGCGGCCCGCGACGGCATCGTCATCGATCCCGATGCGATGGTGGACGCCATGGTCAAGCGCCTCCACGAATACAAGCGCCAGAGCCTCAAGCTGCTGCACATCGTGTCGCTGTATGAGGGCGTCCGCTCCGGTCGCATCCCCCTGGACTCGGTCACGCCCCGCACCTTCGTCTTCGGGGCCAAGGCCGCGCCGGGATACCACCTGGCCAAGGAGACCATCGCCCTCATCAACGCCGTGGGCGCGACCATCAACGCCGATGCCTCGCTCCAGGGCCGGCTCACGGTGGCCTTCCCCGCCAACTACAACGTGACGCTCGCGGAGCGCCTCGTTCCCGCCGCGGACCTGTCCGAGCAGATCTCGCTCGCCGGCAAGGAGGCCTCGGGCACGGGCAACATGAAGTTCGCGCTCAATGGTGCCCTCACCATCGGCACGGACGATGGCGCCAATGTGGAGATCCGCCGCCTGGTGGGCGACGAGAACTTCTTCCTGTTCGGCATGGCAGAGCCCGAGGTGGCCGACCTGGAGGAGGCGGGCTACACCCCCCGCGCCTACTACGAGTCCGACGCCGACCTCAGGGCCGCGATCGACCTCATCGCCTCCGGCGTATTCCACGGCGGCGACGTCAACACCCCCCGGCCCGTGCTGGACAGCCTGCTGGAGACCGACCGCTTCATGGCGCTCGCCGACTTCCGCTCCTACCTAGACGCCCAGGCGCGAGTCGAGGCGTTCTTTGCGGACACGGAGGCGTGGAGCCGCAGTGCCATCCTCAATGTGGCGCGCACCGGCTTCTTCTCCTCGGACCGCTCCATCCAGGACTACCTGGACCGCATCTGGGGCGCGCGCCCTGTAGGGGTCTGACCCCTTTCCGCCCACCTCCTCCCGCTCTCCTGTCGCCTCCTGGCGGC
>CAZFEH010000008.1:20154-43732 GCA_964517615.1 uncultured Demequinaceae bacterium
GGCCGGAAAGATCACTGGGCCACACCTTCAGCCGCAACACGCCGCATCTGACACGCCCGGTCTCGGCGTGTCGGCCACGAACCTGTGGCTCAGTGATCTTTGGGCGCCGGCGGCGCAGTGATCTTTGGACGCCGGTGGCTCAGGTAGTCCCCCCGACCCTCTTCTCCCCTCTCCCGACCCTTTCCCTGCCATTTTCTGCGAATCCGCAGCAAACAGCAGAAATCAGCCCCCACATTGACCATTTTCTGCGAGTACAGGTCGAATGGGGACGCGCGCCCTGTAGGGGTCTAGCGCCGCTCGCTCTTGTCGATGTCCTCGGCGAGTTCGTCGAGCACCAGCGTGTCGGGATCGATCGCGTGGGAGCGGTAGGCGGCCCTGCCCACCATGTGGGCGGCAATGGGCTGCGTCAGCATCTGGAACAGCACCACGAGCGAGGCCAGCGCCAGCACCGGAAAGGACGGATGGCGCAGCACGATGGCCGCACAGATCGAGATGACGCCGAGCACCTGCGGCTTGGCTCCGGCGTGGAGGCGCTGGAGCGCGTCGGGGAAGCGCAGCAGCCCCACCCCGGCCGCGAGCGACATCACACCGGCGAGCAGCACGAGCACGACGGCGGCCACATCGGCAGCGGAATCGAGGAACTCGCTCATCCCTGCTCCTCCGGCCTCGACAGGAAGCGGGCCACGCTCACCGAGCCCACGATCGCGAACAACGCCAACGCCAGCAGCACGGGCATGAGCGAGGTGTCGCCCGTGGTGACCATGCGCAAGCCGAGCCAGCACACCAAGGTGGCCGTGAACACGTCGGCCGCGACCACGCGATCCAGGTGGGTGGGGCCGAGCACCACGCGAATGAGCGCGGCCACCCCGGCCAGCCCGAACATCGTGCCTCCTACGATCACGAGCCACGTCATGGTGCGACCTCCTCAGATGCGAGTCGACGCAGATCGGCGGCGGAGCCGAATGCCTTGATGACCCGGGCCTCCGTCTTGAGCACATCCTGCTTGGCCTTGGCGATGTGCTCCGGGCCGCGCACCGAGAACACGTGCAGATACAGCTCGTGGTGCTCGCGATCCACGTCGATCACGAGCGTGCCAGGCACGAGCGTGGATGCCTCCGCCGTGGCGGTCATCACCAGATCGCTGCGGGTGCGCAGGCGCACGCCGACCACGGCCGCCTCCGGCCGGTATCCCACGCCGAAGGCCTGCGCCGCCACGATGAGCGAGGAGCGCATGATGTCCCACAGCAGGTGCAGCACAAACCACGCCGTCCATCCCGGATGGAAGCGACCGGTGGCCTCCACGGGCGGCAGGTAGAACACCGCGGGGATGAGCATGGACACCAGCACCCCGGTGATGACCATGGTCCAGGAGAACTCGCCCCACAGGAACAGCCACAGCAGCACCAGGCTGAGCTGCATGGGCAGCAGGCGCCAGCGGGCATGGCGGCGGGCGCGGCGCAGGCGGGCGTTGTCAGCCATCGGCACCTCCGAGGACGGTGGAGATCACGGCGTCCCTGTCGGCGATCTCCACCGCGGTGCGGTCGCCGAAGGCGAACAGTGGCCCCGCGAAGAACGTCAGGGCGAGTGAGAGCACCACGAGGCCGGCGGTGGCAGCGACCATGAGCCGCGGAGCGGTGGCCTGGGTGCCGGTGGGAAGTTCGGCATCGGGGTTCTCCACGAGCGTGTCGATGTACTGCGAGCGGTAGCCCGCCTCCACCTCGGCCCGGGAGCGCCAGAAGGCCATGTTCCACACGCGCATCACCGCGTAGAGGGTGAGCAGCGACGTGGCGACCGCGCCGGCGATGAGGATCCACACCTGCCAGCCGCCCACCTGGGCGCCCGCCAGCAGCAGACCCGCCTTGCCCAGGAAGCCCGAGAACGGCGGGATGCCGCCCAGGTTGAGCGCGGGGATGAAGAACAGCACAGCCACGAGCGGGGCGCGCTTGAGCAGGCCCGACAGGCGCGAGATGGAGGTGGTGCCGCCGATGCGCTCCACAAGTCCCACGGCGAGGAACAGGGTGGTCTGCACCGTGATGTGGTGGACCACGTAGTAGACGGTCGCATTGAGACCCAACTGGGAACTGAGCGCGATGCCGAAGATCATGTAGCCGATGTGGCTGACCAGGGTGAAGGACAGCAGACGTTTGATGTCCGCCTGGACGGCCGCGCCGAGGATGCCGATCACCATGGTCGCGAGCGCCACCCACATGAGAGCCACGTTGAGGTCGCCGCCGGGCGCCGAGTCGGGGAACAGGAGGGTCTCGGTGCGGATGATGGCGTACACGCCCACCTTGGTGAGCAGGCCCGCGAACACGGCGGTGACGGGGGCGGGCGCGGTCGGGTACGAGTCGGGCAGCCAGAACGACATGGGGAACAGGGCCGCCTTGATGGCGAATCCCAGCAGGAGCGTCACATGCAGCAGGAGCGCGGTGTGCTCGGGGAGGTCGCCCAGGCGCAAGGCGATCTGCGCCATGTTCACGGTGCCGGTGGCGCCGTAGATCATCGCGATGGCCGCCAGGAAGAACACGGAGGACACGAGGGACATCACGATGTATGTCACACCGGCACGGATGCGGGCGCCCGTACCGCCGAGCGTGAGCAGGACGTAGGAGGACCCGAGAAGCATCTCGAAACCCACGTAGAGGTTGAAGAGATCTCCCGTGGAGAAGGCCACGAAGAGTCCGGCGGCCAGCATCAGGTACGTGGGGTGGAAGATGGTCACCGGGGTCTCCCGGTTGCCGTCGGCGATACCCTGCCCCACGGCGTACATGAGCACGCCCAGCAGCATGACGGAGGAGACCAGCAGCATGGTCGCCGCAAAGCGGTCCACGAAGAGGGAGATCCCCCACGGAGCGTCCCAGCCGCCCACCTTGATCACGGTTGCGCCGTAGGTGTCGGCGTGCCACAGGAGCACCGAGGCGATCACGGTCGTAGCGGTCAGGGCGCCGATGCTGAGGGCGGCCTGGAAGCGTCGGAACCGTCCGGTGACGAGCGCCAGGGCGGCCCCGAGCAGCGGCACGAGCACCATCATCGGCACGAGCACGCGCATCATGGGTGCACCTCCCCCGCGTCCTCGGCGGGCAGGGGCACCTCGCCCGTGGCCACGTCCTCGGACTCCTCTTCGGAGGCCTCCAGGACGTCGTGCAGCGCGTCGTCGTCCTCGGAGGTGGAGATGAAGACCTCCTCGGCGAGCTTCTCGTCCTCCTCGTGTTCGAGCACGAGCGAGTCGCCCTGATCACCCAGACGTGCCAACCACCAGGAGCGGTAGATGAGGGCGAGCAGGAACGCCGTCACGCCGAAGGAGATGACGATGGCGGTGAGGATGAGCGCCTGCGGCAAGGGGTCGGCGAACTCGCCGGGATCGACACCGTCCTTCCAGATGGGTGGCGCGCCCGAGCGTCCACCCATGATGAGCATCAGCAGGTTGGTGGCATTGCCGATCAGCAGGAAGCCGATGAGCACGCGTGTGAGGCTGCGCTCGAGGAGCACATAGATGCCGGTGGCGTAGAGCACGGCCATGAGGATGATGAGGGGCAGGGAGGCGGTCATCGCTTGCCTCCCGCGGCCTGCGGCAACTCGTCCTGGTGACGGTCCACCTCGGCGCCCAGGGAACGCAGGATGTCGAGCACCACGCCGAGCACCACCAGGTACACCCCGATGTCGAAGAAGGTCGAGGTGCCAAAGCTCAGGCTCAGCGGTCCCCACGCGTACTCGAACCACGTGGACTCCAGCACATTCATGCCGAAGATCAGGGACGATGCCGCGGTGCCGCCCGCGAACAGGATGCCGCCGCCCAGAAGCACCCCGGCATCGATGGGAGCCGCCTCGGCGAGCTCATAGCGGCCTCCGGCGAGGTAGCGCGCCACGAGCGCCAGGCCCGCGAGCAGGCCGCCCGCGAAGCCGCCGCCAGGTGCGTTGTGTCCCACGAAGAGCAGGTAGACGGAGACGACCATGGCCGGGTGGAAGAGCAGCCGCACCAGCACCTCAAGGAGGATGGAGCGGTTGGCGGCGGACAGGGTCCTGCCCGCGAGCAGCCAGGAGCGGCGCGTGGGCGCGCGGTCCTCACCGGTCGAGAAGTCCGTGGGCGACTCCCCCATCAGGTTGAAGGACGAGGCGCCGATCTCGTTGATGGCCCCGCTCATCACCGGCTCCACGACGGTCTGCGCGGCGCGGGCGCGGCGGGAGGCACGACGCGACTTGCGGGCCAGGCGGGGCAGGGCTCCCTGGCGTCCGGTGACGAACAGCAGGCTCGCCACACCCGTGGCGACCGTCACGAGCACGGAGATCTCACCCATCGTGTCCCAGGCGCGGATGTCCACCAGGAGCACGTTGACCACGTTGCGCCCATGTCCTCCTTCGAGTGCGAGCTGGGGCATGTCGAGCGAGATGGGGTCGGCGGTGCGCGAGCCGAGTGCCACGACCGCGACCACGGCCATCATCAGGCCCACCGCGATACCGGCCATGGCGCGTGCGGGCCGATGGCTGGGTGTGTTGCGTTGCGCGATCTGCTGCGGCAGGCGCCGCAGCACCAGCACGAACACCACGAGGGTGACGGTCTCGACCAGGCCCTGCGTCAGTGCGAGGTCCGGGGCCCCCTGGAAGCCGAACAAGGCGACCATCCCGTAGCCGACCATGCCCACCAGCAGCACGGCGGAGAAGCGCTTGGTGACCAAAGCGGAGGCGATGGCGGCCGTCGCGGCCAGACCCGCGATGACGGTCTGCATGGGGTAGTCCCACACCACGAAGCCGCCGGGTAGTCCCCCGCTCAGTAGCGCCACCGTGGCGGTGGAGCCCACGAAGACCACGAGCACCATGCTCAGGTAGCCGGGCAGGCCGCGCCGCTGCAGCAGGCGCGTGGTCCTCAGACCCGTCCAGTCCACGGCGCGCACCACCATCCAGTAGGCGCGCGCGGCCTCGGGCACATGCGGGAATCTGGCCTGGAGCTTGAGGGCTGCCGTGCGGGAGTAGAACAGGATCACGCCGAGCGCCACCACCACCACGGTCAGACCCAGCGCCGGAACCCAGCCGTGCCACAGCGCCAGGTGGTAGTCGGTGTGGCCGTCGTACTGCTCGGTGTAGGGAAGGAAGATCGGCTCCAGCAGCTTCGGGGCGATGCCGGTGGCCACCCCGAAGAGTGCCAGCAGCGCGGGACCGATGAGGATTCCCAGCGGCGAGGCATGCACGCGGGTCGCCCCCGCCTCCGCCTTGGTGGCGAAGGCGCCCCAGATGAAGCGCAGCGAGTAGGCCACCGTGAAGATCGAGCCGAGCACGGCGCCGCTCAGCGCCACCCACCCCCACAGGGGGTCGAGCGGGATCACGTCGATGAGGGTCGAGAACACGGCCTCCTTGGCCACAAAGCCCAGGAGCGGCGGCACGCCCGCCATCGAGGCCGCAGCCAGCACCGCGATGACCGCGAGCGCGGGGCGGGCCCGGCCCACGCCCGAGAGCTCGCGCACGTCGCGCGTGCCCGTCTCGTGGTCGATGATGCCCACCACGAGGAACAGGGTCGCCTTGAAGGCCGCGTGACCCACGAGCAGGGTCATGCCGGCAAGCGCCACATTGGGATGCCCGAACGCGAGCACGAGGATCAGGAAGCCCAGTTGGCTCACGGTGCCGTACGCCAGGAGGAGCTTGAGGTCGGTCTGGCGCAGCGAACGCCAGCCACCCAGCACCATCGTGATCACACCGAGCGTCACGAGCACCTCACGCCATCCAGGCGTGGAGGCGAACCCCGGCGCGAAGCGCGCCACCAGGTAGATGCCGGCCTTGACCATCGCCGCCGCATGCAGGTAGGCCGACACGGGGGTGGGAGCGGCCATCGCCGAGGGAAGCCAGAAGTGGAAGGGCACCAGGGCGCTCTTGGACACCGCCCCCGCGAGCACCAGGATCACCGCGGTGATGATGAGCGGCTGCGTCACGTCAGGCGGAGAAGCGATCATCGCGGCCATGGAGGTGGAGCCGGACCGCACCGTCAGGATCACCACGCCCACGAACATCGCCAGGCCGCCGAAGGTGGTGACCAGCAGCGCCTGGAGTGCGGCACCTCGGCTCTCCCGCTTGCCGGTGTAGTGCCCGATCAGTAGATAGGACAGCACGGACGTGGCTTCCCAGAAGATGAACATCATGATGATGTCGTCGCTCGTGACCAGGCCGTACATGACGCCCGCGAAGCTCAGCAGCAGCGCGGCAAAGCGCCCCAGGCCATGCTCGCGCTGCGGGAAGTACCACGCGCAATACAGCAGCACCAAGGCACCGACCACCGAGACGAGCATGGCCATGACCCACGAGAGCATGTCCAGCCGGAAGGTGAGCTCGATGCCCAACTCGGGAATCCAGGCGTGACGCTCCCACACGGGGGCGCCTCCCAGCACCGCCGATGTCTGGGTGGCGGTCCACACCGCGGCCGCCGCGGGCATCGCCGCCAGGAGGAAGAAGACCCGCCGACCCCACAGCCGGGTGAGCAAGGGCGTGACCAAAGCCAGTCCTGCAAACAGGACCAGCAGAACGGTCATGGCATACCTCGCAGCCGGGACGGTGGTGGGGGCGTATCGCTCGCCGCCGAGACGGCCGCAGACCCTGCGTGAAGGCCTACGCGCAAGGGGCCGGGTGGGGACCCTTGTGGTCCACAGTATAGGGGGCACACATTGCCCGTTTTGGGCGCGTTCGCGGTCAGTGATCAGCGGCGGGGCTCCACCCGGGTTGACGCCCGAACCCCTGTCACAATGGGACCCATGTCCCCGGCATCGTCCCCCCTGCCCCCTGCCCCGGCGCCGCATCGCCTCGGTGTCCATCTGACGGAGGGCGGAGCCAGCGTCGCGGTGTGGGCGGGACATGCCACCGGGGTGGATCTGTGCCTCTTCGACGAGGCCGGCGCGGAGACCCGTCTGCCCCTCAACGGCCCGCAATGGGGGGTGTGGCACGCCTTTGTCCCTGGCCTGGCGGCGGGCCAGCGCTACGGTTTTCGCGCCTTCGGGCCGTGGCAGCCCAAGGCGGGGCTGAGGTACAACCCCGCCAAGCTGCTTCTGGACCCCTACGGCCGTGGCCTCGAGGGCGATGTGGTCCCCGTGACCGAGCCCGGCGCATCGACGCTGCGGGTGAGTCGGGAGGGCGCCGACTCGGCACCCTTCATGCCCCGTTCGGTGATCACGTCCCCGCGTGGCGAGGCTCATGCGCCGTCGCGGCCCGGGACCCCGTGGACGGACACGGTGATCTACGAGGTTCACGTCAAGGGCTTCACCCGGACCATGCCCGGCATCCCCGAGGAATTGCGCGGCACCTATGCGGGCCTGGCGCATCCGGCCAGCATCGACTACCTCACCTCCCTGGGCGTGACCGCCGTGGAGCTGCTGCCGGTGCACGCCTTCGCCTCCGAGCCTCACCTGGAGGAACTGGGGCTGTCCAATTACTGGGGCTACTCCACGCTGGGCTTCTTCGCGCCGCATGCGGCCTATGCCACCGCCGCCGCCCGCGCGCAGGGCGCCCAGGCCGTGCAGGAGGAGTTCCGCGGCATGGTGGACCTGCTGCATGCGGCGGGCCTGGAGGTGCTGCTCGATGTGGTGTACAACCACACCGCGGAGGGTGGGCGTGACGATCGCGTGCTGTCGTGGCGCGGGCTCGACTCGCTGAGCTACTACCGGCATCAGCCCCTCAACCCGCAGATGGACGACGACACCACGGGCACCGGCAACGCCCTGGACTTCTCCCACCCCACGGTGGTCAAGATGGCACTCGATTCGCTGCGCTACTGGGCCACGGAGATGGGGGTGGACGGCTACCGCTTCGACCTCGCGGTGACGCTGGGACGCACCGCGCAGGGCTTCTCCAGCGATCACCCCTTTCTGGTGGCGCTGACGACCGATCCGGTGCTGAGCGGGCTCAAGCTCATCGCCGAGCCGTGGGATGTGGGGCTGGGCGGCTGGCAGGTGGGAAACTTCCCCGCCCCCATGAGCGAGTGGAACGACCGCTTCAGGGACTACGTGCGCTCGTTCTGGCTGGAGTGGGGCGTGGGACTGGTGGGCCACCGCGAGCATGCGACCGCTCCCGAACTGGCCACGCGCCTGGCCGGCTCCTCGGACCTGTTCGGCCACACCGAGCCCCACGGGCTGCGGGGACCGGTGGCATCGGTCAACTTCGTCACGGCCCATGATGGCTTCACCGTCCACGACCTCACGGCCTACACGCATAAGCACAACGAGGACAACCGCGAGGGCAACCGCGACGGCACGGACAACAACCGCGCCTACAACCACGGGGCCGAGGGGCCATCGGACGATGCCGCGGTGCTGCGGGCCCGACGCCGCTCGATGCGCAACCTCCTGGGCACACTCCTGCTGAGCGCGGGAACACCGATGCTCCTGGCAGGCGACGAGTTCGGGCGCAGCCAGCGCGGCAACAACAATGCCTACTGCCAGGACAACGAACTGTCCTGGTTCGACTGGAATTGGGAGCCGTGGCAGGCCGAGTTGCGCGACACCGTGGCCTATCTGATCGGCCTGCGTCAGCGCCACCGTGTGCTTCGGCCCTCCACGTTCTACGACGGCGAGGAGTCCGTCCTCGACGCCTCTCGCCAGCGGGCGGACTCGGCCTGGTTCCAGGCGGATGGCTCGCCCCAGGACGAGAAGTGGTGGGAGGACCCGGCCACCCGTGTGGTGCAGTTCATGCGGTCCGTGCTGGATCCTGCGGAGTCGGATGCCCTCATGGTGATCAATGGCTCGCGCGAACAGGCGACGGTCACCCTGCCCGAGGATGACGGGCATCCGTGGCGCCTGGCCTGGGACAGCTCATGGGAGTCTCCCGCCGAGTACTCGGGTGTGATCTGCGCACCCGGCTCAAGCGACACGATGCAGCCCATGACGCTGCGGCTGTACCTGGCGCCCTGACACCTGGCACCCTCACACTTGGCACCCTGACACCTGGCGCCCGCCTCCCGGCAGCCGTCTCATCGATCACTCAGCCACACCTTCACGCCCGACACGCCCGGAGATCACCGCCCGACACGGCGTGTCGGGCGTGAAGGTGTGGCTGAGTGATTTTTGCTGGATCAGGCCGATCCCCCGTGGGCCTCGGGCGGATGCGCGCACCACGAGTGCGGTCACGAGCGAGGCATCGTCGAAGCCCGCGAGCGCCACGTCGCCCGAAACGCTGAGGCCGCGCCGCGCACGTGAGCAGGTGCGGTTACCTCAGGGGCACCCGAGACGGTAACGTCAATCCATGACCGATGCGGGTGAACTCTCCGTGGGCCGTATTCCCGTGCTGGATGTCCAGCCGGTGCTGGAGCAGGGCAGATGGCCCGTCAAGGCCGTGGTGGGCGAGGCCGTGCCCCTCACCGCGACGGTGTTCCGCGAGGGGCACGATGCCGAAGGCGCCACCGCCGTGGTCACCGCGCCGGATGGCTCCGTCACCCACCTGCCCATGACCTGCGTCAACCCGGGCCTGGGGCGGTGGCGGGCGGTGTTCCTGCCCACACAGGAGGGCGCCCACACCTTCCGGGTCGAGGGCTGGTCGGACCCGGTCCACACCTGGGCCCACGCCGCCGAGCTCAAGATCAAGGCGGGCGTGGACGTGCAGCTCATGCTTGACGAGGGCATCGTGGTGCTTACCCGCGCCCGCGACGAGGTCAAGCGCTCGGCATCGGCCGCGAAACTCCTCACCGGGGCGATCAATGCCCTGGCCGACGGCGTGCTCGCCCCCGATGCCCGGCTTGCCACGGCCCTGTCCCCCCGGGTCAAGGACCTGCTCCACGACGCCCCCCTGCGCGACTGGGTGAGCCCCTCCCCCGACTTCCCGCTCCTGGTGCAGCGCGAGCGCGCGCTCGTCAGCACGTGGTACGAGATCTTCCCGCGCTCCGAGGGTGCACGGCTCAACAAGCGCACCGGCGAGTGGACCTCGGGCACCTTCACCACGGCGGCCAGGCGCCTGCCCGCCATCGCCGCGATGGGCTTCGACGTGGTCTATCTGACCCCCATCCACCCCATCGGACTCACGCACCGCAAGGGCCGCAACAACTCGCTCACGTGCGAGGCGGGCGACCCGGGAAGCCCCTACGCCATCGGCGCGGCAGAGGGCGGGCACGACGCCATTCACCCCGACCTGGGGACGATGCGCCAGTTCCGCAACTTTGTGGCCAAGGCGCGGGAGGTGGGGCTGGAGGTCGCGCTCGACGTGGCCCTGCAGTGCTCGCCCGATCATCCGTGGGTGACCGAGCACCCCGAGTGGTTCACCCAGCGCGCCGACGGCACCATCGCCTATGCGGAGAACCCTCCCAAGAAGTACCAGGACATTTATCCCCTGAACTTCGACAACGACCCCGAGGGCATCTACACCGCCATCCGCGACGTGCTCGAGGTGTGGGTCGATGCGGGCGTGACGCTCTTCCGCGTGGACAACCCCCACACCAAGCCCCTCACCTTCTGGGAGCGCCTGCTGCGCGAGTTCGGGACCACGCATCCCGAGGTGATCTTCCTGTCCGAGGCCTTCACCCGCCCGCCCATGATGCACACGCTGGCCAAGATCGGCTTCCACCAGAGCTACACGTACTTCACGTGGCGGCGCAGCGCCATCGAGATGGGCGAGTACCTCACCGAGGTCACCGGCGCACCCTCCTTCTACATGCGCCCCCACTTCTGGCCCACCACCCACGACATCCTCACCCCCGACCTGCAGACGGGCGGCCCGCCGATGTGGAAGATGCGCGCCGCGCTGGCCGCCACCGGCTCGCCGTCCTACGGCATCTACACCGGCTACGAGTTCATCGAGGCGGTGCCCCGACCCGGCGTCGAGGAGCAGATCGACAACGAGAAGTACGAGTTCAAGCCCCGCCCCTGGGATCGGGCCGACCAGCACGGCATCGTCACCCTGCTCACCACGCTCAACCGGCTGCGCCGCGAACACGTCGCCCTGCAGCGACTGCGTGGCCTCACCGTGCATCACTCGGCCAATGATCAGGTGCTGTGCTTCACCCGTCACGTGAGCGCCGAGGAATCCCCCACCGGCACGCCGGACACCGTCATCGTGGTCGCCAGTTTCGACCCGCATCGGCCCCAGGAATCCACCATTACGCTGGACATGGAAGCCCTCGGGCTGCCGGATGATGCCGTCGTCTCCGTGACGGATGCCATCACCGGTGAACGGTACGTCTGGGGACGCGAGTTCTATGTGCGCCTCACTCCGGGGCACACGCTTATCCACGTGGCCACCGTGGATGCTGACTGAGAGGAAAGCGGACACATGGGCAGAACGATCGACTCGAGCGTCTTGGACGACATCGCGGCGGGTACGCACCATGAGCCTCACGCGGTGCTCGGGCCTCACGTGGAGAGGGGCGGCGTGGTGGTGCGGGTGCTGCGACCGCTGGCCGCCACCGTGGAGATCGAGACCCTCGACGGCACCTTTCCCGCTCGCCATGTGCACGGCGGTGTCTGGGAGGCCGACCTCGTGGGCACCGAGCCTCCCGACTACCGGGTCCACGTGACGTACGACGCGGAACCGCTCGTCCAGGACGACCCCTACCGCTTTCTGCCCACGCTGGGCGAACTGGACTTGCACCTGATCCGCGAAGGCCGTCACGAGCGCCTGTGGGATGTGCTCGGCGCCAACGTGCGCACCTATCCCTCGGTGCTGGGCGAGGTGCGCGGCACGTCGTTTGCGGTGTGGGCGCCCAACGCCCGCGCCGTGCGCGTGGTGGGCGACTTCAACTTCTGGCGCGGCAACGCGCACGCCATGCGCTCGCTGGGCGCCTCCGGCGTGTGGGAGTTGTTCATTCCCGGCGTGGTGGAAGGCACCAAGTACAAGTTCGAGATTCTGAGCCGCGACGGACACTGGAAGCAGCAGGCGGACCCGATGGCGCGGGGCACCGAGGTGCCGCCGCAGACCGCCTCCGTGGTCACGTCATCCGCCTATGGCTGGAGCGATGGGGACTGGATGCAGCGCCGCGCGCAGTCCAACCCCCACACCGACGCCATGTCGATCTACGAGGTGCATCTGGGATCGTGGCGCCAGGGGCTGTCCTACCTGGACCTGGCACGCGAGTTGGTGGATTACGTGCGAGCCGCCGGTTTCACCCACGTCGAGTTCCTGCCCGTCATGGAGCACCCCTTCGGCGGCTCCTGGGGCTACCAGGTGACGTCGTACTACGCTCCCACCTCCCGCTTCGGCTCCCCCGACGACTTCCGCCACCTCGTCGACGCGCTCCACCAGGCCGGCATCGGCGTGCTGCTGGACTGGGTGCCCGGCCACTTCCCCAAGGACGAATGGGCCTTGGGCCGCTTCGATGGCACACCGCTGTACGAGCACCCCGACCCGCTGCGCGGCGAGCAGCCCGATTGGGGCACCTTCATCTTCGACTTCGGCCGTCCCGAGGTGCGCAACTTCCTCGTGGCCAACGCCCTGTACTGGCTCGACGAGTTCCACGTGGACGGGCTGCGCGTGGACGCCGTGGCCTCGATGCTCTACCTGGACTACTCCCGTGAGGCCGGCCAATGGCGCCCCAACATCCACGGAGGCCGCGAGAACCTCGACGCCATCGCCTTCTTGCAGGAGACCAACGCGACCGCGTACCGCAACCACCCCGGCATCGTCATGATCGCGGAGGAGTCCACCGCCTGGCCTGGCGTCACCGGCCCGACGTCGGGTGGAGGCCTGGGCTTTGGCCTCAAGTGGAACATGGGCTGGATGAACGACACCCTGCGCTATGTCTCCGAGGCACCCATCAACCGCTCGTACCACCACCACACGGTGACGTTCTCGCTCATGTACGCCTTCTCCGAGAACTTCCTGCTGCCCCTGTCGCACGACGAGGTGGTGCATGGCAAGGGCTCGCTCTACGGGCGAATGCCCGGCGACCACTGGCAGCGTGTCGCGGGCCTGCGCGCCCTGTTCGCCTACCAGTGGACCCATCCCGGCAAGAAGCTGCTGTTCATGGGCGACGAGATCGGCCAGGAGGCGGAGTGGTCCGAAGGCCGCTCGGTGGACTGGTGGCACCTGGACGATCCGCTCAACGCAGGCCTGGCGCGCATGCTCGCAGATCTCAACGCCCTGTACCGTTCCACCCCCGCGCTGTGGGAACGCGACAGTGACCCGGCCGGCTTCCAGTGGATCGATGCCGACGACAAGGACCGCAACGTCATCTCCTATCTGCGCCGCGACGCGCAGGGCTCGCCACTCGCCGTCGTGGTGAACTTCGCTGGCGTGCCGCATGAGAACTTCCGCCTGGGGCTGCCGCAGGCGGGACCCTGGCGCGAGGTGCTCAACACCGATGCTGAGGTGTACGGCGGCTCGGGGGTGGGCAATATGGGCGAAGTGATCGCCGATGCCATGCCCGTGGGGGGTTGGGACGTCTCGGCTCCGGTGCGGGTTCCGCCGCTCGGCGCGGTCATCCTCAAGCCCGCGTAACCCCGGATTCGGACCGCCACTGGCTGCTTGCTCCCTGGAGTTGAGGACCTCAGTGCTGATCCTGCCGTGGTTTCCTGCACTCAGGTCCTCAACTCCAATGGGCCTGCGGTCAGTTCAGGGCGGCTGGCACCCCGAGTCAGTGGCGTCAGGTCAGTTGAGCGCCGCAGCGAGCGCCTTGCGGGCCGCGATCACCCGCGGATCCGTGAGCCCCACCACCTCGAACAGATCCAGCAGCCGCAGTCGAATGGGGTCGCGCTCCTCGACGGGCACCGCCAGGAAGGTGTCGAGCAGGCGCGCAAACGCATCCTCCACCGCACCACCGAGTACGTCCAGATCGGCCACCGCGAGTTGGGCGTCCACATCCGTCGCCGATGCCGCAGCCGCCGCACGCACCCGGCCCGGGTCGGCATCCTGAGTGCGCGCCAAGAGCGACACCTGAGCCTTGCCCGCCCGAGCATCGGCGTCCTTGGGATTCTCCTTGAGCGCCTGATCGTAGGCCGCGATGGCCGCGTCGAAGTCGCCGCGCTCAATCGCGTCGTATACCTCGTGATGCCACGGAGGCAGGGGCTGCTCCGGCTCGGCAGGTGCACCGGGCTCCCCGCTCGACGTGCCCAGACCCGCCTCCGCCGCGATCTGCAATACCTGCGTGAACACCGAACGCAGCTGCTCGTCGTCAGGAGCGCCCTGGAACAGCGGCGCGGGGCGTCCTCCCAAGAGGGCGAGCATGGCGGGCACGGCCTGGACCTGGAACGCCTGCGCCACCCTCGGCTGCGCGTCCACGTCCACCGTCGCGACAAGCAGTCCGCCCAGTTCCCCGGCCAGACGCTCCACCCGGACCGCAAGCTCCTGACAACCCGGCGCCAGGCGGGAGCACAGCAGCACGAAGACCGGCTGCCGGAGCGAGCGCTCCACCACGGTCTGGAGGTTGAACTCCGTCACCTCGACAAGCTCGGCGGCAGCGGCGGCCGGGCCCTCCGGGGCCGGGGTCAGCGCCGGGGCCGGGGCCGGGGCCAATGGAACCTCCGCCGGCGCGGACCCCGCGCCGGTGACAGCGGAGAGATCCACCGCGCCAGCGGCGAAGGAGGGGGTGTGCGAATCACTCATGGCTCTAGTGTGGTGCCACCGAGACGAGGTGATGATCCGCCGCCACCACGGTGGGCAGCACACCGGTTCCCGCGGCCGGGATGTGGAGCACCACAAGATCCCGGTAGCGATGGGTCACCGTCGACTCCAGCGTGCCGTCCACCAGTGCCGCATCGGCGTCCTTGATGGAGACCTTGGCATTGGTCACCGCGAGCGACGAGGTGATGGCCACGGGCGCGAAGATCAGCACCCCTCCGTCCGCGGTCGCGAGCACGTAGGTCTGCCCCGCGTCGGACTCGATGGTGTCCAGATAGGTGCCGTTGGCTGTCGCCGCGGCGGCGGTGAGCGTGTCGCGGGCGGTGAACAGCAGCGCCGCATAGGAGTCGGTGCCGTATCGGGAGGCGAGCTCACTCGCGGCACCTTGGCGAAGGAAGTCCAGGTAGCCCTCGACCGCCTCCTGGGGCGTGGGGGTGGACTCGGTGGTGTCCCACGGCAGTTGCTGCGCGCCGGTCACGTCGGTGGGCATGGCCGGCATGGAGGCACCGGGGATCATGTGCGCCCAGCCGCGCAGCGAGTAGGGGGTGTCGATGCTGTCTTGCACCCACAGTGTGACCACGGGCGTGGTGTTCTCGTCGGGTTCCACGGATACCGCCGCGAGCACGCGCGGCCAGGTGTCCGCCGCGCTCACGTAGATGGCCTGCTGCTGTACCGGGAGCACGTCGGGAGCCTTCTCGGGCACCGCTGCAGCCACCGTGAGTTGTGCCGTGCGCACCGCCAGGGCATCCCCGGCGATCCGGTCTCCCGCTTGCGAGACGTCGAGGGCCGCATCGGCGGCCGCAAGGTGGGCCATCGTGTCCGCGATGATCGCCTGTGCCTGAGAGTCGATGAGGTTCGCCTGACGGGCTATCGGCGGCGCGGTGCCTACCTCGGGAGGTGCGGGCACACAGGCAGCCAGCGTCAGCAGGGCCGCCGCGCCCACGGCGAGAGCACTCATGCGGAGCTTCATTCGGCCACCTCCGTGGTCGGCGCGTCGTCTGCGCTGGGGGAGGCATCGTCCAAGGGCGCGACGGGAATCGAGCTGCCCGCCAAGCGTCGTGCCCGACGGGTGCCGGGGGCGGGAGGCTCCGTGGCGCCGTCCTTGCCTCGTGTGCTGATCCATTCCTCGCTCCTGCGCTGCAAGGGGCGGACGTCCACGAGCGCGAGCGCCACGGCGATGACACCGATGGAGGCCAGCAGAGCACCCCACCACTGCAACGGCGTGATCCAACCGTCGTTGACCTCGCGCACCAGACCCAGCTCGACGGACGTGAGAGCCGTGCCGTCTGCGGACGTGATCACCAGGGTCTCACCCGGCGGCACCGCGGCTGCGAGCACGCTCACGCGGCCCTGACCGCGCCAGGTGGTGCGCCAATGGTCGGCCGATGCCGCGAGGGCGTCGGCCGCCCCGTCTGCCTCGGCGTCGGCGGTCTCGGGCGACGGGCTGACGTCCGGCGAGGGGGAGGGCTCGGGCGTGGCGGTCTCGCTGGTCTCGGAGGCAGAAGCCGACGGCTCGGGGGCCGGGCCGGTGGGCGTGGCGCTGCGCGTGGCCACCTGGTCCCACTGGGGGATTCCGGTGACGAACGTCGTGGAACGGCCCACGAGCCAGGCGTTGGCGTCCACGGGGCGCGCACTGTGCACCTCAAGCGCGCCGGTGCCGCTCGCCGTGATGCGCACGATCTGCTCGACCGCCACCAGTTGAGGCTCCAGCACCACCACGGGCGAGGCGACGTCAACGGACACCGTCACCTCGGTGGAGGGCCGCTGAGAGTCGGCGACCCATCCCGCCATCAGCAGGATGAGTCCCACCACTCCGGCAGCGTATGCACTCATGCGTAACGTCACGTATTTCCTCCACGATCCGGCATCTAGTCTAGGAGACAACGCACGAAGCAGTCTGGGCGTCCCCGCTTTGTCCCATTCCATTGGCGCAAGTAGGCTGGTGGGCGCGCTGCGGGCCCACGACGAGGAGAACCAATGGCCGACGAGAACCTGCCCTTCCCGGTAGCTATGCGGGGCTACGACCGCGAGGCCGTAGCCGCTCACATTGCTCGCCTTGAGGAGGCCGTCGCCACGGCTAGCAAGGCTGCCGAGGAGGCGCGCAGGGAGGCCGTGCAGAGCAAGGAGGCCCTCGACGAGGCCAACAAGTCGCTGCGCGAATCCGAGCAGCCCACCTACCGCGGACTGGGTGCACGCATGGAGCAGTTGCTGCGCTCGGCCGAGGAGCAGTCGGCCGACGTGGTGGCCCGCGCCAACACGCATGCGCAGGACACGGTGGCCCGGGCCACGGTGGCGGCTCAGCAGTTGCGAGCCCGCGCCGACAACGAGGTGTCCGAGATCCTTGCACAGGCACGTCGCGAGGCGGAGGAAATCCGCACGGCCGCGGAGTCCGAGGCGCAGGCCGCTCGCGAGGCAGCAGAGCGCCATGCCGCCGAACTCACCGAGAAGGCTCGCCGGGATGTGGAGCGCCAGATCTCCGGCCTCACCGCAGAGCTCACGGAACGTCGCGGCGAGGTGGAGCGCGAGATCCACACCCTGCGGGCGACGGCCGAACGCGAGACCACTGAGCTGACGGTCTCCTCGCAGCGCGAGGCCGCCGAACTGCTGGATACCTCCCGCGCCGAGGCCGAGTCCACGCTTGCGGCGGCCACGGCCGAGGCCAAGCGGGCCCGCACCGAGGCCTCGCAGCTGCTGGAGGCGGCCCAACTCGATGCCGAGCAGACCCGGGCGGTTCTCGCCGCCGAGCGGGAGCAGTCCGAGGCGGAGATCGAGCGCCTCATGGACGACGCTCACACCGAGGCCAGCCGCATCGCCCAGGAGGCCGAGGCACTGCGCACGGAGGCCGAGCGCGCGGCGGCCGACATCCTCGCTGACGCGCGCCGCCAGGCCAAGGATCTGCTGACCCAGTCCACCAAGGAGGCCGAGCAGGCTCTCGCCTCGGCCACGGCCGAGGCAACCACCTTGCTCGACGACGCCCGCCGCGAATCCACCGAGACCGTGGAGTCGGCCACGGCCGAGGCAACCACCTTGCTCGACGACGCCCGCCGCGAATCCACCGAGACCGTGGAGTCGGCCACGGCCGAGGCGACGCGCCTTCGCCAGGAGGCGACGGCCGACGCCGACGCCGCCCACGAGGAGGCTCGCCGTACGCGCGAGGATCTCCTGGTGGAGGTGGCTCAGCGCCGGGAGGCGGCGCAGAAGGAAATCGCACAGCGTCACGCGGAGGCCAAGGCCGAGACCGACGCCCTCGTGGCGGACGCCCACGAACGCGCCGAGGAGGCGGAGGCGCGCCTCACCGTGGCGCTCGAACGCGCCGAGGAGACCCGCCGACAGGCAGAGGCCCACGCCCGGTCGCTCCTGTCCAATGCCCGCACCAATGCTGACGAGATCGTCTCGGAGGCCCGCGGGCACGCCGAGAAGATCATCTCCGAGGCGGTCACCGATGCCGAGCGCGAGCGCGCCCTGGCCTCGCGTGAGGTGGAGGAGCTCAACCGCCAGCGCGAGTCCATCACGGGCTACCTCGATGACCTCCGCACGCTGCTCGTGGCCGATCCCGCCGGCGGCCTCGCCGCCGCCGCGCAACTCCACCAGCCGACCGAGGCCGCGCCGGGGGCGCCCGAGCAGGAATAGGGCTCCCGGATCAGGCGACGTCACCCCACGAGGTCAGGCATATGAGCGATCCACTGGAAATGGCGCAGCGCCTGGCACGCAGGCAGGCCGCCGAATCCTCTCAGGCGGCGCTGCTCATCGCGAAGTTCGTTCAGGACGCGATGGCGGCCGGGATCACCCCCGAGCGCCTCATGGCCCGCTCCTACAGCGGTGACGGCGTGTACCGCACGAACGTCACGGGCTGGTATCTCAAACGCAACCGCTCGGTCGGGGTGGGCACGGACGGCAGCTTCTATGTGCTGCACTGCCCCGGCGGGCTGAGTGCGCGTCTGAAGGGCGTCACCTTGGAGCCCTCCGACCCGCCGCTGGAACTGGGTCGCGGGGCGCGCGACGGCGAATCCATTCCCCTGGTCGATGCGCTCGCGCTGCGTCTTGAGGGTGGCAACACCTGGGGCCGCTAGCCCGCAGCCAGATCACCGCAGTAGCGCACCGACAGGGCTCAGGACCGGTGGGGCTCCTCGGCGACGCGCGCCACGATCTTAGCCACGGCATCGGGCGCTTCCCATGCTGCGAGATGCCCCACGCCCTCCAGCACGTGCAGCGGCGCCTCAAGCGCCTCGGCCATGGCCTGGGAGGCCTCGCGAGAGCTGATCCCGTCACGGTCGCCCCACACCACGGCCGCCGGCACATCCAGGCCCGCCAGCACCGCGAGGCGATCCGGGCGCGCCGCCATGGCCCGCTGACCCCACGCGATTCCGTCGCCGCTGTGCCGCGCGATGTTGTCGCGCACCGCGGCGAGCAGCTCCTCCCGGCGCGGCCCCTGGGTACCCACAAGGGGTGCGGCCATCGCCGCCGGGTCGGCCGCACCCGCCTTGCCGTCCAGGCTCGCCGCCAGATCGAGGCGCTTGGCCCGCCCCGCCTCGTCGTCGGCCTGCGCCTTGGTGCCGATCAGCACCAGGCCCGCCACCGCGTCGGCATGGCGCTCGGCGACGGCCATGGCGATGTAGCCACCCATGGAACATCCCACCCACAACGCCGCGCTCTCCCCCGTCACCTCGCGCATCGCGAGCACGGCCGCATCGGCGATCAGGTCGAGCGAGGGCTCGCCCTCGGGAATGGGCATGTCGCCGATCCCGGGCACGTCGAACGCGATGATGTCGCCCACGCGCGCCTCCCGCAAGGCATCGGCCGCCAGGAGCGACTCCCACTGGGCGCGGTCCACAGGGAAGGCGTTGAGCAGAACCAAGGGCGTGCCGTGGGGAATGAGGGTCATGGTCTGCCTTCCGTGTGCGGGCTCCCCTCAGTGTGACACGAGCGCGGCGTCCACCTCGGTGGGAAGCGGGGCGCGTCCGGGGGTGACGCGCTCGACGATGTAGTCCAGCACCGTGCGCACGTACTTCTCCCCCACCCACAGGTGCTTGGCACCAGGCACCGGAATGAGTTCCAGTTGAGTCAGCGGAGCAAAGCGGGCGCGGGCGGGTTCGGGGGTGAGAAAGTCGTCGAACTCAGGGACGAGCGCCGTCACGGGCTTGCCCGTGGCCGCCCAGCGCACCATATCCGCCTCGGTGGCCCGATGCAGGGGCGGGGACAGCAAGATCGCCCCCTCCACCTCCTGATCGGCACCGTGCATGAGCGCCAGCTCCGTGCCGAAGCTCCAGCCCAGGAGCCACCGGTGCGGCAGGCCCCTGGCGACGGCGAACGCCACCGCGGCGCGCACGTCGGCGGCCTCGCCCACCCCCTCTTCGAAGTGCCCCTCGCTCGTGCCCCGGGGCGACGAGGTGCCACGGGTGTTGAAGCGCAGCACCGCGATGTCGGCCAGATGCGGCAGGCGCCAGGCCGCCTTGCGGTACACGTGCGAATCCATGAAGCCGCCATGCGTGGGCAGGGGGTGGAGGGTGATGAGGGTCGCGGCGATGCGCCCGGAGGCGGGCAGGGCCAACTCCCCCACGAGAGTCAGGCCGTCCTCGGTGCGGAGTTCGATGTCCTCGCGCAGTGCGGGCAGGACCGTCATGGAGCCGATGGGCACCTGTGCCGTGTGGGACTCAGCCACGCGTTCTCCCTTGGGTCTTCCAGCAGTGGGTATGCCAGTGCCGCCGCTCTGCCGCGGCAGCCTCGGGACCGAACAGTCCATCGGCGGGCCAGGCCACGATGTGCACGGTCTCACCGTCGATCTCCTGCTGGCATCCGGGGCACACGTAGGTCTTGTCGCTGGGACGAGGCACGGCCACGAGGTACTCCTCGCCACGGGGGCCGATCTCCCGGCGGGCGCCCATGCTCCCCTGGAGCCGCTCCACATCCAGCTCCTGATGCGGCTGCCCGTAGGGTCGCTTCGAGGAACGACGGTGCGAGGGCATGAGGCGATTCTACGGGGTGGGGGTCCGCCGCCGTGCTCGGCGAGGGGGGAAGCCAAGCACGACGGCGGACGTCTCAGAAGGAAAGCGGAGGGGTCTCGACGCTTTCCTCAAATCCTTCCACCGGCGTCACGGTCCGCGTGCGGATCGTGTTGCGATACCAGTATGCCGAATCTTTCCAGGTTCGCAAACCCGTGTCGTAGTCGACCCGAATCATGCCGAAGCGCTTGGAGTACCCGTAGCCCCACTCGAAGTTGTCCATGAGGCTCCACGCCATGTAGCCACGGATGTCGACGCCCTCCTCCCGGGCCCGCAGCACCGCGCTCAGGTGGTCGTGATAGTAGCGGTAGCGGTCGATGTCACGGATGCGGCCGTCGGCGTCCACCTCGTCGGGCCAGGAGGCGCCGTTCTCGGTGATGATGAGGGGGATGCCCGCGAAGTCTCTGGACATGCGCAGGAGGTGGGCATGCAGCCCGGAGGGATCCACATTCCAACCCATCGTGGTGCGCCTGCCCACGAGCGGCATGAACTCCACATCGTCGGCGCCGGGCCAGCAGGAGAACGTCGACGCCTTGTGGCCGTCCTCGCCGGAGTCCACGCGGGGGCCGTCATGGTGGCGCACCGAGTGCGAGGAGTAGTAGTTGACGCCGATGAGGTCCACCGTGCCGCGAATGACCTCCATGTCCCCGGGGTGGACGAAGGCCCAGTCGGTGATGTGGCGGGTGGACTCGATCGTGATCGCCGGATACTCACCCTGGGTCAGCGGGTCGATGAAGACTCCATTGGCAAGCGCGTCGATCTTGGCGGCCGCGTGCAGGTCCCGCACGTCCGCGACATTCCAGGGGCGCGGCAGGTGGGAGTTGAGCACGATGCCCACGACGGCATCGGGCGCGACCTCCTTGATCGCGCGGTAGGCCAGGCCGTGGGCGAGGTTGAGGTGATGCATGGCCGCGAGGGAGTCCGCGTGATCGGAACGCCCCGGGGCGTGTGCGCCGGAGCCGTAGCCCAGAAAGGCGCTGCACCAGGGCTCATTGAACGTGGTCCAGTAGCGCACGCGCCCGCCGAACTCCTCGACCACGCGGCGCGCGTAGACGGCGAAGGCCTCGGCCGTGGCGCGGGCGGGCCAGCCGCCGGCATCCTCAAGCGGCTGCGGCAGGTCCCAGTGATACAGCGTGACGATGGGCTCGATGCCCGCCTTCTCCAGCTCGTCGAGCAGGCGGTGATAGAAGGCGAAACCCTCCTCGTTGAACTCGCCCGTGCCCGCGGGCTGGATGCGCGGCCAGGCGAGTGAGAAGCGGTAGGCGTCGAGGCCCAGCTCCTTCATGGTCGCGACGTCGTCGGCGTAGCGGTGATAGTGGTCGCAGGCCACGTCGCCCGTGTCGCCATTGACCACCTTGCCCTCGGTGTGCGAGAAGGTGTCCCAGATGGAGGGGCCACGGCCGCCTTCGTGGACGGCCCCTTCGATCTGGTAGGAGGCAGTGGCGGCACCGAAGAGGAAGTCCGCGGGGAAGGTGAGAGCGTCAGACATGCGCGAAAGTCTATACGAAACGTTTCGATGGTGAGGCCGGTGCACAGCCCGGCACGTGACAGGACGCAACCCTAGAACAGGCGGGTCGACAGGTCCTCGGCCCCGCGCAGGGCGTCATAGTCCAGCACGACGCAGCGGATGCCGCGATCCTCGGCCAGCACCCTGGCCTGCGGCTTGATCTCCTGCGCCGCGAACACCCCCGCCACGGGCGCCAGGAGCGGGTCGCGGTTGAGCAGGTCCAGGTAGCGCGTGAGCTGCTCCACGCCGTCGATCTCCCCGCGGCGCTTGATCTCGACCGCGACGGTGGCACCCTCGGGGTCCTTGGCCAGGATGTCCACGGGACCGATGGCGGTGGGGAACTCGCGGCGGACCAGGGTATGCCCCGCGCCGAGCACCTCGATCTGCGCGGCCAGCAGCTCCTGCAGATGCGCCTCCACCCCGTCCTTGACCAGGCCGGGGTCCACGCCCAGTTCGTGCTCGGCGTCGGCGAAGATCTCGTGGATCTCGATCTCCAGGCGGTCATCGGTCTTGGCGTGCTGCACCACCCACAGCGCCACGGCCCCCACTGCCGCCGCCTCGTCGCCAGGGTCGGTGACGCGCAGCGTGCACGGCGGGCTCATCCAGTTGAGCGGCTTGTAGGAGCCGCCGTCGGAGTGCAGCAGCACGGAACCGTCCGCCTTGACCATGATGGCGCGCGTGGCCAGGGGCAGACTCGCGTTGAGCCTGCCGCTGTAGCGCGCCGCACACCGCGCGATGATCACGCGCATGGCCTACCTCACGCAGCGGCGGGTGCGGTCACCGGGCGCGCCACGATGGTCACGTTGTCGTGGTCGAAGGAGACGTAGCCCCGCACGATGTCCAGCGTCCAGTCCTGCTCGTCCACCGTGACCACCTTGACGGTGCCCTGCCCCAGCAGGGACAGGCACGGTTCATGGCCAGGCAGCAGACCCATCGACCCCTCGACCGAGGGGACGGAGATGAACTTCGCCTTGCCCGTCCACAGGATGCGGTCGGGGGCGACGATCTCGACGGACAGGGACATGGCTTAGCCGATCTCCTTCTGGATGCGAGCCCAGTTCTTCTCGAGGTCCTCAACACCACCGATGTTGAAGAACGCCTGCTCGGAGACGTGGTCGTACTCGCCCTCGCAGATGCCCCGGAACGCCGAGACGGTCTCGTCGAGCGGCACCGTCGATCCGGGCACGCCGGTGAACTGCGTGGCCATGTAGGTGTTCTGCGACAGGAACTGCTGGATCTTGCGCGCACGGGAGACGATGATCTTGTCTTCCTCGGACAGCTCATCAACACCGAGGATCGCGATGATGTCCTGCAGTTCCTTGTTGCGCTGCAGGATCGCCTTGACCGACGTGGCCGTCTCGTAGTGGCCCTGGCCCACATAGCGCGGGTCGAGGATGCGCGAGGTCGAGGCGAGCGGGTCCACGGCGGGGTACAGGCCGCGCGAGGCGATCTCACGGCTCAACTCGGTAGTCGCGTCGAGGTGCGCGAACGTCGTGGCCGGTGCCGGGTCGGTGTAGTCGTCCGCGGGCACGTAGATGGCCTGGAGCGACGTGATCGAGTGGCC
>CAZFEH010000009.1:0-27656 GCA_964517615.1 uncultured Demequinaceae bacterium
CCGGGAGCATCGGCGTCGACCGTGAGCGCGGCGAGCAGCGCATCGGCGTTGGCAACGTAGTTGCCCATCGACGCGAGCACTTCGTGGGGTGCGTCGGGAAGGCCCGCGGGGTTCTCGGGCTTCTCCAGGAACGCGCGGATGCGGCCCGGCTGGGTGGGGTCCACGTCGATGACGCCGAACTCGCTCGCGAGCGTGATCGGCTGGCGGATGCCGGCCACGGTGAACTCGGCGCCGGACTCCATGTGCGCCCGCACCATCTGCGAGAAGTCCATCCGGTACACGTGATCCGCGCCCACGATCACCACGATGTCGGGCCGCTCGTCCTCGATGATGTTCTGGCACTGGTAGATGGCATCGGCGCTGCCCAGGTACCAGTGCTT
Organism: uncultured Demequinaceae bacterium; assembly: GCA_964517615.1. Classification (GTDB taxonomy): domain Bacteria; phylum Actinomycetota; class Actinomycetes; order Actinomycetales; family Demequinaceae; genus Demequina. The sequence continues at coordinate 381 of CAZFEH010000009.1, forward strand.
GCCGCGGCGCTGCTGTGCCGGCACGGGAGCCACGTAGTTGCCCAGGAGGGGGGACATGCGCCACGTGCGCGCGATGTGCCGGTCGAGGGAGTGGGACTTGTACTGGGTCAGCACCACGACGTGCAGGTAGGCGGAGTTGACCAGGTTGGACAGGGCGAAATCGACCAGACGATAGGTGCCGCCAAAGGGCACTGCGGGCTTGGCGCGGGTGTCGGTCAGGGGCATGAGCCGCTTGCCTTCGCCACCCGCAAGAACAATCGCTAGCACCTTTGGAGCGTCCATGACCCAAGCATAGAGGTCCCGCCTGCCGGGCGTGTTTTCCCCGCCGATGCCGGGTGCCGCTAGCGTGGAGACATGCGAGTCGACATTCTGACCCGGGAGTATCCGCCTCATGTCTACGGCGGTGCGGGAGTGCACGTGGACGAGCTCTCGCGGGTGCTGCGCGCGGACCTCGACGTCCGGGTGCGCTGCTTCGACGGTCCGCGCGCCCTGCCCGAGGTCACCGGCTACGCCGCGCTGGGCGGGGGAGTGGGGGACGCCTCGCTGGATGTCCTGGCGCACAACCTGCCAATGGCCTATGACTGCGCGGGCGCGGACCTGGTCCACTCGCACACCTGGTACGCCAACATGGCGGGGCACCTGGCCAAGAACCTGCACGGCATCCCGCATGTCATCTCCGCCCATTCGCTCGAACCGCTGCGCCCTTGGAAGGCCGAGCAGCTGGGCGGCGGTTACCGGATCTCCTCGTGGATCGAGAAGACGGCATATGAGGCCGCCGATGCGATCATCGCGGTGAGTGCCGGAATGCGCGCCGACGTGCTGCGCTGCTACCCGGACGTGGATCCGGCGCGCGTGCACGTGGTGCACAACGGGATCGACGTGGAGGCCTGGGCGCCGCCGTCCACGGCGGGAGACAAGGCTGCCGCCGATGCCGTGGTCGCCTCGTGGGGCATCGACCGGTCGCGTCCAGCGGTGGTGTTTGTGGGGCGCATCACGCGCCAGAAGGGTCTGCCCTATCTGCTGCGCGCGGTCGACGCCCTGCCGCCCGAGGTGCAGATCGTGCTGTGTGCTGGTGCGCCCGACACCCCGGAGATCGCCGCGGAGGTGGCCCAGGCGGTGCGCGAACTCCAGGCCACCCGTGACGGCGTGATCTGGATCGAGAAGATGCTGCCGCGCCCGGAGCTGGTCGCGGTGCTCGACGCGTGCACCGCCTTTGTGTGCCCCTCGATCTATGAGCCGCTCGGCATCGTGAACCTGGAGGCGATGGCCGTGGGGCTGCCCGTGGTGGGCACCGCGACCGGAGGCATTCCCGAGGTGGTGGATGACGGCGTCACGGGCATGCTGGTCCCCATCGAGCAGGTGAAGGACGGCACGGGCACGCCCCTCAATCCGCAGAAGTACGAGGAGGATCTGGCCGAGGCGCTCATCGCGATGGTGGCCGACCCCGAGCGTGCGCGGGTCATGGGCGCCGCGGGGCGGGAGCGGGCCGCGGAGCATTTCTCCTGGGAGGCGATCGGCCAGCGGACTCGGGACGTGTATGCACACGTCCTTGAGACGCATAGCCTCGGCTAGGCTGGCATCACCATGACTGAGGTGTTGCGGCTCGACGATGTGACCCTGCGGCGCGCGGGCGTGCCCATCCTGGATCGCGTCTCCTGGAGTGTCGACAGCGCCGATCGCTGGGTGGTTCTAGGCCCCAATGGCGCCGGCAAGACCACCCTGATGACTCTCTGTGCGGCTCGCGCCCACGCCGACGAAGGCACGGTCACCATCCTGGGCCACCTGCTGGGCGAGGCCGACACCGTGGACCTGCGCACCCGGGTGGGACTGTCGTCGGCGGCCCTCGCCGATCGCATCGCGCCCGACGCCCCCGCACGCGACCTGGTCATGACCGCCGCTCACGGTCTGCTGGACCGCCGTCAGGAGGAGTATGAGGTGGTCGACGAGCGCCGCGCCGACGACCTCCTGGCCGCGTTCGGCATCAGCGCCTTCGCGGACAGAACCTTCGAGACCCTGTCCGAGGGCGAGCGCAAGCGCGTGCAGATCGCCCGGGCACTCATGGCGGACCCCGAACTGCTGCTCCTGGATGAGCCTGGGGCCGGCCTCGATCTGGCGGGGCGGGAGGAACTGCTCGGTGCCCTTGCCGAACTCGCCGCGGACCGTCGCTCGCCCGCGCTCGTGATGGTCACTCACCACGTGGAAGAGGTCCCCGTGGGCTTCACTCATGCCCTGCTGCTGCGGCAGGGAGCGGTAGTAGCACAAGGTCCCTTGCGCGAGACGCTCACGAGCGAGAACCTGAGTGCGGCATATGGTCTCGCGGTCACGGTGACCGAGGACGGCGGTCGGTTCACCGCTCGGCGGGCATAGCCGCAAAAACGTACATATCGCAGGCGCCAAAGCCTGCTACGGTGAGAAGCGAGGAGGAGTGTCATGGATTATCACGACTGGTTGTGGTGGTTGCTCGCGGCGCTGTCGCTCGGCATCCTGCAGATCTATGCGCTCGACGTCGCTTTCGGTCTGCTGGCGCTCGCGGCGCTCGGCGCAGGTATCGCGGGACTCGTCGGGGTGCCCTTCTGGGGCACGGCCCTCGTCTTCGCGGTGCTCGCCGTGGGCCTGGTCATCGGCCTGCGCGCCCCGATGATGCGCAAATTCAAGTCCGGCGAGCAGGTGGTGACCGGTGCCGCGGCGCTCGTGGGCGCGAGGGCTATCGCCATCGACTCTGTCACCACGCGCTCGGGGCGCGTCAAGCTCAATGGAGAAGTGTGGACCGCGCGCACGCGTGAAGGCGAAGTCGCCGAGGACGCGTACGTGACGGTCATCGCAATCGAGGGGGCGACGGCCATCGTCGCGCCGGAAACGGAGTAATCATGTCCGATGCAGTCGGCTGGCTCGCGATCATCGTCGCGATCATCTTTGGCATCTTCCTGATCACCGCGATCTTCAAGGCGATCGTGGTGGTGCGCCAGACGCAGGCGTACATCGTGGAACGCCTCGGTCGTTACCACACCACCTTCGACGCGGGCCTGCACTTCCTGGTGCCGTTCTTCGACAAGATCCGCGCCCGGGTGGACCTGCGCGAACTGGTGTACTCGTTCCCGCCGCAGTCCGTGATCACCTCGGACAACCTGGTCGTGGACATCGACTCGGTGATCTACTTCCAGGTGACCGACCCCAAGGCGGCGGTCTACGAGATCGCCAACTACATCACCGGTGTGGAGCAGCTGACCGTCACCACGCTGCGTAACATCGTGGGAACCATGGATCTGGAGCAGACGCTCACGAGCCGTGACCAGATCAATGGCCAGTTGCGTGGCGTGCTCGACGAGGCCACGGGCAAGTGGGGCATCCGCGTCAACCGTGTGGAGCTCAAGGCCATTGAGCCGCCCATGTCCATCAAGGACTCGATGGAGAAGCAGATGCGTGCCGAGCGTGACCGCCGTGCCGCGATCCTGAACGCGGAGGGTGTCAAGCAGTCGCAGATCCTCACCGCCGAGGGTGAGAAGCAGTCGGCGATCCTGCGGGCCGAGGGTGAGGCGCAGTCCAAGATCCTGCGGGCCGAGGGTGAGGCGCGCGCCATTCTCCAGGTGTTCGACGCCATCCACGAGGGTGACGCGGACTCCAAGCTGCTCGCCTACCAGTACCTGCAGATGCTCCCCGAGATCGCCAAGACCGACTCCAACAAGGTGTGGTTCGTGCCCACCGAGTTCACGGGTGCGCTCAAGGCAGTCGCCGCGGGCTTCGGCGTCGAGGACGAGCCCGAGCCGCTCAAGCGGGCCGCGGGCACGGGCCGCAAGGCGCGGCTCACCTCAGCGCTCGCCGACCCCAAGGCCGCGCTGGAGGAGGCGCGCCGTCAGGTGGAGGACGTGACCGCTGACGCCGAGGCTGCGGGCACCCGCTCCGGTCAGCCCTTCGATCCGGACGCCGCCAAGGGCCAGTGACGCCACGCCCTGATGATTTCCAAGGGTCCATGTGACAGTTGAGCAGGATGGGGCTGGTGTGACAGTTGCAGGTGCCACACCAGCCCCATCTGTCACATCCACCCTTGGTTGTCTAGCGTGGTGAGCAGGGAGCACGTCGACGTCGACGACCCGAGACTGGAGCCCTATCTGGGGCTCACCGACATCGCGCTGCGTCGCCGCACCGAGGCGGAGCAGGGCCTCTACATCGCCGAGGGTGCCAAGGTGATCGAGCGGGCGGTGCGGGCGGGGCATCGGCCGCTGTCGGTGCTCGTCAGCCAGAGGTGGGTGTCGTCCGTCGCCGACGCCGTGCCCGCCGATGTGCCGGTGCTGGTCGCCCCGGAGGAGGTGCTGGAGCGCGTCACCGGCTTCCATGTGCACCGAGGCGCGCTCGCCGCCATGGAGCGCCCCCTGCTGCCCGCGCTCGACGACCTGCTGCGGGAGGCCCGCCGCGTGGTGGTGCTCGAAGGCATCGTCGATCACACCAACGTAGGGGCGATCTTCCGCTCCGTCGCGGGCCTGGGCGCCGATGCTGTGGTGGTCTCGCCTACCTGCGCCGACCCGCTCTACCGGCGCGCGGTCAAGGTGTCCATGGGGACCGTGTTCCAGGTGCCGTGGACGCGCGCCGAGCAGTGGCCAGGGGTGCTGAGTCAGATGCGAGAGGCGGGCTTCACCGTTGCGGCGCTGGCTCTTGCGGACGATGCGGTGTCGCTGGACACGTTCGCGGTGGCCGGACACGAGAAGATCGCGCTGGTACTGGGCGCCGAGGGCGACGGCCTGTCCCGCGCCGCCCTGGATGCCGCCGATGCCGTGGTCACCATCCCGATGGCGGGCGGCGTGGACTCCCTCAATGTGGGCGCAGCCGCCGCTGTGGCCATGTGGGCACTGCGGTAAAACGGCGCGGCAGAACCCGGTCAGCTGACAGTCACCAGATGGGTGGCGTGGTCGTAGGTGAAGGTGACGTCCGCGGGAGCGGACAACTCCAGGGGAATGTTGGGCCCATCCTTGAGTCCCTGCGCGCCATAGTTCTCCGCCCAGGAGCCGTTGATCGCGATCTTGTACTCATAGGCGCCCGCAGGCAGGCTCACGGTGATGGACCACGTGGAGGTGGCCTCGTCGAGGGTCAGCTGCGCGGCCTCGCAATCAGGCTGCCAGTCCTGCGCACACCCCATGGGCAGGTTGACGGTGCCCGGAAGGGACACGGCGCCGGGCTGAGGCCCGGCGCCCGCCTTGCCCGGGATCGCCGAGGACGTGACGCTCACGCCACCACTGACCGCGACCGCGCGGTACAGCACCTCGGTGCCTTCCGCGATGGCCGTGAGATCGTCGCGCACCGTGTACGCGGGTGCCGAGGAATCGACCCCCACGACCTCCCATTCGCCGCCGCCGATGCGCCTCTCGATGGTGACCTCGGTGCCCGGACGGGCGGGGGAGACCACGGCCTCGATCACCGGCACCGGCCCCAAGGCACCACCCGAGACGGGGTTGATGATGCTCACCGTGGGCCGTGGCACCTCACCGGTCACACCCTCGCTCAGGCGTTCGTTGCCCGCGTTGTCCGCCACGACGGCCACGTACTCGATCACGGTGCCGGCATCCCAGGCGGTGACGTCGTGGAACACCTGGAAGGGTGCCGCATCGTCGGTGCCGATGAACTCCCAGCGTCCATCCACATGCGCCCAGAACGACACCTCGGCGTAGGCGTCGGCGGCGACGGTCGCGCTCACGTGGAGCCGCCCAGGCTCGCCGCTCACCGGCGCGACGGATTCCACCGTCACTTCGGGCGCCGCGACGGAGACGGGCAGCGGGGCATCGGCGCGATAGACGACCGCGCCCAGCGGCGGGACGGTGACCGCGAGCATGCCCGCTGCGGTGGTGGTGAGCGAAGCATCGTCCCCATAGATGCCCGTGAAGGAGCCCGAGGCCATCCACGTGGGGATCTCCACGGTGCGGGCGGTGAGCGACGAGTTGAGCGCCACCACATACTCGCGCTGCTCGTCGCGGTCCACCCGGGAGAAGGCGTAGACGCCGCCCTCGGCCGTCCGGTTGATCTGCGCGCCGTCACGCAGCGCGGGATGCTCATCGGTGACAGCGGACATGGCGCCGATGGCCTGATACAGCACGTGCGAGGTGTCCAGGTTGTCCTCGGCGAGCGTCGCGGAGGTGCCCAGGAGCGGCTGGCCCACGTAGTCCGCAATGCCGGTGGGGAACATCGGCTGGCGCGCGGCCTTGTCGCCGCCCTCGCCCGTGAAGCCCTGTTCGTCGCCGTAGTAGACCACGGGGTTGCCGCGCGTGAAGAACATCAGTTCGTGGGCGAGCCGGGAGCGCGAGACGGCCTCGGCATCGTCGATCCCGGGGTTGTCGGCGAGGATGAAGCCGCCGATGCGCCCCATGTCGTGGTTGCCCAGGAAGGTGGGCAACTGGTAGGCGGAGGTGTCTGCATCGGTGTACCAGTCGTCGGCGGCGAAGAAGTCGGCCAGCGGTGCGCCGCCGCCGCCCTGGGAGGCGAAGGTGCGTGCCGCGTCCTGGAACGGGAAGTCGAGCACGGCCTGCATCTGCGCGCCGTTGGTGTAGGCGGAGGTCACGGGTCGCGAGGCGTCGAACACCTCGCCGAACATGAAGAAGTCCTCCTTGCCCGCCTGGTGGGCGGCCTCGAGCACGCGTGGGCCGAAGCTGCGCCAGAAGGCGTCGTCCACATGCTTGACGGTGTCGATGCGGAAGCCGTCGATGCCGAAGTCCTCGATCCAGCCGGTGTAGATCTCGACCATGCCGTCGATCACGCGCGGGTCCTCGGTGAAGAGGTCGTCGAGACCAAAGAAGTCGCCGTACTGCGAGTCCTCGCCGGTGAAGGTGGTGTTGCCGCGGTGGTGATAGACCGTGACGTCGTTGAGCCAGGCGGGGGTCTTGGCGTCCACCTCGTCGGGCGCGAGGAGGGGCACGTAGGGGAACGATGTCGTGGCGTCCAGGGTGGGGAAGTCCGGGGAGCCCGCGACGGTGCGGTCGTCGAAGGGGTTGCCGTCGGCGTCGGTGTAGGGGCGGTCGTCCTTGGAGATGTAGGGGACGCGGTCGCCCTCCTCATAGCCGATGACGTCCGCGGTGTGGTTGGTGATGATGTCGAAGTAGACCTTCATGCCGCGTGCGTGGGCCTGGTCCACGAGGTCGCGCAGTTCCTCATTGGTGCCCAGATGCGGGTCGATCGAGGTGAAGTCCATGACCCAGTAGCCGTGGTATCCGGCCGAGGAGTCCTCGATCTGCACCGGCTTGTTGGTGAAGGATGGGGTGAGCCAGATGGCGGTGGTGCCCAGGCCCTGGATGTAGTCGAGGTTCGCGGTGAGGCCGGCGAGGTCGCCGCCCTGGAAGAAGCCGGCGTCGGCGGGGTTGAAGCCCGAGACCAGGGGGTCATCGCCCAGGCCGCCGGTGTCGTTGGCGGGGTCGCCGTTGGCGAAGCGATCCGCCATGACGAAGTAGAACTGCTGGTCCGTGACGGCATCGCGCACGGGAGGGACGGCATGCGGGGTGACGGGGGCGTCGCGCAGTGCGAGCCCGAGGCCGATTCCTCCCGCGACGAGCGCGGTGCCTCCCAGGGCGATGGTGATGCGGGTGGCGCGCTTCATGGGCTCCTCCGTCGTTGCAGGGGCGGGGTTGGGCTGCGGGCGCGGTGTGTGCCCGTGTCGCCCATCGTAATGCAAGCGCTTGCTTTGTGGGGCCGAGGAGGGTGAGGCGGCGGCCCTGGCCGCCCACCTCCGCCGACCCTCCAACCCGCCGACCCTCCAACCCGCCGACCCTCCAACCCGCCGACCCTCCAACCCGCCGGCCCTCCAACCCGCCGGCCCTCCAACCCGCCGATTTCTGCGAATCCGCAGAAAAGGTGAAAAGCAGGGCAGTGAATTGCGTGTTTTTCGCGAATCCGCAGAAAACGGTGGGGGAGTGGCGCGGGGGTGGCGAGGGGGCGGCGAGGGGGCGGCGAGGGGCCCGGGGGGTCGGGCGAATGTCGGGGGGTGGCGGCACAATCGAACATGTGTTCGAATAGATGTCTTCGGATGGAGCCATCGAAGTGCCAGGAGGAGCGATGAGTGCGCGGGAGGTCACGCAGCAGGAGCGGCTGGCGCGCGCCCGCACGGCACTGAGCGCATTGCCCGGCGTGCTGCAGGACACGCTCGTGGTGCCGTGGCAGGGGCAGAAGGTGCGCCCGGAGGGTGCACAGCCTCAGAGCGCGGCGCGTGTGGTGCCGATGCCTGGACAGGGTCGGGAACGCGCGTTCCTGCCGCTTTCCCCGGCACTGCAGCCACTCTTACCAGGGGGATTGCCGCGAGGAGGGGTGGTGACGGTGACGGGCTCCACCTCGCTGCTGTGGGCGCTTGCCGGGCAGGCCTCGCGTGATGGGGCATGGGTCGCGGTGGTCGGCATGCCGGATGCGGGGATGATCGCGGCGGCACGGCAGGGCATGGACCTGTCCCGCGTGGTGCTCATCCCGCACCCCGGAACGCATGCCCCCGCCGTGCTCGCGGCCTGCGTGGAGGGCATGGAGGTGGTGATCGCCGGCCCCTCGCTCGCGCTGTCCGAGCCCGATCGCAGGCGACTGACCGCGCGCGCCCGGGTGCGCGCCGGGGTGATCATCAGCGCGGGAGCGTGGACCGGCGCACGGCTGGAGCTGACGGCGACACGGATGCGCTGGCAAGGGCTCGGGGCGGGCGACGGGCGACTGCGTGAACGCGAGACGACCGTGGCAGTCCGTGAGCGAGGGGGTATGGACCGCATCGTGGAACTGATGCTGGAACGCCACACCGGGGCCTGGAGCCCTGAGGCGCGCGCGACGGCGCCCGTTCACGAGGTGGCGTGATGGCTGTCATCAAGGCGAGGCACCCAGGAGTGGGGAACGCGACCGTGCGCACCACGCGGCGCGCGGTGCTGTGGGTGCCGGACTGGCCCGTGGTCGCCGCCTTGAGCGAGGCCGGCCTCACCGCAGACCTCCCGGCCGCAGTGCTGCATGGGCGCGGAGTGAGCGCGGTCTCGGCGGCGGCACGGGCCGCCGGCGTCAGGCGCGGCATGCGCAAGCGGCTTGCCCAAAGTCGTTGCCCGGAACTGGTGGTGCTGGCCCAGGAAGAGGGGCGCGATGCGCGGGCCTTCGAAGCGGTCGCGGCAGCCGCCGAGCAGGTGGTCCCCGGCATGGAGATCGCCAGGCCGGGTCTGCTGCTGATCCCTTCAGCGGGCGCGGCACGCTTTCATGGCGGCGAGGAGACGCTTGCCGAGGCGCTCGTCACCGCCGTGGCCGAATATGCGGGACACGAATGCGCCGTGGGCATGGCCGATGGGCTGCTTGCCGCCATCGTGGCCGCGCGCGCCTCGGTCATGGTGCCGCCGGGGCGGCTCGCACTGGTGCCGGCAGGGGCATCGGCGGAGTATCTGGCGCCCCTGCCGGTGGACACCTTGGCGCTGGCTGCCACCGACCGGACGCAGCGTGCCGGGGTGGAGGACCTCGTGCAGGTGCTCATGCGCTTGGGGCTCGTGACGCTCGGGGACTTCACGGCGCTTCCCTCCGCCGACGTCCTGGCTCGCTTTGGCGCCCAGGGCATGTGGGCCCGGCGTATGGCGCTGGGAGAGGACGTGGCGCCGCCGGTGTTGCGCCGGCAGGAATCCGACATCGTCGCGGAGTTCGTCTTCGACGAGCCCGCACAGCGCGTGGAGCAGCTCACCGAGGTGGCGGCACAACTGGCACAGGACCTCGATGCCGCGCTGCTCGCGGCGGGAGTGCGGTGCGGCAAGGTGTGCATCTCGGCGCGCACCGAGCGAGGGCAGACGCTGGAGCGGATATGGCACACCGATGTCGGATCGCGGGCGGGAGGCTTTGCCCGGCACATGGCGGACCGGGTGCGCTGGCAACTCGAAGGGTGGCTCTCGGGAACGGCGACAGGACCCGAGCCCTCACCCCTGAGCGCCTTGAGCATCACCGCGCAGGACGTCGTGGCGCTCGGCAGCGAGCAGGCCTACCTGTGGGGAGGGTTCTCGGGAACGGACGCGCGGGCGCACCGCACCGTGGAGCAGCTGCAGTCGCTTCTGGGTCTGGAGGGCGTGCTCGCCGTTCAAGAGCAGGGGGGACGGTCCCCGCGCGACCGTGCGCTCACACGGGCGTGGGGGCAGGAGCAGCCTTCCCGAGATCTCGCGCCCCCGTGGCCGGGACAGATTCCCGACCCCGCGCCGGCCACCGTGCTGGCGGTGGCGCAGGAGATCCGGGTGCTCGACGCGGGCGGCAGCCCGGTCCACATCGACAGGCGGCTGGGGATGAGTGCGCCACCCACGTGGGTATGCCTCCAAGCAGACCCCAAGGACCCGGTGGCCAGGGCCATGCAACGACATCCGTCCTCGGGCGGCGCGACAGATCAGACAGGCTTGGTGTGGCACTCGCCGCAGCCGGTGGATTCCTGGGCGGGGCCCTGGGCGGTGGCCCAGCGATGGTGGGCGGAGGATGCCTCTCGCAAGGCCTATCTGCAGGTGGCGCTGCGAGGCGCGGAGCGTGACACGGGGCAGGCCCTGCTCGTGGCCTTCGAGTCCGGCCGCTGGATGCTGGAGGCCATCTATGACTGAGCGCATCGAGTATGCGGAACTGCACGCCCACTCCGCCTTCAGCTTTCTGGATGGTGCGAACCAGCCCGAGGAGATGGTGTCTCAGGCGGTTCAGCTGGGTCTGACGGCACTCGCCCTGACCGATCACGACGGCTTCTACGGGGTGGTGCGCATGGCCGGAGCGGCTCGTGCACTGGGCCTGCCGACCGTCTTCGGCACGGAGTTGGGCTTCGCGGTGCCGGATGGTCCGGGAGGTCGCCCGGTGCTGGATGCCCCCACCGGCACGCCCGATGCCAGGGCCAGCCACCTCGTCGTGCTCGCCCGCAGTCCCGCCGGATATGCACGCCTGTCCCATGCGGTGGCCATGGGGCACCTGGCGACCCACGAGAAGGGCATCGCACATTATGTGCTGGAGGACCTCGCCCATGCGGGAGGGGGAGAGTTCCTGGTGCTCACCGGCTGCCGCAAGGGGGCCGTGCGCAGGGCCCTCACCGGCATCGGCGTCCCCGGCCACGGAATGCCGCACGGACAGGTGAGCACGGCATCGTTCACCGCCGCCCGACGAGAGGTGGACCGCTTGGCCGCGCTCTTCGGACGGGACAACGTGGCGGTGGAAGTCACGGACACGGGATCGCCCCATGACTCGGAGCTCAATGCGGCACTCGCGGACATCGCCTCCGATGCACGCCTGACGCTCGTGGCGACCACCAATGCGCACTACGCCACCGAACGCGATGCGGACCTGGCCGGTGCTTTGGCAGCCATCCGGGCGCGCTCCTCCTTGGATGACATGGACGGCTGGCTGCCCGGCTCGCCGGGGCAGCATCTGCGCAGTGCCACGGAGATGCGGTGGCGGCATCGGCGACACCCGGAGGCGGTCGGGGCCGCAGCCCGGCTCGCCGCCGAATGCGCCTTCGACCTGTCGCTCGTGGCTCCACGCCTGCCGCCCTGCGACGTGCCCCCCGGACACACGGAAGCCTCGTGGCTGCGGGAACTGACCTACCAGGGGGCAGTGCGCCGCTACGGAACGCGGGCGGCAGAGCGGATCGCGGGTGCCTGGGCCCAGATCGACCGGGAACTCGACATCATCGAGAAACTGGAGTTTCCCGGCTACTTCCTGATCGTGCACGACATTGTGCAGTTCTGCAGGGACAACGACATCCTGTGCCAGGGCAGGGGATCGGCCGCGAACTCGGCGGTGTGCTACGCCCTGGGCATCACCGGCGTGGATGCGGTGAGACACGGACTGCTCTTCGAGCGCTTCCTGGCGCCGGAAAGAGACGGCCCGCCGGACATCGACGTGGATATCGAATCAGACCGCCGCGAAGAGGTCATCCAGCATGTCTACGGCAGGTACGGGCGCATCAATGCGGCCATGGTCGCCAACGTGATCCAGTACCGGCCGCGTTCGGCGGTGCGGGATGCGGCGAGGGCGCTGGGGCACGATGCCGGACAACAGGATGCCTGGTCCACCTCCATCGACCGCTGGGGTTCGGTGCGTCCGCGACCCGCGGAAGAGGCCACGGAGAGGCACAAGGTGGCCGCGGCATCGGCCGCTGTCCTGGAAGAAATCCCCGACAACGTGCTGGACCTGGCCGAACGCCTCCAGCGCCTACCCCGGCATCTGGGAATCCATCCGGGAGGCATGGTGCTGTGCGACCGGCCGGTGATCGATGTGTGCCCGGTGGAGTGGGGACGCATGCCCGGGCGCACCGTGCTCCAGTGGGACAAGGACGACTGTGCCGACGCGGGGCTCGTGAAGTTCGACCTACTGGGGCTCGGCATGCTCTCGGCGCTGAGATATGCGTTCCAGGACATTCGCGACACGCATGAGGGCGGCGTGTGCGAAGACTTCGAGGGCGGCGAGGTGGGACTGCACACCCTGAGCCAAGAGCATCCGCGGGTGTACGACCTGCTGTGCGCCGCCGACACCGTGGGAGTGTTCCAGGTGGAATCGCGGGCGCAGATGGCCACGCTGCCACGGCTGCGGCCGCGGAGGTTTTACGACATCGTCATCGAGGTCGCCCTCATCCGGCCTGGCCCCATCCAAGGTGGCTCGGTGCATCCGTACATCAACAGGGCACGCGGGCGCGAGAAGGTGACCTACCTGCATCCGCTCCTGGAGAAGTCGCTCGCCAAGACTCTCGGCGTGCCGCTGTTCCAGGAACAGCTCATGCAGATGGCGATGGACTGCGCCGGCTTTGACGCGGCGCTCGCCGACCAGCTGCGCCGGGCGATGGGCTCCAAGCGCTCGCCCGAACGCATGGAGGCGCTACGGGCGCGCTTCCTCGTGGGGGCCCACGACCGCGGCGTTCCCGCGCCGGTGGCCCACGAGATCTTCGACAAGCTCAAGGCCTTCGCGGACTTCGGCTTCCCCGAATCCCACGCCTTCTCCTTCGCCTACCTCGTGTATGCCTCGGCCTGGCTCAAGGTGTTCCAGCCCGCCGCGTTCTATGCGGGGCTGCTCGCGGCACAGCCCATGGGCTTCTACTCCCCGCAGTCGCTCGCCGCCGATGCTCGCCGCCACGGACAGGTGGTGCTGCGTCCCTGTGTGACGCATTCCGAGGTGCTGGCGCGGGTGCAGCGGCTCGAGGAGCCGTTCGACCCGCCGCAAGACACCCGGCCCGATCTGGCGGCCTTGGTCGAGGTGGATCGTCACCTCGCCGTGCGAATGGGGCTCATGGCGGTGCGCGGACTGGGCAGGGACGCCGCGGAGGCGATTGTGGCGGCCCGGCGCGAGGGGCCTTTCACCTCGCTCACGGAGATGGCGCGCCGAGTCCGGGTGCGCCCGAGCGGGGTGAGCGGTGCCGTGACCGAGGCGGAACTGCTGCATCGGGGTGTGGACCGCTCCCTGGCCTCCAAGCCGCTGAGCCGCGCTCAGTGGGAGGCGCTCGCCACGGCGGGCGCATTGGAAAGCCTCGGAGTGACGCGCCGCGAGGCGCTGTGGGCATCGGGAGCGCTGGCAGGGGAGGGGCCGGACACCCTTCCCGGGGTGACGCCGGGTCTCGAAGCACCGCAGCTTCCGCTCATGACCGTGGAGGAGGAAGCCGTGGCCGATGTCTGGGCGCACGGAGTATCCGTGGACTCCTACCCCACGATGTTCGTCCGGGAGGGACTGGACCGGGCCGGGGTGCTGCGTGTCGAACAGGCGCTGACGCACGAGCCGCAGCGCCGGGTGCAGGTGGCCGGTGTGGTGACGCATCGTCAGCGTCCGGCCACCGCCAGGGGGGTCACCTTCATCTCGCTGGAAGATGAGACCGGCGTTCTCAACGTGGTGTGCTCACCCGAGGTGTGGCGCCGGCACCAGGCGGTGGCGCGACGCTCGCCTGCGCTCGTGATCCGGGGGATGCTGGAGAAGGCCGATGGCGCCACCAATCTGGTCGCGGAGCACCTCGCGCCGTTGTCGCTCAAGGTGCCTACGCGCAGCAGGGACTTCCAGTAGGGGTAGGGACGGCGACGGCGACGCCGGTGCCGGTGCCGGTGCCGGTGCCGGTGCCGGTGCTCAGCCTTGAGACCATGCGCCGTTTTCTGCGAGTTCGCAGATTGTGGTCAAAGTTCGGGCGAACTTTGACCACAACGTGCGGCCCTGAGTTCTGCGGCCCTGCGTGTGTGGGGACTGAAAATGCGATGCTACACGGCTCTATGCGTCCTGGGGGACCAAAAATGCGATCAGCGGCCCATGACCCGGAACCTGCCTCAAGAACGCACGAGCACGCCCGGAGCGGTGAGTCTCAGCACTCCGATCGCATTTTCGGTCCCCCAGGACGCATAGGAGCGGAAAACTTCACACTTTTGGTCCCCAACAACGCTCAGACCGTGGCGCGAGGCTCACCTGTGCTCGCGATCCGAGGGATGGGAGAGAAGGCCAGCGACGCCGACCGACTAGACCAGGTGCACCGCCACGGTCACCCCCGCGACCACGATGGCCTCCATCGACATGAGCTTCACCAGGATGTTGAGCGAGGGGCCCGCGGTGTCCTTGAACGGATCGCCCACGGTGTCGCCGATCACGGCGGCCTTGTGCGCATCGGAGCCCTTGCCGCCCTGGTGGCCCTCCTCGATGTGCTTCTTCGCGTTGTCCCACGCCCCACCGGAGTTGGCCATGAACATCGACAGGGAGAAGCCCGCCACGGCACCGCCGGCCAACAGCCCCAGCACGCCTGGCACGCCGAAGACCAGGCCGATCACGACGGGTGCCGCGATGGCCAGCAGCGCGGGCACCATCATCTCCCGCTGTGCGGCGCGGGTCGAGATGGAGACGCAGCGCGCATAGTCGGGCGTCGCCTCGCCGCTCATGATCCCGGGGATCTCGCGGAACTGGCGGCGCACCTCGTCCACCATCTGCCCGGCGGCACGGCCCACCGCCTTGATGGTCACGCCGGAGAACACGAACGCCAGCATCGCGCCGATGAACATGCCCACGATCACCTTGGGGTTGATGAGCACCACTTCGAAGCGCTCCATCATGTCCATGAGTGACAGGTGCTGCAGGGCGTCCTGTGCGCCGGCACCCAGCACTGAACCGTCGGGGAACACATACTCGCGACCGCGCTCCAGCACGTGCGAGATGCCGATCTTGACCTCTTCCAGGTACGACGCCAACAGCGCGATGCCGGTCAGCGCCGCCGAGCCGATCGCGAAGCCCTTGCCCGTTGCGGCCGTGGTGTTGCCCAGCGCATCCAAGGCGTCGGTGCGCTGACGCACCTCGGGCGGCAGGCCGGACATCTCCGCATTGCCGCCAGCGTTGTCGGCGATGGGGCCGTAGGCATCGGTGGCCAGGGTGATGCCCAGGGTGGACAGCATGCCGACGGCCGCCATGCCGATGCCGTACAGCCCCAGGCTCATGGTGTCCGTCGAGAAGGAGTAGCCGGAGCCGAAGAAGTAGGCCAGTGACGTGCCCACCACCACCGCGAGCACGGGGATGGCCACGGAGAGCATCCCCTCGCCCACGCCCTGGATCACCACGGTGGCCGGGCCGGTCTTGGCTGAGCCGGCGATGCGCTGCGTGGGCTTGTAGGCCTGGGACGTGAAGTATTCGGCGGCCTGGCCGATCGCGATGCCGGTGAGCAGGCCCACGATGAGCGCGAGCCAGATGCCCCACAGGTTCGGCAGGTCCATCGCGGCCAGGATGCCCAGCGAGATCACGGCGATGAGCGCGGCCGCACCATTGACGCCACGGCCCAGCGAGGCGAGCAGTTCCTTGGGGGAGGCGCCCTCCTTGGTGCGCACAAAGAACACGCCCACGATCGACAGCACGGCGCCCACGGCGCCGATGACCATCGGCGCGATGACCGCCTTGAGCTGCACCTCCGTGCCTGCGGTGAAGTAGGCGGCCGCACCCAGCGCGGCAGAGGCGAGGATCACGCCCACATAGGACTCGTACAGGTCGGCGCCCATGCCGGCCACATCGCCCACGTTGTCGCCCACGTTGTCCGCGATGGTCGCGGGGTTGCGGGCGTCGTCCTCGGGAATCCCGGCCTCGATCTTGCCCACCAGGTCAGCCCCTACGTCGGCGGCCTTGGTGAAGATGCCACCGCCCACACGGGCGAAGAGCGACTGCACCGCGGCACCCATGCCGAACGTCAGCATCGTGGTGGTGATGATCACCACATGGTGCGCATCGGTGATCTCGTAGAACCGGGTGAGCACCCAGAACCACACCGCGATGTCCAGCAGACCAAGACCCACCACGGTCAGACCCATGACGGCGCCGGAACGGAACGCGACGCGCAGGCCCGCGTTGAGCGAGGTGCGCGCGGCATTGGCGGTGCGCGCCGAGGCATAGGTGGCGGTCTTCATGCCGATGAAGCCCGCGAGTCCCGAGAAGATGCCGCCCGTGAGGAACGCGAACGGCACCCACGGGTTCTGCATCTTCAGCACATACGCGAGCACGCAGAACACCCCGGTGAGCACCAGGAAGACCACGCCGACCACCTTGTACTGCTGCTTGAGGTAGGCGAGGGCACCATCGCGCACGTGCGCGGCGATGGTGGCCATCGTCTCGGTACCTTCGGACTCCTTCATCATCTGGCGGAAGAAGTAGTAGGCGGCCCCGAGCGCGAACACAGACGCGACGGGCACCAGCCAGAACCAGGCGGGCATGGGTGACTCCTGTAGAAGTGGGGGTTAGTGGCCGAAGGTGGACTGGGCGGACCGCCACCAGGCCAGGTGTTCGCGCTCCAGCTCGTCGCGGGAGGGCAGGGGATAAGCGGTGATGCCCTCGGCATCGCCCACGAAGAAGCCGTTGCGGATCGTGCGGAACAGCACCTCGTGGGTCATCTGGCGCAGCACGGTCTTGGTCGAGGCAACGGGCGCCGCGGCGAGTTCGCGCAGGCAGTCGCGCAGGTGGCCGATGTTGGGGTAGGGGAGGTTGTCGATCTCGGTCGAGTCGGGGTCGTTCTTGAGGTTGCCCAGGGTGAGTTCCGCGAAGACCAGGCGCGGGACGTGCACATTGCGGGTCGGGTCGGTGATGAACTCGACGAACTCGCCGGGGTTCAGGCGGGACACGATGCGGGGCGTGACCGGGCAGAACTCCTGGTAGAGGTGGCTGCGGATCTCGCCGTCCGGGACCCATTCGCTCGGCTGGAGGGTGAGCACTCGGCCGTCGTCGGTGGCCAGGTGCAGGGCGGTGAGTGCCGAGCGGGGGATGAACTCGAGCGTGCGGTAGATGCTCAGGTACAGCGAGGTCTTGGGGGTGCCGTCGGCATGGGGCACGCATCGGGTGTCGATGTCGTGCAGGGGAAAGTGCTCGGGGTCCAGCTGGTCGCGGTCCACGGAGAAGAACACCGCCTGGCCGCGCGATCGCTTGGCCTGCCCGATCGCGTAGTACAGGCCGAAGTCATCGGGCGCGAGCTGTGAGGCGACCAGTGCCTGCGGGATGAGAGACAGGTAGAGGTAGGCGGCCATCGGGCACTCCTTGCGAATGGGGTTACCAGCGACGGTATCGGCGGGGGTTTCGCGTGGTGCGGGACCTAGGGACCCCTCGCCTCGGACTCTCCGGGTGGGTGGTTGGTCGCCCCGCCCACCCTCGCCGTTCTCTGCGAATCCGCACAGAACGATCAATCTGAGGGGCAACTTTGACTGTTTTCTGCGGATTCGCAGAGAACGGCGCGGGGGAGGCCTGGCTGATGCCGGTGGCCCGAGCCAGTGCGAAACAGAGCCGAGCCTCGTGCTAGAGTTGCCGTCGCGCTTGGACGCCTCAAGGGGCGGTCAAGACACCCTCGTCCGGGTGGCGGAAATGGCAGACGCGCTAGCTTGAGGTGCTAGTGCCCGCAAGGGCGTGGGGGTTCAAGTCCCCCCTCGGACACCGGAGATTCTCCCTCAGGCCAGCACCATGCTGGCCTGAAGTCTTTCAGCAGCCGTTGCGGAGGATGTGCGTGGCACCTGCGGCCCATCACCCACCGCGCGCACCCATGCGCGTCGTGCATCGCCTCGAAGAGGTCGCGGCGCGCATGCCCGACACGGCGCGTTCCCGAGCCGTGCTCGGCCTGGTCTACCTGGTGATTGCCGCGGCCGTGACGCTGCCCATCATCTTTGGTGGCGGCACCGCGCTGTCCCGCATCGACGAGCCCACGCACGCCGACTACGCCTACCGCATCGCGCACTTCGAGATCCCCGCCAAGGGCTCTCCCATAGCGTCCGCGATCCGCGACAGCTGGGCATGCCGCGGGCAGGAACGCTACACCCTTCCCGATTGCGGCGCCGAGGCACCACCGTGGCAGTTCCCCTACGGCGGCGAGAACTACAACTGGCCGCACCCACCCGTGTACTACGCGGTGGTGGGGTTCCCCGCCCGCGCGATCGAGGCGGTCACGCCCCTGGACTTCATCGACGGCGCGCGTCTCACGGGCATGGTGTGGCTTGCCGCGGGAATGCTCATGCTGTATCTGGCACTGCGCCGGTGGAGGGTCGATCCGATGGTGGCCGTCATCGGGCCGCTGCTCATGCTCACGTTCCCGCGGGTGCTGCACGCCGCGACCACCGTCAACCCCGATGCCATGGCCCCGCTCGCGGGGGCCGTCGCGTTGTGGCTCGCGGCGCGTCTGTTCTTGGAGGACAGCCACGATTGGGTGCTGCCCGCGGTCTTCGCGGGGGTGGTGGGACTGACCAAGTTCATCTCCGTCATCCCCTTTGTGGCGCTGGCCATGCTGGCGATGGCGCGGGCGCTGCGCGACAGGGGCCTGCGTGGGCTGAGACGCCAGGACTGGTATCTGCCCGTGGCCACGGCGGGGGCGATCATCGTCCCCTACCTCGTGTGGCAGGCCTTCCAGGCGCCTCGGGGTAACACGTGGTGGACCAACCCGCTGGTGGGCATCAATACGCGTGACGTCCAGGGCCTGCCGGGTTCGGAGTGGATCGAGACGCTCTTCGTGGGACTCAACCTCGCCTCGGACTACTACATGCAGCCGCCCCTGGACATCTCGCTGCTGGTGATGTGGACCCGCCTGCTCAATGTGCTCGTGATCGGCGCGATGTTCGCGGTCGTCGTGGCCTTCGCCAAGGAGCCGGCGCACCGCTCGCTCGGGTGGCTGCTCCTCGTGGGCGCCGTGCTGTACCCGCTCGCGGTGCAGATCCAGGCGTACGGCACCCCCGGCGTGCCCCAGTACTTCCCCAATCCCACTGGCAGATACGGGCTGGCCCTCATCCCGGGGGTGGTCGCGTGTCTCGTGATGGCGGCCATCAAGGCGGGATACCGCCGGTTGCTCTATGTGCTCACCGCGGGTGGGCTCGTGGTGGTGATCGTCGTGATCGTCGCCGGGCTTCAGCGGGCGGGCCTGACGTCCTGACCACGCGCCCGACGCAAGGCCGGTTCGGGGCAGGATGCGTGCGGCCGGCTGAGAACCCGTGAAGCCTGCACCGGTAGCCTTATCCCATGGCCATCCCGGACCTCGTCACCATCGCTCAGGACCTGATCCGCATCGACACGTCGAACTACGGTGATGCGCCGGGTCCGGGGGAGCGGGCCGCCGCCGAATACGTGGCCGCCCTCCTGTCCGACGTGGGGTTGAACCCGGTGATCCGCGAGAGCGCACCGGGTCGGGCGAGCCTCACCGCACTGTGGGAGGGCGCCGATCGCTCCCGCCCGCCCCTGGTACTGCACGGTCATCTCGATGTGGTGCCCGCCTTCCCCGAGGAGTGGTCTGTCGACCCCTTTGCCGCGGAGGTCATCGACGGGGTGCTGTGGGGTCGAGGCGCGGTGGACATGAAGGGCATCGATGCGATGTATCTGCATGTGGTGCAGCGCCTCATCGCGAGCGGTCGCAAGCCGGCCAGGGACATCGTCATCGCCTTCTTCGCCGACGAGGAGCATGGCGGAGCGCGTGGCGCCAAGTGGATGGTGCAGCACCACCCGGATGACTTCCACGGGGCGACGGAGGCAATCTCCGAGGTGGGCGGCTTCTCCGTGCAGGTCGCGGGTCGACGCACGTACCTCATCCAGACAGGGGAGAAGGGCATCCAGTGGCTGCGGCTCGCGGCGCAGGGAGTGCAGGGGCACGGCTCGCTCGTTCACGGTGACAACGCCGTGACGCATCTGGCGCAGGCGATGGCGCGCATCGGCACCCACGAGTGGCCACTCGACCTGACGCCCACGACCGAGCAGCTGCTGCGCGGGGTGGCTGAGCTCACCGGGATCGAGTTCGAGCCCACCGAGCAGCGCGTGGCTCAACTCGCCGCGGCCCTGGGCCCCGTGAGCCGCATGATCGAGGCCTCGGTACGCAACACCTCGAACCCGACCATGCTCGATGCGGGGTACAAGGTCAACGTCATTCCCGATGCCGCGGCGGGCTTCGTGGACACGCGCTACCTTCCCGGGCAGCAGGAGCAGGTGCTGCGCACCGTGGAAGAGCTCGCGGGCACGCATGTCAAGGTGGAGCCCTACATCACCGAGCGCGCGATGGAACTGCCGTTCGACACCCCGCTCGTGGGCGCGATGATCGACGCCCTCCACGCCGTGGACCCCGACGCAGTGGTGCTGCCCTATCTGATGATGGGCGGCACGGACAATAAGCACCTCGCGTCCATCGGCATCACCGGCTACGGCTTTGCCCCCCTGCAGCTGCCCGCGGACCTGGACTTCTCCTCGCTGTTCCACGCGGTCGATGAGCGCGTGCCGGTGCACTCGCTCGAAGTGGGCGCCGATGTGGTGGAGCAGTTCCTGCTGGCCTGCTGATTTAGGCCGCGAGCGCCGCCTCGATGTGCTCGCGCAGCTCCTCGGGCAGCGTCGCGGGCTCATCACGGCGGATCACCTGCCCGTCGCGGCCCACCAAGAAGGTGGTGAAGTTCCACGGGATGGCCTTGCCCCGAGGGCCGGGGGCCTCGCGCTTGAGCCACTTGTACAGCGGGTGCGCGTGGGGGCCGTTGACGCGAATCTTGGCGAACATCGGGAAGGTCACGCCGAAGTTGATCTGGCAGAACTCCTCGATCTCGGATTCCGCTCCCGGCTCCTGGGCCGCGAACTGGTTGCACGGGAACCCGAGCACCACGAAGCCTTGATCACCCAGATCGCGGTAGAGCTTCTCCAGGCCTCCGTACTGGTGCGTGTGACCGCATTTGCTCGCGGTGTTGACCACGAGCACGACCTTGCCTGCGTACTCGCTCAGGGAGATGTCCTCGCCGTGGAGGGTGGTGGCGGTGAAGTCCGTCAGGCTTGTCATCGTGGTGTCCTTCCGGGTGTCACACGAGCAGATCGGTGCGCATCACGCGCATGCGCCTGCGCTTGAGCCAGACGCGTCGCGCACCGCCGATGAAGGTCACCGCGCGGGCCATCTCCCATGAACCGTACTCCACGTGCTCGTTGAGGAGAGCCAGCGCTTCGCGGCGCGGCAGGTCCCGCGGGATGTCCACCACTCGCCACTCGACTGCGGTCGCGGATCGCGGCGAACTCAGGCGCGGGGCGATGCGGTGACCATCACTGGACTGTAACGATTGCGTCATGGCACTCCCATTCGTCCTATGCCAACGGTAACGTCTCAACCATGAGCGCCACTTCCCGCGATGCACTGAGGCATCTCAATGCCGCCCTCGAAGCGCACCTTGAGGCCGTCATCTCCCGCCGCAGCGCCACCGATGCCGCGGTGGACGATGCCTTTGATGCCGTGGTCGAGGCCTTCGAACGGTACGAGGAGGTGCTCGACACGGAGTTCGGAGAGGCCTTGCCGCTCGTGCTCGACGACGAGATCGCCGACGCTCTCGACGACGAGGATGCGCTGGAAGACGACGAAGACGACGAGGAGGACCTCGACGACCTGGACCCGCATGCGGTCGAGGACGAAGACGATCTGGACGACGATCTGGACGAGTTCGACCTGAGATAGCACCGCATGGGCGTTCCTATCGGCGTTCCGGATAGCCCGTGGCGGGTGCGGTGACCTCGTCGAGTGCGCTCCTGATGGCCTCGGGCAACACCAGGTCCTCGGCATCGAGCGAGGGCAGCAACTGCTCTGCGGTGCGGGCACCCACCACCGCCGCCGCGACCCCCGGCGCATCGCGCGCCCAGGCGAGGGCGACCTGGAGCGGCGAGGCTCCCAGGCCTTCGGCCGCGGTGAATACGGCGTCGACGATGGCCGAGCCACGCGGCGACAGGTAAGGCTCCACAAAGCCCGCGAGATGGTCGGAGGCTGCGCGAGAGTCCGCGGGAATGGCCTGACGGTACTTGCCCGTGAGCACACCGCGCCCGAGGGGCGACCACGCGAGCACACCTAGCCCCAGCGCCATCGCCGCGGGGATCACCTCGCGCTCGACGCCCCGCTCCAAGAGCGAGTACTCGGCCTGCACGGCGGCCAGACCCGGACGGGGTCGGGCGAGTTCGGCCGCCCAGGCGGTGGCCCAACCGGGGAAGTTGGACACGCCCACATAGCGGGCGCGGCCGGAGGCCACGGCGATCTCCAGAGCGTGAACGGTCTCGTCGAGGGGCGTGGCGGCATCGTAGGCGTGCACCAGCCACAGGTCCACGTAGTCGGTTCCCAGGCGCTCGAGCGAGCGGTCGAGGCTGTGCAGCAGGCCCACCCGTGAGCCATCCACCACACCGCCCTCCGGGGTGCGCCGCACGCCTGCCTTGGTGCAGATCTGCACCTCGTCCCGCGCCACGGTCCCTCCCAGCAGCGAGCCGATCAGCGCCTCCGAGCCGCCCTCGGCGTAGGCGGCGGCCGTGTCCAGCAGCGTGCCACCCGCATGGAGGAACATGTCGAGTTGGGCGCCAGCCTCGTCGGCGCTGGTGTCCCGCGACCACGTCATGGTGCCCAGCGCCAGCCGTGACACCTCAAGTCCGCTGTGTCCCACACGTCTGCGCTGCATACGCCTGACGCTACCCAAGGCGAGCCGTTTCGCATCTCAGACTCGCGGGACGTAACGTGTCGCCATGACATGGTGGGAAGCGGTGCTGCTCGGCCTCATCCAAGGACTCACGGAGTTTCTGCCGATCTCCTCCAGCGCCCACGTGCGCGTGCTCGGTCCGCTCCTGCCTCACGGGGCGGATCCGGGCGCGGCGTTCACCGCGGTGATCCAGATCGGCACGGAGGCTGCGGTCCTCGTGTACTTCTGGCGCGACATCGTGCGCATCGTGCGGGCGTGGCTGCGGGCGCTCGTGACGCGGGGCGCGTCCTGGCGAGAGCGCCTGGGCTCCTCAAGCGCCGATGCCCGGATGGGGTGGTACGTCATCGTGGGTTCGGTGCCCATCGTGGTGCTCGGCGTGCTGTTCAAGGACGCGATCGAGACCTCGCTGCGCAACCTGTGGATCACGGCCATCGTGCTCGCGGCGTTCGCGCTCGTGCTGGGGTGGGCGGACCGCATCGGCGCCAAGCGGCGTGAGCTCGATCAGGTGAGGTGGGTGGATGTCGCCGTGCTGGGACTGGCGCAGGCCGCCGCGCTCATCCCGGGGGTGTCCCGATCGGGCGGCACCATCTCGGCGGGTCTGTTCCTGGGGCTCACCCGCGAGGCCGCGGCCCGGTTCTCGTTCCTGCTCGCGATCCCCGCGGTGCTGGGTTCGGGGCTCTACGAACTGGCGACGGAGTGGGACAGCCTCACGGCGGCGGACGGCCCCGGACTCCTCAATACGGCGGTGGCCGCCGCGGTGGCGTTCGGCGTGGGTTTCGCGGTCATCGTGTGGTTCCTGAGGCTGCTCAAGAGCGGCTCGTTCATGCCGTTCGTGATCTACCGCATCGGCTTCGCGGGCGTGATTGTGGCGCTGCTGGGTGCCGGGGTGCTGACCGCTACTTCGTAGTGCCGCCGTCGCGCCGGCGCAGGTAACGCTCGAACTCGGCGGCGATGGCATCACCCGAGGCCTCGGGCAGGCTCGTCTCGTCCATGAGCGTCTCCAACTGACGCACGTGAGCGGCAACCCCCTCGTCCTCCTCGGCCAACTCGTCGGCGCCGCGCTGCCATGCCACCGCATCGTCCGGGAGATCTCCCAGTTCGAGCGGCTCGCCCAGGAGGCTCTCCAGCTGAGACAGGATCGCAAGCGTGGCCTTGGGGCTCGGCGGATGTGCGACGTAGTGCGGCACGCCCACCCACAGGGACAGCACGTTCATGCCGCGCTGGCGCGCCGCATGGCCCAAGACGGACACGATGCCCACGGGCCCCTCGTAGTCGGATCGTTCGAGCTGCAGCAGGGCGCGCATCGCGGGGTCCTCTGAGCTCACGAAGGTGGGAAGGGGGCGGGTATGGGGCACGTCGACCAGGAGCGCGCCGCAGGTGATGAGGGTGGTGACCTCCAGGTCCTCGGCCAGATCGAGCAGCTCCCCGCAGAACTGCCGCCAGCGCATGGACGGCTCGATGCCGCGCACGAGCGACAGTCGCCGATCGTGGGTGAAGGGACCCATCGCGGTGGAGACCACGGTCCCCGGCCACGTGAGGATGTGCTCGCCGCTCAGGTCGCGGCTCACCACGGGGCGGCTCACCTGGAAGTCGTGGTAGTCCTCGGGGTCGAGCGCGGAGTACTCCTGGGCATTCCAGATGTGCGCGAGGTGGTCCAGGGCGTGCGAGGCGGCCGACCCGGCGTCGTTCCATCCCTCGAAGGCCGCGATCATGGTGGAGTCGCTGCGGGACAGCAATGCGGCGCCAGAATCAGTCATTAGCCCAGCCTAGACTGACCTTGCCATGACAACACGTGAAGATCCGCTCGCCGTCCTGTGGGACATGGATGGCACCCTCATCGATTCCGAGCCGTACTGGATGGGTGCCGAAACGGCCCTCGCCGCCGATCATGGACTCACCTGGACCGAGCAGGACTCCATTGACATGGTGGGAAAGCCGCTTCCGGTGGCGGCGCAGATCCTCATCGACCACGGCGTGAACGACACCGTGGACCGCGTGATCGACAGGCTGCTCGGTGACGTGGCGGGGCATGTGCGGCAGCACGTCCCGTGGCAGGCCGATGCCCGGGTTTTGCTGGATGAGGTGGCCGCCGCTGGGGTGCGATGCGCGCTCGTGACGATGTCCTACGGGCCGGTGCTTGACGCGTTCCTCGCGGCCGCGCCCCCCGTGTTCGAGGTGATCGTTCCCGGAGACCAGATGGTGCGGGGCAAGCCCGACCCCGAGGGCTATGTGACCGCGGCCGAGCGTCTCGGAGTGGACATCGCGCGGTGTGTGGCCATCGAGGATTCGCCGGGTGGGGTGCGCGCGGCGTACGACTCGGGGGCGCAGACCATCGCGGTGCGTCGCCTTGCCCCCCTCGACCCGCTGCCGGGCATGACACGGGTCGCGTCGCTCGACAAGGTCACGCTTGACACCCTGCGGGCGATCGTGGCCGGTGAGCACTTCGACGAGCTCGGCGACAAGCGCTAGCTGTACGTGGCCGGCGCCGCGAGGCGCCCGTCAGCCTGCTTGGGGCCGGATCCCGATGGCGGCCTCAACCAGGTCGGGGTCCACGGGTCCGGGATCCCCGCCGAACTCCGGGCACCGTGACTGGAACGAGCACCACGCGCACAGGCGTGACTTGGCGGGAGGAAAGCGCGCATCGCGTGCCGCGCGCTCGATCTCGCCCCACAGGTGGCGAATCTCATGTTCCACCGCGGCGAGGTCTTCGTCCCTGGGAAACAGTTCCTTGGTGCCGCCGTCCTTGAGGTACAGCAGCCGCAGCAGCGTGGGCCTCACGCCGCGCAGGCGCTCCACCAGTAGCGCATAGAAGCGCATCTGAAACTCTGCGGACTGGCCATATCCCGGCTTGGGTGAGGCCCCGGTCTTGTAGTCGATGATGCGGATGCGTCCGTCGGGCGCCACATCGATGCGGTCCACAATGCCGCGCAGCAGGGGCCCGTCCTCGAGCGCGACCTCCATGAACTCCTCGCGGCCCGCCGGTTCCAGGCGCGTGGGATCTTCGAGACGAAAATACGTCGCCAGGCGCTCCGCACCGTCGGCGAGAAAGCGCTCCTCGTCGGGGGGCTCGGGAACCAACTTGGACAACTCCGGCCGCTTGGCGACCATGTCGCGCCACCGCGGTTCAAGCGCGGCCGTGGCGGCCGCGAGGGTGCGCTCAGGGGCCGGCAGGTCGTAGAGATCTTCTAGCACCCCATGCACCAAGGTGCCGAGGGTGGGGGCCACGGAGGGAGACTCCGGCACCTTGTCGATGGCGCGCAGGCGGTACAGCAACGCACACTGCTTGAAGTCGCCGGCGCGCGACGGAGACAGCGCGGGGGGTGCGGGCGGGCGAATCATGTCAGACACGGTACGCGCACCGGCTGACATGGCGGGGGAGCGATTACGGTGGGCCCATGAGCTCGTCTCCCCAAGTCACCCGCGGCCTGCGCATCGGAAGCCTTCTTGGTGCCCCCGTCATTGTGCAGCCCTCGGCCCTGATCACTGTCTCGATCCTGGCCTACCTTTTGGCGTCGAGTTCCGGAGCGGTGACTCAGCAGACCTTCGTCATCGGGCTGGTGCTCGCGTTGCTGTTCTTCGCGTCGATCTTTGTGCATGAGTTCTCCCACGCCGCGGCCGCGCGCCTCTTTGGTTACGGGGTCAAGGAGATCGTGGTGACCGCCTGGGGTGGGCGCACCAGGCTCGACGAGCCGCCTTCGAAGCCCCTGGATCAGGGAGTGACGGCCGCCGTGGGGCCGCTAGCGAGCCTGGCCCTGGCGGGGATTGCCCTGGTGCTCACCTCCGTGGTGGGAGTGGGCGGCCAGGTGGGTGCCATCATCGGCTGGCTGGGCTGGGTGAACCTGGTTCTCGCGATCTTTAACGCTCTTCCCGCCATTCCGCTGGATGGCGGCACCGTGATGCAGGCCATCGTGTGGAAGATCACCGGCGACCGTCATCGCGGCACCGCGGTAGCCGCCTGGGGTGGGCGCATTGTGGCCATCGGCATCGTGGTGGTGGCCGTGGCCTGGCCGCTCCTGAGGGGCTCCCAGGTGAACCTCTTCAACGTGGTCTGGGCGGTGTTTATCGCGTCGATCCTGTGGCCCGCCGCGAGCGCCTCTCTCAAGTATTCGCAGGTCATGACGCGCCGGGAGACGCTCACGGTGGCCAGCCTCATGACGCCCGCCGTGGGCGTGCCCTACACCTACTCCGTGGAGCAGGCGCGCCAGACCGCGTTGGCCACAGCCTCCACCACCGTGGTGGTGTTGTCTGCCGACGGCAGCGCCGCGGGCCGCTTCCCGCTGACCACCGCCGACGCGGTCCCGGAGCAGGCGCGCGCCGCCACGGGCCTGGACGCCGTCTTGACCCCCGTGCCGCGCGGCGCGGAGGTACAAGCATCGCTCGGCGGCGACGACGTGGTGACCCAGGTGCGCGACTGGTGGGGCCGCACCGACGTGTGGGTGGTGCGTGA
>CAZFEH010000009.1:27756-41091 GCA_964517615.1 uncultured Demequinaceae bacterium
ACTAGACTGCCGCCATGACTTCTGCCCCCACCGGGGCTGCTTCGCGCCGTGGGCCGCTCAGGCCGGGGGACCGCGTCCAGCTCACCGACGCCAAGGGCCGGCACCACACCATCGTGCTGGTGCCCGGCAAGACCTTCCACACCCATCGCGGCCAGTTCACGCACGACGACCTCATCGGCAGGCCCGAGGGCACCGTGGTGCGCAACACCGCCGGAGTGGAGTACCTGGTGCTGCGGCCGCTGCTCACCGACTACGTCATGTCGATGCCGCGCGGCGCGGCCGTGGTCTACCCCAAGGACGCCGGTCAGATCATTCAGTGGGGTGACATCTTCCCGGGTGCGCGCGTGGTCGAGGCGGGCGTCGGCTCGGGTGCGCTCACCATGTCCCTGCTGCGTGCCGTCGGTGACGGCGGCTCGCTCCTGTCCGTGGAGCGCCGCGAGGACTTCGCGGACATCGCCCGCGCCAACGTGGAGGCGCACTTCGGCGGGCCGCACCCGGCGTGGGAGCTGCAGATCGGCGACGTGGACTCGGTGCTGATCGCCCAGCCCGAGGGCAGCGTGGACCGGGTGGTGCTCGACATGCTCGCGCCGTGGGAGAACCTGGAGGCCGCCGCGCATGCCCTCACTCCCGGCGGCGTCTTCCTCGCCTACGTGGCCACCGCCACCCAGCTGTCGCGCGTCGCGGAGGACCTGCGTGACCACGGCGGCTTCACCGAGCCCCACGCGTGGGAGACGATGCTGCGCACCTGGCATTTGGAGGGCCTGGCCGTGCGTCCCGATCACCGCATGGTGGGTCACACCGGCTTTCTCATCACGGCACGACGCATGGCGCCCGGCGTGGAGGCCCCGCTGCGGCACCGACGTCCCGCCAAGGGTGCGTACCCTGTTGAGGAGTGGACTCCGGAGGACCTGGGCGAGCGCCCGGTGTCCGACAAGAAGATCCGCAAGGTGCGTCGCGATGTGACGGCTACTGCTCCCGGCAGCGAGACCGCACCCCAGGATGATGAGAGGCAAGAGGACTGATGGTCGTGGACTCGCAGGACAGGGTCACCGCATTGGAGCGTCGCAACGCGGAGTTGCAGCGCCTCCTGGAGACCGCACGGGACCAACTGGGCGAGATGCGCATCAAGCTCGCCGAAGCATCGGCGCCGCCCCAGACCTTCGCGACGTTCGTGGCCTGGGCGGGGGAGCACGCCGACGTGGTGTCCAATGGCCGGCGCATGCGCGTCACCGTGCTGCCCACGGTGGAACGCGGCCTGGTCCCCGGCGACGAGGTGCTGCTGAACCCCATGAGCGTGGTGGTGGGGGTGGCCCAGCCCGAGCGCACCGGCCAGGCCGCGATTGTGCGCGAAGTCATCGACGATGACCGCATCCTGGTAGTCGCACGGGGCGAGGACGAGCGCATCGCCATCCTCATGGGCGGCGATGCGGCGCAGCGCGTCCACGAGGGAGACACCGTGATCATCGATCCGCGCACGGGCTTCGCCTCCGAGAAGGTCGAGCGCAGCGGGGTCGAGGCGCTGCTGTTGGAGGAGGTCCCCGACGTGGACTTCGCCGCGATCGGGGGACTCGGCGGACAGATCGAGCGCATTCGCGACGCCATCGAACTGCCCATCCGTCACCCCGAGCTCTACCGCGAGCACGCGTTGCAGCCCCCGCGCGGACTCCTGCTCTACGGCCCTCCCGGTTGCGGCAAGACCCTCATCGCCAAGGCCGTCGCCCATTCCCTGGGCCAGGCCACCGGCGCGGACCGCTCGTACTTCCTGTCTGTCAAGGGTCCCGAGCTACTCAACAAGTACGTGGGTGAGACGGAGCGCTACATCCGCACCATCTTCGAGCGCGCCCGCGCCAAGGCGCACACCGGCGCACCCGTGGTGGTGTTCTTCGACGAGATGGACGCCCTGTTCCGGGCGCGCGGCTCCGGGGTGAGCTCCGACATGGAGACCACGATCGTGCCGCAGCTGCTCACCGAACTCGACGGCGTGGAGTCGCTGTCCAACGTCATCGTGATCGGGGCCTCCAACCGCGAGGACATGATCGATCCCGCCATCCTGCGCCCCGGACGTCTCGACGTGAAGATCGAGATCTCCCGGCCCGATGCCGTGGCAGCGCGCGACATCCTTGCCAAGTACCTCACGGCCGACCTGCCGCTCGCCGCCGCGGACACCGCAGCGCTTGCAGGCTCGGTGGATGCCGCGGTGGGAGTGATGATAGGCGCCACGGTCGAGCGGCTGTTCTCTCATGCCGATGCGACGCGCTACATCTCGGGTGCCATGCTGCGCAACATCGTGGACCGCGCCAAGACCCGTGCCATCAAGCATGTGATCGCCGGTGGAGAGCGCGGCATCTCCACCGCGCATCTGCTCGCCGCCGCGGATCAGGAACTCGACGAGGCGCGCGCCGTGGCGGCGGGAAGCCTGGCCGAGCACTGATGCGCATCGTCGGGCTGGAGACCGAATACGGGATCACCGACCCCACCGACGCGCGCGCCAACCCCATCCTGCTGTCGTCGCGCCTGGTCGAGGCGTGCCGCGGGTGGGCCGGGGCGGCGCACGCGCGCTGGGACTACGGTGGCGAGGATCCGCTCATGGACCTGCGCGGGGTGCGGCGCTCGCGCATGAGCGCGACGCGGGACATGCTCACCGAGGATCACGAGTACGACGAACGCACTGGGCAGGTGAGCTTGCGCCGACGCCGCGGCTCATGGGAGGACCCGGCTCATCTCAATGCGGTGCTGGGCAATGGCGCGCGCTTCTACGTGGATCACGCCCACCCCGAGTACTCCGGTCCCGAGACCACGAGTGCCCGCGATGTGGTGCTGTGGGATACGGCGGGAGACCGCATCGCCCACGCGGCCGCCGTGCACTTCGAGCGTGCCGAGGGCCAAGCACTGCGCCTGTACAAGAACAACGGGGACGGCAAGGGCGCCTCCTATGGCACGCACGAGAACTACCTCGTCTCGCGGTCGGTGGACTTCGACGACCTCGCCCGTCGTCTCACCCCCCACCTCGTGACCCGCATGGTCGTCGTGGGGGCGGGCCGTGTGGGCCTGGGTCAGCATGGCGAACGACCCGGCTTCCAACTGTCCCAGCGCGCCGACTACATGGAGGCCGAGGTGGGGCTCGAGACCACCCTGCGTCGCCCCATCGTCAACACGCGTGACGAACCCCACGCCGACCGCGCCCGCTGGCGCCGGCTGCACGTCATCATCGGCGACGCGAACTGCCTTGAGGTGTCCACGTTCCTGAAGGTGGGCACCACCTCGCTCGTGCTGTCCGCGATCGAGGCCGACGACGCGCGCCTGGACGCGCTCGCGCTCGCCACGCCCGTGGCCGCCGTCGCCCAGGTGTCGCATGACGTGAGCCTGACCGCGCGCCTGGCCCTGGCATCGGGGGAGGAGGCCACGGCGCTCGACGTCCAGCGGGCCCTGCTGGAGATCGCCAGGGACTACGTGGCCGATGCCGGCGACGCCCAGGTGGTGGCCCGGTGGGAGGACGTGCTCGACAAGCTCGCGCGCGACCCCTTCGAGGCCGCGCGCGAGGTCGAATGGGTGGCCAAGCTGCAGCTGCTGGGGCGCATGCGCGAACGTTATGCGACCGTCGACGAGGAGGGCGTGAGCCACCTCGCCGCGTGGGACGACCCGCGCATCGCCGCAGCGGACCTGCAGTGGAGCGAACTGGGAACGGGCCTGGCCGCGAGGCTCACCGCTGCGGGCGCCGTGGAACGGCTCACGACCGACGAGGAGGTCGCCCACGCGATGGCCCACCCTCCTCGGGACACGCGCGCCTGGCTGAGGGGCCGCATGGTGTCCCAGGCGCCTCACCTGGTCGATGCCGCCGGATGGGCCACGATCGTGCTGGATCGCGAGACGGATCACGGCCACCTGGAGGTGGTGGAGCTCGCGGATCCGCACGTGGCCGCGCATCCGCTCCTGGATGAGATCCTCGCTCAGGCCCACGGTGGCGGGGCATAGACTTCATTCATGCCCCAGACCTTTTCCTCCGCCGGTGAGTTCGAGGACGACGCCCCTGCTCCCGAGATCCCGACGCCGGGCCAGGCGCAGGCCGGCACCGACGCCCTCGACGCCCTGCTGGACGAGATCGACGATTCCATCCAGGTCAATGCCGCACAGTTTGTCCGCTCCTTTGTGCAAAAGGGCGGGCAGTAGCAGGAGATGATCTCCACAGAAGTGCCCCCGCCGCTGGACGTCGACCCTGCCAGGCGGATCTTCGGGCTAGAGACCGAGTTCGGGCTGCACTGCGATGCCCCAGGGGGGCGTCCGCTCACCCCCGAGGAGGTCGCCGGCCACCTGTTCCACTCCGTGGTGCAGTGGGGGCGCTCCTCGAATGTCTTCCTCACCAATGGTTCGCGCCTGTACATCGACGTGGGCGCGCACCCCGAGTACGCCACCGCCGAGGCCGACACCCTGCGGGACCTGATCGCGCTCGACAAGGCGGGGGAGCGCATCGTGCACGGCCTCGTGGCCCAGGGCGAGAGGCGCCTTGCCGAGGCCGGCACGCCCGGCACCATCTATCTGTACAAGAACAACACCGACTCCTCCGGCAACTCCTACGGGTGCCATGAGAACTATCTGGTGCGCCGCCGTGCGGACTTCACCGCCTTCGGGACGGCGCTGCTGCCGTTCCTGGTCAGTCGTCAGGTGGTGACGGGGGCCGGATGCATCACCCGCACCCCCCAGGGCGCGCACTACAGCTTCTCGCCGCGCGCCGACCACATGTGGGAGGGCATGAGCTCGGCCACTACCCGCTCCCGCCCCATGATCAACACGCGCGACGAGCCCCACGCCAACGCGGAGCTGTACCGTCGGATGCACGTCATCGTGGGGGATTCCACGCTGGCCGAGCCGACCGCGCTGCTCAAGGTGGGTGCCACGGACCTCATCCTGCGCCTCATGGAGGCGCGGGTGCCGCTCCCGGATCTCGCGCTCGCCCGTGAGATGCAGGCCATTCGCGACATCGCCCACCATCTCGACGGCACCGCCACGGTGGAACTGGCGGACGGCAGGCGCATCACCGGGCCCCAGATCCAGCAGACCTACCTCGACACCGTGCGCGCGCACCTGGGAGAGGTGATCGAGGAGACCGATGAGGTGCGCACCATCCTCGACCTGTGGCAGCGCGGCATCGACGCCGTGGTCACGGGCGATCACTCGCTCGTGGCGACGGAACTGGACTGGGCGATCAAGGAACGGGTGCTGCTGCGCTATCAGGAGCGCCTCGGATGCGCGCTCGACGATCCCCGCCTGGCGCGGCTCGAGCTGGCCTTTCACGACATCTCACCCGAGCGCGGGCTGTTCAACCGCATGCAGGCCGACGGTCAGGTGCGGCGCCTGATCGATGACGCGGCCATCGAGCATGCCGTCACCGCGCCGCCGTCGAGCACGCGCGCGAGCCTGCGCGGACGCTTCGTCAAGGCGGCGAGCGAGGCCGGCGTGGACTACACGGTGGACTGGGTGCACCTGAAGGTCTCGGGCAGCGCAAGCCGCACGGTGCTGCTCAAGGACCCCTTCAGGAACGTCGATGCCCGGGTGGACGTTCTTCTGGAAGCCCTGCCGGGGTGAGGGCCTGCTCCACGCCCGCCCAGCGCCCCGACCGATGCACCGCCTCACGAAAGGACCGCCCTTGCACCGCCTGCTCGCCGTGACCATCGCCGCGGTCCTCGCCCTGGCCGCCTGCACCTCCTCGACGCCCTCGACCGATGTCTCGGCAGGCGTCGGCCGGGTGCGGGACATCACCGTGGAGGTCTCGGACACCCGCGCGCCGCTCCTGTCATGGCCGGACGGGATGACCTTCCCGCGCGCGGAGTCGATCGTGATGTGGCCGGGCGACGGGGACGCGCTCATCGACGGACAGCCACTGCTGCTCGACGTGTTCATCCAGTCGCTCGAAACGGGCGAGGTGCTGCAGAACACCTACGACGGACTCCCGCGGCCCTTCCTGCTCGCCCCCGAACTGCTCGGCGACGATCTCTACACGATCCTGCGCAAGCAGCGCGTGGGCGCGCGTGTCGTCTCGGTCGCGCCACCGGTCGAGGGCTTCGCGGAGGAGACCACCATCGCGATCGTCATCGACGTGCTCTCCAGCCACGCCGTGGGGGAGCGGGTGCCGGCCCGCGAGGATCTCCCGCTCGTGTCCGCGGGAAGCTCCCACGAGCCGATCATCCAGTTGCGCACCACCGCCGAGTACCCCACCGAGCTGGTGACCGCGACCGTCATTCGCGGCGCGGGCGAGCAGGTGCAGCCGCAGTCCTACGTGCTCGCGCAGTACAAGGCGGTCTACACCCAGGACGGCTCCGATGCCTCGGGCGACTGGATGGCCGGCGACGTCTTCGATTCCACATGGGGCGTCGCGAGCGCGCCCTACCAGTTCCAGATGGGCAAGGGCGAGACGCTGCGCGCCTTCGAGGAGGGGCTCCTGGATGCCGCGGTGGGCTCGCGACTGCTGATCGTGGCCCCGGAGACCTGGGCGTACCCCGGCAAGGGTCCGATGGTCTTCGTGGTGGATGTGCTGGACGTGTGGACGGAGAGTCACTGATGGGGGTTGCCGTGAGGGTGATTCCCTGCCTGGATGTGGACGCCGGCCGTGTGGTCAAGGGCGTCAACTTCGAGAACCTGCGTGATGCCGGAGACCCGGTCGAACTCGCGGCGCGCTATGGTGCCGAGGGCGCCGACGAGCTGACCTTCCTCGACGTGACGGCATCGTCCGGCAACCGCGAGACCACCTATGACGTGGTGCGTCGCACCGCGGAACAGGTGTTTGTGCCGCTCACCGTGGGCGGTGGCGT
Source organism: uncultured Demequinaceae bacterium (assembly GCA_964517615.1). Lineage (GTDB taxonomy): Bacteria > Actinomycetota > Actinomycetes > Actinomycetales > Demequinaceae > Demequina. The sequence continues at coordinate 34,560 of CAZFEH010000009.1, forward strand.
GCGCACCCCCGATGACGTTGATAGACTGCTACGTGCGGGCGCGGACAAGGTAGGCGTAAATACGGCTGCTATCGCGCGACCGGAGCTCATCTCCGAGATCGCGCGCAGGTTTGGTAACCAAGTTTTGGTTCTTTCCGTCGATGCGCGTCGATGCCAGGACGGCACCGTGACTCCCTCGGGATACGAGGTGACGACACACGGAGGCCGTCGAGGAACTGGGATCGACGCGATCGAGTGGGCACGGCGAGGAGCCGAGTTGGGCGCGGGAGAAATCCTGCTCAACTCGATGGACGCCGACGGCACCACCGGCGGATTCGACATAGCGATGATCAAGGAAGTTCGCGACGTGGTCTCTGTACCGTTGATCGCTTCGGGCGGCGCTGGCCGTGCCGAAGATTTTGTTGTGGCAGCCCAGGCGGGCGCCGATGCCGTGCTGGCGGCGAGTGTGTTCCATTTCGGCACGCTCACCGTCACCGAGGTGAAGGACGCGATGCGCTCAGCCGGCATCGCGGTCCGTTGACCGGGAGGCGGGCCGCCGAATACCAGCTCCAGGGCAGTTACACCCGTAAAGCTCTGCATCTGATCGGCCACGCCCTTCGTACCCAACCGAAACGTTTCGGCATCGCCATCGGCCTCGCCGGCGTCTTCGGCATCGCCACCGTGCTCTTCGGCACCCTGCTGGGCATCATCGTCGACGAGGTGGTCATCCCCTCCATCCAGGGTGAGCCCATCGGCGGCTGGTGGGGAGAGCAGACCCAGAACCCCCGCAGCGCGGTGCTCCTGGCAGGTGGCGTGTTCCTCAGCATCGGCATCGTCAACGCGATCCTGGTGGGCCTGCGTCGGGCGATCCAGGGCGGGGCCGTGTCCGGTGTGGGCGCGCGCCACCGGGTGGTGGTGGCCGATGCCCTTGCTGCGCTGCCGTTGGGCTGGCACCGTTCCAACCCCGCCGGGCGCATGCTGTCGGCGATGTCCTCGGACTCGGAGACGGCCACCAACCCGCTGCACCCGCTGTCCTTCACGGTGGGGTCGTTCACGATGATGATCGCGGCCGGCTGGTCGCTGTACGCGATCGACCCGTGGATCATGCTCACCGCGATGGCCGTCATCCCGCTCGTCATGGGTGTCAACGTGATCTACGAGCGGGTGATCAGCCCGCTGTGGGATCTGGGCCAGTATCTGCGGGCCGAGGTGTCGACCATCGCCCACGAGTCCTTCGAGGGCGGCACCGTGGTCAAGGCGCTGGGCGCCCACCGCCGTGAAGCCCGGAGGTTCAGCGACAAGGTCGACGCGCTGCGCGATGCCGACACGAACGTGGGCCGGGTGTCGAGCTGGTTCGAGCCGCTCATGGATGCGATGGTGCCGCTCAGCGCCATGGTCGTGATGCTCGTGGGCGCGATCCGCGCGGAGCAGGGCTATGTGACCGTGGGCGGGGTGGTCTCCGCCGTGTACCTGCTGTCGCTTCTTGCCGTCCCGATTCGCGGCCTGGGATGGGTGCTGGGCGGCATGCCGCAGGCGCTCGTGTCCTTCGAACGCATCGGCCAGATCGCCGCGGCGGCCACCGAGGTGGACGAGCCCGGACATGTGCTGCTGCCGCGCGAGGGTGCGGGCCGTCTGAGCTTCCGCAACGCCGACGTGGGCGCGGACGATGGCGACGGCACGCTCGTGGTGCTCGTCGAGGGCGTGAGCCTCGACCTGGAGCCGGGAACCGTGACGGCGCTCGTGGGTGCCACGGGTGCGGGCAAGTCCACGGTGGCGCTCGCCGCGGCGCGACTGTCACGCGCCGTCACGGGTGAGGTGCGCCTCGACGAGACCGACATCGCGACCATCGCGGCGCTGGGGAGCCATGTCGCCCTGGTGCCCCAGGCATCGTTCGTGTTCGCCGGCACCGTGCGCGACAACGTCACCTTGGGGGAGGACTTCTCCGACGAGGCCGTGTGGACGGCGCTGCGCCGCTCCGCCGTGGATGAGGTCATCGAGGGCCTGCACAAGCGCGGCACGGGACTCGACGCGCAACTCGACGAGCGCGGCATGAACCTCTCGGGCGGCCAGCGGCAGCGCGTGGCCATCGCCCGCGCCCTGGTGCGCGAGCCGCGCGTCCTCGTGCTCGACGACGCGACGTCGGCCGTGGACCCCGGCGTGGAGCAGGAGATCCTGCATTCGCTCAAGGCCGACGGGCAGGGCCCCACGGTGCTGCTCATCGCGTACCGCCTGGCATCGATCCTGATGGCCGACCGGGTGGTGCACGTCGACTCGGGTCGTGTGGTGGCGAGCGGGACCCACGAGGAGCTCATGGCGAGCGACCCCGGTTACCGCGAGCTCGTGACCGCCTACGAAACCGATTCGCAGCGCAACGCCGACGGCGCGCATCCCCCGGAAGGAGGCCAGGAATGAGCATCGCGCACGACTCATCGACTCCCGACATCGGCGTGAGGGAGACCTTCCGCCGTGGGCTCACGCTGTCTCCGGAACTGCGCAAGGGCCTGGGGGTGACGCTCGCGCTTGCGGCACTCGCCGCGCTGGCCAAGGCCATCGTCCCCGTGGTCACGCAGAGAGTGACCGACGACGGTCTGCTCGCCCCGGGCGGGGTGGACCTGGGCGCGGTGGTCCGTCTGGTGAGCATCGGCTTCGTGGTGGTGCTGGCGTCGCTGCTGATCGAGTGGCGGGTGCGCCGACGCATGGTCATCGCCGCGGAGGCGGGGCTGGCGACGCTGCGCAAGCGCGCCTTCGAGAACGTCCACCAGCTGTCCGTGCTGACTCAGAACTCGGAGCAGCGCGGCCGCTACGTGTCGCGAGTCACGGGTGACGTGGACACCATGCGCGACCTCATGCAGTGGACGGGTGCGGGCATGATCGTGGCCGCGTTGCAGTCACTCGTGGTGTTCACGGTGATGTGCCTGTATTCGTGGAAGCTCGCTCTCGTGGTGCTCGCCTGCTATGTGCCGCTGTTCGTCCTGGCCGCCTGGCTGCAGCCGCGCATCTCCAGGGCCTTCGGCTTCATCCGTGGCCAGATGGCGGATCTGCTGGGCAAGACCTCGGAGCAGCTCGTCGGCGTGGCGACCATTCGCGGCTACGGCGTGCAGGAGCTCATGCGTCAGCGCCTGCGCGACGACATCGCGGAGATCTTCCGTGGCGAGCGGCGCGCCTCCTGGCTCGCCTCCACCACCTTCTCGGCGACCGTGCTGGGACAGTCCATCGCGACCGGTGCCGCCCTCGTGGTGGGCACGGCCCTCGGCATGCACCGGGAGCTGTCCGTGGGCACCGTGGCGGCCTTCGCGCTGCTCGTGTACTCCTTCTCGGGCCCGCTGATGTGGATCATCGAGATGCTCGCGGAGATGCAGCGGGCGATGGTGGGCTGGAAGCGCGTCATCGAACTCGTGGACGCCCCTCACGACGTGTCAGACCCCGAGCAGCCGGTGCCGCTGCCGCACGGCCAGCTCGATCTGCGGGTGAGCGAAGTGCGCCTGACCTATGACGGGGACGACGAGGTGCTCAAGGGCGTGTCGTTGCACGTGCCTGCGGGCCAGCGCCTGGCCGTCGTGGGGCAGACCGGTTCGGGCAAGACGTCGCTGGCTCGTCTCATGTCGCGCTTCTTCGACCCCACCTCCGGGCAGATCGCCCTGGGTGGCGTGGACCTGCGCGAGGTCGCCTTCACCGAATTGCGCCGACGGCTGTCCGTGGTCCCGCAGGAGGGATTCCTCTTCGACGGCACCATCTTGGACAACCTGCGCTATGCCGTACCCGGTGACACCGAGGAGCAGGCCAGGGAACGTGCCGTCGAGGCGTTCGCGACGCTCGGCCTGGACACGTGGCTCCATGCGCATGAACGGGGCCTCGACACCCCGGTGGGCACGCGCGGCGAACTGCTCAGCGCAGGGGAGAGGCAGCTGGTGTCCATCGCGAGGGCCTACCTGCGCGACCCGCACGTGCTCATCCTCGACGAGGCCACCTCCGCGGTGGATCCTGCCACCGAGGTGCGCATCTCGCGTGCGCTTGAGGCGCTCATGGAGGGCCGCACCACCGTGGTGATCGCGCATCGGCTGTCCACCGCCGAGCGTGCAGACCTGGTGGCGGTCATGGAGTACGGCCAGCTGGTGGAGTTCGGCTCCCACACAGACCTACTTGCCCGTGACGGCGAGTATGCCCGCCTGCACCGGGCGTGGATGAGCCAGACCCGCTCCTGAACTCGTGCGATGCGGGCGGCATGGAAAGATAGCCCCATGCCGCTCGCATCCGACATCGCCTCGCGCCTCAAGCGCACCTCGGATGGCCTCGTGTGCGCCGTGGTCCAGGAGGAGCACACCGGCCGTGTGCTCATGGTCGCCTGGATGAACGACGACGCCTTGGCCGAGACCCTCGCCACCGGGCGCGGGGTCTACTGGAGCCGGAGCCGGGGGGAGATGTGGCGCAAGGGCGACACCTCCGGTCACGTGCAGCATGTGCGGCGCGTCGAGATCGACTGCGATGGAGACGCCCTCCTGCTCACCGTGACTCAGACCGGTCCCGCCTGCCACACGGGCGAGCACTCGTGCTTCGACACGGGCGGCGAGTTGTCCCTGGAGCGGGGAAGGACGTCATGACCGCCGAGGCCGCGACGAGCCAGCCCGTATCGCTCGCCTGGGGTGAGACCTGGCCGAGCCTGCCGCAGTTCCAGGAGTGGGGCGCGTCCCACCGGGTGGTCCCCGTGGTGCGCCGGGTGCTGGCGGACACCGTCACGCCCGTGGGCGTCTACTCCGCTTTGGCGCAGGGGCGACCCGGCACCTTCATCCTGGAGTCCGCGCAACCGGATGGCACTCGGTCACGATTCTCGTTCGTCGGCGTGCGATCCCGTGCGACGCTCACCGTCGATGGCGACCACGCCGTCTGGACGGGTGATGTTCCCGTGGGTCTCACGTCGGGCGCTCCCATCGCGACACTGCGTCAGGCGCTCGCCGAACTCGCCTCCGAGGCCATCGAGGGGCTGCCTCCGCTCACCGGAGGGTTGGTGGGAGCCCTGGGATGGGACGTCATCCGCCAGTGGGAGCCCACCCTGCCTGCGCTTGCGCCGCGCGACCTGGATGTCCCGGATGGTGTGCTGCTGCTGGCGACCGACATCGCCGCGATTGACCACGTGGATGGCTCGGTGTGGCTCATCGCCAACGCCGTCAACGCCGATGCCCAGGCCACCGGCATCGAAGCGGCATATGCCGACGCCGTCGCGCGCATCGACGCCATGCAGGAGGCACTCGCGGCGCCGGTGGCGGCATCCATCATGATGACCGACGCCTCGGCGCCCGATGTCTCGGTGCGGGACCGCTCGGCCGTGGGGGAGTACCAGAAGGCCGTGAAGTATGCCAAGGAGGCCATCCGCGACGGCGAGGTGTTCCAGGTGGTGCCCTCGCAGCGCTTCGATGTGGACTGCCCCGCGGAGCCCTTCGACGTGTATCGCGTGCTGCGCACCCTCAACCCCTCGCCGTACATGTACTGCCTCATGCTCGAAGACGCCCAGGGGCGGGACTTCGCGATCGTGGGCGCGAGTCCCGAGTCCCTCGTGACCGTCAAGGCCGGGCATGTGCTCACCTACCCCATTGCCGGATCGCGTCCGCGCGGGGCCACACCCGAGTTGGACAAGGCCCTCGAGGCCGAGTTGCGGGAGGACCCCAAGGAGATCGCCGAGCACATCATGCTCGTCGATCTGGCCCGCAACGATCTGGTCAAGGTGTGCGAGCCCACCTCCGTCGAGGTCGTGGAGTTCATGGCTGTCAACCGCTACAGCCACATCATGCACATCTGCTCCACCGTGGTGGGGGTGCTGGAGCAGGGGCGGACGGCACTCGACGCGTTCATGGCGACGTTCCCCGCGGGCACCCTGTCGGGTGCACCCAAGCCGCGTGCTATCGCGCTCATCGACGAACTGGAGCCGGTGCGGCGTGGCTTCTACGGCGGGGTGGTGGGCTACCTCGACTTCGCCGGAAACATGGACTTCGCCATCGCGATCCGCACGGCCCTGATCGAGGGCGGCGTCGCGCATGTGCAGGCCGGCGCCGGGGTGGTGGCCGATTCCAACCCGGATCGCGAGGCGCAGGAGACCCGTGACAAGGCGGCGGCGCTCCTGGCCGCGGTCACGCGTGCAGCGCGCCTGCGCCGACTACACTGACGCTTGAGCATCACACAAGGAGAGTCCATGTCCTCGCAGCACCTGGAGCCGCATCAGCTTCCCGACCCTGCCCCCCACAATCACGGCAAGACCACCGCTGGGTGGGTGACCAACAGCGGCATCGTCGTGGGGGCCATCGTGGCCGGAGTGGGCTTCATGGTGCCCCACGCTCCCTCCATCTGGGTGGGCATCGGTGTGGTCGTTGTCGCGCTGGCAGCGGGTGCCGCGTTGCGTGCCCTGGGACACGGCCAGCCGCTCAAGTAAGTCCAGGGGCTGTTCCTTCCCTGCCGAGGTTTTTCGGTATGGTGTGGAAGAGCCGAGCGTGCGCCTCGGTACCTTCAAAGGAGAGCAGAGCCATGACAGAGATTCCTCCCCCGCCCCCGCCGCCGTCGATCCCTG
>CAZFEH010000009.1:41191-43628 GCA_964517615.1 uncultured Demequinaceae bacterium
CCCGTCTGCGGCTTCTACCACCTCACGGGCATGTACTGCCCTGGGTGCGGGGCGACTCGGGCGTCCTATGCGCTGATGCAGGGCGACATCGGCTATGCGATCCAACTCAACGCCCTGTTCGTGCTCGTGTTCGTGCCGCTCGGAATCGTGGGCTTCGCCTGGTGGATCGCCTCGCTTGCGGGTGTCAGGGTGCCTGCCTTCAATCCACCTCTGTGGCTCGTGTGGGCCCTCGTCGGGCTCATCGGCGTGTTCTGGGTGGTGCGCAACCTTCCCCCAGTGGCGCCATTCCTCACACCCTGAGCGGGCATGATGTCTGTCGAGCCGACTCCGGCACCAGGCACGCGCGGCGCGTGGCACCCGCGACTGCTTCCCTTGATCTCTCCCGCTGCAGTCGCTCTCATCTTGGGCGGCGGAGTGGGATACATCGTGGCCCACGACCCTCACACTCCCAGTGCCACCTTCGTGTGCCCGCTGTGGGCCGCCACCGGGCTGTACTGCCCGGGATGCGGCGGCACCCGCGCGGTCTACGACCTCGCCCACGGTGACGTGGTCGGGGCCATGTCGATGCACCCCTTGTTCACGCTTTCGGTCCCGCTGCTGGGTGTGTTGTGGGTGAGGTGGGTGCTGCGTGGCCAAGGGGTGTCGCTCAAGGAGTGGCCATTCCCCACGTGGTTGGCTATCGTCATCCCTGCCGTGATCGTCGCCTTCACCGTGTTGCGCAACGTGCCCTTCTTCGCCCCGTACCTGGCCCCCTGATACCCCTGGAGTGATTTCGTGACCATCCCACCGCCCCCCGCACCCGGCTTCGACCCCCAGCAAGGGCCTGCGGTGCCGCAGCAGCCTGCGCCCTATGGCAATCAGCCGCCGCAGTTCGGCCAGCAGCCCCCTTACGGCCAGTACGGTTTTGACGGCCAGCAGCCCAAGGGCGGCAAGGGGATGGCCATCGCCTCGATGATCCTGGGCATCGTCTCGCTGGTCTTGTGCTTCTATTGGTTCCTCGGGCTTCCCACGGCGCTCGTGGGACTCATTCTGGGCATCGTCGCCATCAACCGAGCCTCGCGGAACTTCGGGGCCGGCAAGGGCTTTGCCATCTCGGGCATCGTCACCTCGGGTCTGGGCCTTCTGCTCGGAGTGTTCATGTTCTTCGTGTGGTTGACCCCCGAGTTCCAGGACTCCTTCTGGGAGGGCTTCTGCGAGGGCAGCAACGGCACAAGTTCAGTGTGCGAGGGACGTTAGTGAGCTGACGGCGCGGCCCGACGGTGCCCGCAATGGCGCCCAGGGCCGCGGTCCCGGGTGCCTGCGGCCAGCCGGTAGCATGGGATCACCGGGGAGGTAGCACACATGAGCGTGTTGGACGGCATCGTTGCTGGGGTGAGAGAAGACCTCGCACTCCGTGAGTTCGCCGTGCCCATGGACGCGCTCAAGGAACGGGCCCAGCGCCGCCCTTCCGCGATCAACGCCCTCCAGATGCTCAGCGAGGACGAGGTCTCCGTCATTGCCGAGGTCAAGCGCTCCAGCCCCTCCAAGGGCGCGCTGGCAGAGATCAGCGACCCGGCCGCGCTGGCGACCGAGTACGAAGCCGGTGGCGCCTCCGTCATCTCCGTGCTCACCGAGCAGCGCCGCTTCGGTGGCTCGCTCGACGACCTCGATGCCGTGCGCGCGAAGGTGGACATCCCCATTCTGCGCAAGGACTTCATCGTCACGCCGTATCAGGTGTGGGAGGCGCGTGCCCACGGTGCGGACGTGGTGCTGCTGATCGTGGCCGCGCTGGACCAGATGGCCTTGGAGTCTCTCATCGAGAGGGTGCATTCCCTGGGAATGTGCGCGCTCGTGGAGGTGCACGACGCCGAGGAGGTAGCCCGGGCGGCCGATGCCGGGGCCAGGATCATCGGCGTCAACGCCCGCAATCTCAAGACCCTCGAGGTGGATCGCGACACCTTCGCCCGCGTCGTGCCGCACATCCCGGATGGCATCATCAAGGTCGCGGAGTCTGGCATTCGCGACTGCCACGATGTCGTCGAATATGCCCGCCTTGGTGCCGACGCGGTGCTCGTGGGCGAGGCGCTCGTGCGCGAGAACGATCCCCGTGCGGCAGTGGCGGAGATGGTCGCCGCCGGCGCTCACCCCGCGCTGCGAGCGGTGCGTCCGTGACCTCATCCCTCCAAGAGGCCCCTGGGCCTTTCTTCGGTGAGTTCGGCGGCCGTTTTGTGCCCGAGGCGCTTGTCGCCGCACTCGACGAGCTGACCGACGCCTACGACAAGGCGCGCCTCGATCCCAGCTTCAGCCGTGAACTCGATCGGCTGGCACGCGACTACACCGGACGCCCGTCCATCCTGACCGAGGTGCCGCGCTTCGCCGTCCACGCGGGAGGCGCGCGCGTGATCCTCAAGCGCGAGGACCTCAACCACACCGGCTCGCACAAGATCAACAACGTGCT
>CAZFEH010000010.1:0-43312 GCA_964517615.1 uncultured Demequinaceae bacterium
GCTCGGGCACGAAGCCGCCCAGCTCCTGGCGACGGCGCAGCATGTACTGCAGCGCGGGGTCGGAGGGGTCGGGGCGGAAGTACGGCGGGCTGTACGGGTCGGCCTCGAGCTGCTCGTCGGTCACCGGGATGCTGAACGTGTCGCGCAGCACCTTGAGGTCCGCCTCGGCGAGCTTCTTCATCTGGTGCGTCGAGTTGCGGGCCGCGAAGTTGGTGCCCAGGCCGTAGCCCTTGATGGTCTTGGCGAGGATCACGGTGGGCTTGCCGTTGGCGGACGTGGTGGCCTTGAGGTAGGCCGCATAGAGCTTGCGGTAGTCGTGGCCGCCGCGCTTGAGGGCCCAGATCTCGTCGTCGGTCATGTTCTGGACCATCTCCTTGGCGCGCGGGTCGCCGCCAAAGAAGTGGTCACGGATGAACGCGCCGGACTCGGCACGATAGGTCTGGAAGTCGCCGTCGGGGACGGTGTTCATCAGGTTGACGAGCGCGCCGTCGTGGTCGCGGGCCAGCAGGGGGGCCCAGTTGCGGCCCCAGATCACCTTGACGACGTTCCAGCCGGCGCCCCGGAAGAACGACTCCAGTTCCTGGATGATCTTGCCGTTGCCGCGCACCGGTCCGTCCAGGCGCTGCAGGTTGCAGTTGACCACAAAGGTGAGGTTGTCCAGGCCCTGGTTCGCGGCCAGCTGGAGCATGCCGCGGCTCTCTGGCTCGTCCATTTCGCCATCGCCCAGGAACGCCCACACGTGCTGCTGTGAGGTGTCCTTGATGCCGCGCAGGTGCAGGTAGCGGTTGGTCCACGCCTGGTAGATGGCCGACGCCGGGCCCAGGCCCATCGACACGGTGGGGAACTCCCACACATCGGGCATGAGACGCGGGTGGGGGTATGACGACAGGCCGCGCCCGGGGGCGCCGGACTTCTCCTGGCGGAACGAGTCGAGGTCGGCCTCGGTGAAGCGGCCCTCGACAAAGCCGCGCGCATACACGCCGGGAGCGGCGTGCCCCTGGAAGTAGACCTGGTCGCCGCCGCCGGGGTGGTCCTTGCCGCGGAAGAAGTGGTTCAGGCCCACCTCGTACAGCGTCGCCACAGAGGCGTACGAGGAGATGTGTCCACCCACGCCCTTGCCCGCCGCCTGCGCGCGCGTCACCATCACGGCCGCGTTCCAGCGGATCCAGCCGCGGTAGCGGCGCTCCATCTCCTCGTCACCAGGGAACTCGGGCTCGTCGTCCACGCCGATGGTGTTGACGTAGGGAGTGTTGAGGCTCAGGGGGACACCCAGCTGGCGGTGTGCGGCATGCTCGACCACGCGCTCCAGGACGTACTCGGCCCTCGTGGGCCCCTTCGCGTCGATCAGACCGTCGAGAGACTCGAGCCATTCGGAGGTCTCTGCCGGGTCCTTGTCGGCCTCACCGTGCTGTGTCACAGGGAACCTTTCGTCGGGGCGCGCGGGTGGGCGCCGCTGCGGGGGCTTGTGGTGAGCGGTGGGAGTGCCACCACTGCTGACCATTCTTGCCACATTGCGAAGGAATGTCACGCCAGGGCCGGGCTTCCAGGGTCGGCAGGGGCCGGTGCCGTTGCGACCGGACTGCCCGCACCTCTACTGTGGGACCAAGCGCGTCACGCGCGGCACTTCACGAAAGGGGCAGCAGGGCTGTGGCCATCACCGAGGGATCGGGCACCGTGGAATCCACGGTGGTCTCCCGATTGGGTCTCGCAACGGGGCTGATCGTCCAGGAGTTCGGCTACGACGACGATGTGTGCGAGGCCTTGCGTGCCGCCATCGAGTCGGTCACGGGGGAGGGTCTGGTCGATGAGGAGTATGGCGATGTCACCGATGCCGTCATCGTGTGGTTCCGCGACGGCGACGACGATCTGACGGACCTGCTGGTCGATGTGCAGTCGCTCCTGGATTCCGGGGGCGACGTGCTCCTGCTGACTCCCAAGGCGGGCAAGCCCGGCCATGTCCACCCCCGCGACGTCGAGGAGTCCTCCTCGCTCGCCGGGCTGCATGCCACGTCGAGCTTTGTGGTCGACGGCACCTGGACCGCCACGCAGCTGGTCGAAAAAGGGCGCATGAAGTGACCCACCCCCTTCTGGGGCAGCTGGCACCGGACTTCTCGGTGCGCGACCACCAGGGCCGCTCCATCACCCTGAGCGACCTGCGCGGGCGGCCCGTCTTGCTGGTGTTCGTCCCGTGGGCGTTCTCGCCCGTGTGCACCTACGAACTCGAGCAGCTGCGCGAGGCCGACGATGTCCGCGCCGCCGTAGGCGAACTGCTGGTGGTCAACTGCGATTCGATGTACGTCAACCAGGAATGGGCGGAGGCCAACTCCTTTGACGCACCCCTGCTGAGCGACTTCTGGCCGCATGGCGAGGTGTCACGCGCCTATGGAGTGTTCGACGAGGAGCGCGGCCGGGCCCAGCGCGGGACGTTCCTCATCGATGCCCACGGTGTGGTCCAGTGGGTGCTTGAGAATCCCGACGGCTCGCCGCGGGATCTCGCACTGTATCGCGAGGCGTTGGGACTGGCCTGAGCCTCAGGCTCCGGTGCCGGGCTCGGTGGTGCCCGTGCCCGCCTTGGCCCCCGCAGCATCGGCGTCAAGAAGGGCCTTGCCATTGTTGCGGGTCTCTTTGCGCCACAGGGCGGTCGCGATGGCCCCCAGAAGGAGCGTGCCACCCAGGGTGACCGTGCGCCACACGACGGTGCCTCCCAGCAGCGTGGATTCCCACTCCACTCCCGCGATCTCGACCCAGGAGGCGATGATGATCGCATCCAGGGCACCCAAGCCGAACAGGGGAAGGATGGTGAGCGGATACGCCAGGAGGAACGCGGCGAAGACCTCCGACGCCCGGATCTGGTCCGCCCCTACCCCCACGCACCGCAACGCGGTGAGCAGGATCAGGCCGTCCACCACGATGCCCGACACCATGCCTGCCAAGGCGGGGAAGAGGTTCTTGTTCAGCACGGAGGAGACGCGACGGCGGAAGTCCACCACGGCTTCGGCCCATTCCTCGGGGTCGACGTTGGCGCGCATCTTGGAGACCACGCGGGCGGCGAAACGACCCAGAAGCGCGGCCCAGGTGTCGGAGCGCAGTATCAGGAGCAGGCCCACGATGATGACGACAGCGATAGCACCGGAGACCAGACCCGTGGTCCAGTTGTGGTTCTCCAGACCCACGACGATCATCACCAGCAGACCCAGCACAGGCGCGATGAAACGGGCGCCATAGAACACGATCATGTTGAGAGTGACACCCGTCATGCCGTCCACGGGGTGAATGCCCCAGGAGCGGAACATGGCGACCCGCAGCACCACATCCCCGGGCGGGGGAGCGACGGTGCCCACCAGGTTGGCCCCCAGGTCGTTCTGCATGGCCTTGGCCTGCGTGAGACCCGGGATGAACCGTCGCAGCGGGGAGGCGTTGAAGGCCTGGCGGATCAGCAGCAGCACTCCCAGGATGATGAACTGCCACCAGGCGACCTGGCGCATGGCATTGCCTACGGCGCTCCACTGAATGCGCTGGAAGAAGCGCAAGGCGAAGTACGCGATCACGAAGCTGGCCAGGATGATCACGAGGCGCTTGTACATGGCCTTGCGCTTGTCCTGCTCGGTCTCGGCGGGGACATCGGCCAGGTGGATGCCGCCCAGGACGTCGTCGTCCGGACCGGCGTCGGTGCCTGTTCTGTTGCTGGTCGTCCGGGCGCTGTCGGGTTGGGCGTTATCGCTGGTCACGGGGCAAGCGTAGTGGCTGAGGGTGGCAGCGGCCAGGGTATGGCGGTCTGTGCCGTGGTGCGGAGTGCGGTGGGGATGGGGAACAATAGGCGCGGGCCCTTAGCTCAGTTGGTTAGAGCACTGCGTTTACACCGCAGGTGTCATCGGTTCGAGTCCGGTAGGGCCCACGGGGATGTTCTTGAGAGTTCAAGGCTCATTGCGAAGCAGTTCCTGAAGTTCCTGCTCGGTGGCGTTCAGTGATGTCAGTGTGTCGACAGCGGGTTCGGTCGCGGTGAACTCTGCGATGACGACGCGCCCGCCGGTGCCGAGGGCGGTGATCAGCACGTCATCTTCTCTGCCGGCGACGCAGGTGTTGTTGCTGTCGCAGGCTAGCCACGTCACCATGCCCATCTTCACTGTGCCCCATGCCGATGCGGCGCCAAGCCAGATGTAGAACGCCGGGTTGCTGTCATGTCGACCGGTCGGCCACCCATGGGCGGCAGCGAGGCCTTGGCTGTCGTCCGGTGTGGCGTCACTGGACGAACCGGGAATGATGGTCCTTACCTCGACCACGTAAGTGTTCCCGAGGATTCCTATTGGAGTCGTCGTAGTGCATCCTGGGCCTGTCGCAAATGTCGAGATGATCAGTTTTTGTACGCCGGACAGGTCAAGCACGGTGCTTCTCGTGGCTCTGCCGGTCAGGTCGAAGGACGTGGTGGTGCCGTCGGCGTCGATTGTCCAGTGCGAGGTGAGGGTCGGGTCGCTGCCCAGTCGGTTGCCTATCGTTCCCGAAAGCGACTCGTACAGACCATCGAGGGCGTACTCATGGATGATCGGTGCGTCGGCAGAGCAACCCAGCGCTTGGCTCGTCGAATTGTCATGCTCCTCGTGGCCGGTGCCGAAGCGAGCATCCGTCGGCCCGCCAGTTCCGTCTGGCGCCGGGGTGGTGACTTCGTAGAGCCAGCGTCGGCGATCGAGATCTCGTTCCTCCACCGTCCGCCCCGCTGCGCGCTCCATGTCGCGCAGGTAACTGACCGTGCTTGCCACCACCCGGGGTTCGGTCAGAAGGTTGATGTGCGAGCACCGCGAAGCCAGAGAGGCCAGCGTATAGGGCGCCTGAATGAGCGCGTAGTGTCCGGTTTTGAAGGATCTGTCCGCAGCCAGATCAGTGATCGCACTGAACGTGTCATGGAAGATGCCCGCACCGAGCGCGGTGCTGGCGGCGGACAGCATCTCTCCCTGGCTCTCGAGGCAGGCAAAGGTGTCGCTGCCGAAGGCCTGTGATGTCGTGTACGGTCCCGGGCCAGAGTCGAAGTAGCCAATCGCCGACTCAAGTGGCACGATCCCGTCTCCAAACACGGTGACACGCGGGTTTTGCAGAGACCATGTCATGCTGAACAGTTGTCGTTCCAGGGTGATCTGGGTACCGATGGTCGCGATGCGCTGGTCACCCTCGATATACGGGGGTAGGGCGCATCCCGAGTTGATGCCGAGGCAGCGGGCGGCGTCTGTTCCCGCGAGAATGGGCGCATGCTCGGCGTTGTTGGTCAGCACAGAGGTCATCTCGTTGATGTTCTGCCAGATGTCTGCGGCAGCCGTGCCGCCCATCGGCGTTCCCTTGTGCGGCGTGGCGATGGTGACGATGCCGATCAGGGCATCTGCGTCGCCGGAGTCGGTGAGCGTCTTCGCCGCAGCGCGTAGCGCGATCCCGCCCATGGAGTGCCCAACAGCGAGCACTCCGCCGGGTGTCCCGGTGTAGGAGCGGGCCGCCATGAGCAAATAATGGGCGAGGCAGTCTGCGGCCTTGTTGCCGACCGGCCACGAGGTTGCTAGGGCGGCGTAGTCAAAGCGGTAGACCGCGTACTCGTCACCTAGTTCTGTCTGAAGGGCCGCACTCGCAAGGGTCATCTGTTTGGCGCGGCCGACCCATCCGTGCACATACACGACAGGGCGCCGGATGGTCGAGGTGGGTATCGGATCGGATGCTGATGAACAGCCTGTGGGTTCTGGAAGGCTCGCTTCGGCTTTGCCTGCGAGAGGTATCGAGGTGGCCAGTAGTGCAATCAGTAGCGCGGTAGCGAGACCAATGGTGAAGAGTTTCATGCTGGCTCCGCGTAGGCCAGAATCAGTTGTTCGCCCTCGAACCGTAGCCCGATCCGCCATGTGTTTCCCCCTTTGTCATGCGCCGTCACCTCGTAGAGTCCTTCTGCGACGCTCTCGACGACCATGGTCTCAAAGGCGATGCCGAGTCCGGCGACGCTGTTGACGAAGTCGGGATCGATGTCTTCAGTCTCGGCGCCCAGATAGGGAGCGATCTGGGATGCCTTCCCGCTGCCGAGGTCATCCTGCAATCTGACAAGGTCATCGGCGGTCGGCTCCTGCAGCTCCGGAGGTGAGGCCGTGACGGATGGCTCGCTCGGTTCCGACATGGGGGTGGTGTCCCCCGAGCGGAGCAGGAGGGTGCCTGCTAGCGCTGCACTGAGTATTGCCAGGGTGATGGCACCCGCTATGAGGAGGTTCTTCAACTTTGGCGTCATCGTGATCTCGTTCTCAATCAGTCGGATCAGGTCGTCGAGGCTATCCTCTCAGAGGGATCAGGGGGGAACAGGGGATCTTCACCGGTGGTGACGTGGAACCACCTCCTCGTGCAGCCCGGTGGCGACCGGGATCGCATTTTCGGTCCACTGGGAAGCACGGGAGCGCGAAACGTCACACTTTTGGTCCCCAGGGAGGGGGCCATCCCGTGCAGAGCCGCAAAAACACTTACATTTTCCAGATATAAGCAGTAGAGTGTCCGATGTGGACCAGAAGATCGCCCTGATCGTGGACATCGTGGGCTCGCGGAATCTGCCTGACCGCGCCCGCGCTCAGCGGGACATCACCGAGGCCTTCGCCCGGGCCCACGAGGCATGGCAGCCCATCAGGCCGCTGTACCCCACCGTCGGCGACGAGTTCCAGGCCGTCTTCTCCCACATCGCCGACGCCGTGTCTGCCGCCACCACCGCGGCCCTCCTGCTCGACGACACGGTCGCACTGCGCTGCGGCTTCGGCCGCGGGGAGGTGACCGAGGTGGAGGGCGTGCCGGAAGGCTCGGCCTGGTGGAACGCGCGTGCCGCCATCGACCGGGCCCACCAGACCCGCGAGGCGGGACAGCCCGAGGTGCTGAGCGACTTCGCCGATCCTGCCGCCCCCGACGAGGGCGCCGTGCGCGCCACCTTGCGCCTGCGCGACCACGTGCTCGCCCGCATGAAGGCCCGTGAACGGCGCATCGCGGCGCAACTCCTGCTGGACATCCCGCAGTCACGCATCGCCGCGGCCGAGTCCATCAGCCAGTCGGCCGTCTCCCAGAACGCCCACCGCTCCGGCGCCCGCGCCGTGCGCGAAGCGCTCCTCGCCCTCAAGGAGGTGCGCTCATGATGGCCGCATCGCTCACGGTGGTCCTGGTGGCGCTCCTGTCCCTCGTCCACGGCCGACGCTGGGGCGCCTGGGGTTGGCTGGCTGCGGCGGGGCTGGGGCTGGGTGCGCTGGCCGCCGCCGTGGTGACTCCTGACGTGCCGGCCTGGGCGGCGTGGGCACTGGTCGCCGCAGCGGGCGTGTGGCTGTGGCTGAGCCTGTGGCGCGGAGCGGATGTTGCCGCGATCTGGCTCGTCGCGGCCGTGGCTGCGCTCGTGCTCACGGCGGGGGAGGGTGCATGGGCTCCCGGTCACCGAGTCACGGCGCTCCTTGCGGTCGTGGGTGTCGCCCTCTTTCTCACCCATGCCGCGAACGACATCTGCCGTGCGGTGCTGGACAGGGCGCGCGTGCCCCACGCCGGAGCACGGGGAACATCGGCAGAGGCAGGCTCCGAGGCGGCCACGTCCGGCCCCACCGCGGAAACCGATCCCTCGACGCTGCGCGGTGGCCGTTTCATCGGCCCGCTGGAGCGTTGGGCGGTGGCGGCCCTCGCGCTGGTGGGCGCAGAGGGAGTGATCGTGGGGCTCATGGCTGCGAAGGGCATTGGCCGCTATCCCGAACTGGCGGGAGACAAGGGTCACGGCACCAAGGTCGAGGAGTTCCTCATCGGCAGCCTCGTGAGCTGGCTCATCGCCGGGGCCGCCGCGCTGTTCCTGCACCGTGCACTGCGCTAACGCCGCACCGTGACGCATGTCACGGTGCGGCGTTCTCACCTTGTCAGCATGGCGCCAAAGAGACGTCGGCTCAGCGGCTTCTGGCCCGGCTGTAGCCACCACGGCTCTCGGCCGGACGGCGCTCAACAGGACGGCGCTCGCCGCGGCTGTCCTGGCGGAACTCGCCACGAGGCTGAGAGCGACGGTCGTCGCGGGCCTGGCCTCGGGTGTCGCCCCGAGTATCGCCTCGACGGTCGTCGCGCGGTGCGAAACGAGTCTCGCCGCGAGGAGCGTAGCCACGCTCGCCGCCCCATGCCTCGCCACGGCTTGAGCCGCTGCGGGACTCAGACCAGCCGCCACGGGACTCGGGCCGGCCACCCGTGCGGGACTCCTGGCGTTCCGTGCGACCGTACGACCCGCGCTCACCGCCGCGGGAATCGCTACGGCCTGCGGCGCTGCGCTCACTGCGTTCCCCACGCTCGCCACGCTCGGCAGAGGGGCGTCCGGTGCGGGCGTGAGTGGAGGCTTCCGTCCGCGAGGGTCCATGAGCGTCGGTGCGCTGGTGGCCCTCGACACCGCGGGCAGGTCGGGTGGAGTTGCGGCCCGTCTGGGGCTTGCGGGCACCGCCTCGGCGGCCCACGTTGTCGCGTTCGCTGCCATCGCGCCCAGCGCCTCGCTGCTGACCGCGAGCCGCCTTGACGACGCGCTCGCCTCGCGGCGCCTCCTCGCCCACCAGTTCGGCCACGGTGCGGTCGGTCGCCAGCACGTTCTCCGGCCTCACGTCGATGCCTGCGGTGCGCAGCAGCTTCTCCAGGTCGCGGCGCTGCGGACCCAGCGCCAGCGTGACCACGGTGCCTTCGGCGCCGGCGCGGGCAGTGCGCCCGGCACGGTGCAGGTAGGCCTTGTGCTCGGCGGGGGGATCCACGTGGACCACGAGTTCCACCCCATCGACGTGGACGCCACGGGCGGCCACGTCCGTGGCCACGAGCACGCGCACGCCGCCCTCCTCGAACGCCGTGCCAAAGGCCTTGAGGTTGCGCGCACGCGCGCCCTGGCCCAGGTTGCCGTGCAGATCCACGGCGGGGATGCCGGCCTTGGTGAGCGCGCCGGCCAGGCGCTGGGCGTGGTGCTTGGTGCGCGTGAACAGGATGCGGCGTCCGGTGCCGGAGGCGAGCTTGTGCACCAGCGCGGTCTTGTCCTCCTGTGAGCGGACATGGAAGACGCGGTGCGTCATCGTGTCGTCAGGCACGGAGGACTCATCGAGTTCGTGGCGCACCGCCTGGGGCAGGAAGCGGCGCACCAGGGAGTCGATGTCGCCGTCGAGCGTCGCAGAGAACAGCAGGCGCTGGCCCCAGTCGGGAGTGGCAGCCATGATGCGCGTCACGCTGGGCAGGAAGCCCATGTCGGCCATCTGATCGGCCTCGTCCACGACGGTCACCTCGACGCGGTGCAGATTCACGATGCGCTGGCGCATGAGGTCTTCGAGGCGGCCGGGGCAGGCCACCACGATGTCCACACCGCGCTCCAGGGCGCGCTCCTGCACGCGCTGGGCGACACCGCCGTAGATAGTGGTGACGTACAGCCCCATGGACTTGGCCAGGGGGGTGAGCGCCTGCCCGATCTGCTCGGCGAGCTCACGGGTGGGGGCGAGCACCAGGCCGCGCGGCTCACCGGCGACGGGACGGGTGCGCTCGGCACCCAGGCGGGCCAGCATCGGCAGGGCGAAGGCGATGGTCTTGCCGGAGCCGGTGCGGCCCCTGCCCAGAACGTCATGGCCGGCCAGCGAGTGGGGGAGGGTCTCCTCCTGAATGGGGAAGGCCTCGGTGATGCCGGCCTGGTCGAGTGCGGCGACAAGAGGGCGCGGCACGCCCAAGGACGCGAAGGAAGTCATAGAGAAACGCAACTTTGCTTTAGGGACCGTCTTGGCGGTCTAGTGGCGACGGCGCTGGATGCGCATCGTTTCGCCGAAGAAGATGTCGCACCCGTTCCAGGGGCCGAGCGTGTCAACGACGCGAACGCCACGGTCGGTTTCCCGCCGCGGCGCGTGACAAGGGTAGCACGCCCCGGTCCGGGCGCCTAGGGAGGGGTCTCGTTTCGGCTCCAAGGCCCCGCCCTCGCCGATGCAGGGCAATGCAGTGCGTCGCGCCGACGCCCAAACTGGGTAGCGTGGTGCCATGACCACCGTGGCCGACATCATCGCGCTTCTCGAAGCCCGGTTCCCGCCCTCGCTCGCCGAGGACTGGGACACGCCCGGTCTCGCGGTGGGCGACCCGTCCCGCACCGTCACCCGGGTGCACCTGGCGGTGGACCCCACGCTTGACGTGGTGCGGGAGGCGATCGAGGCGGGCGCCCAGCTGATCGTGACCCATCACCCGCTCCTGCTGCGCGGGGTCACCACCGTGGCCGCGACCACCGCCAAGGGCGCGGTGGTGCATGCGCTCATCGAGGCGGGCGTGGCGCTCTACACGGCGCACACCAACGCCGATGCCGCGGCGGGGGGAGTGGCGGAATCGCTCGCCACGGCATTGGGCGTCACGATCGAGGGCCCGCTCGTCCCCGCCGCCCCCGGGGACCGTGAGGTGGGCACGGGACGGGTGGGAAGCATCGTCCCCATGTCGCTGTCCCAGTTCGCCGAGGCCGTGGCCGATGCCCTTCCTCCCACCGCGCAGGGCGTCCTGTTCGCGGGTGACCCGGCGGGACTCGTGCGGCGCGTGGCGGTGGTCGGGGGCGCCGGCGACGGCTACATCGCCGAGGCCGTGGCCGCTGGGGTCGATGCCTACGTGACGGCTGACCTGCGCCACCACCCGGCATCGGAAGCCCGTGAGGCCGCCGCGCTGCGCGATGGCCGCCCATACCTGGTGAATGTGTCCCACGCGGCCTCCGAGTGGCTGTGGCTCCAGGCGACCGCGCAGGCTCTCGCCGACGCGACCCGGACCGCCACCTACGTGAGTACGCTGAACACCGACCCCTGGACCGGACGCGCCGGTCAGGAGACGTACCAGATCCCGCATATCTAAGGAGAACCCGTGGCTCAGGCCCCCGCCGCCGACCAGCACCGACTGCTCGACGTGCAGGATGCGGACACCCGCATCGCCCAGGCGACCCACCGCCGCGCTCACCTGCCGATTCTGGCCCAGGTCGAGGAGCTGCGCGCGCGGCATGCCGATCTGGACACGGCTCGCACGCTCCTGGCCGTGGAGGTGACGGACATCAAGCGTGAGGTCGCCAAGGCCGAGGACGACGTCCTGGCCGTGCGCGCTCGCGCCGACCGCGACACCCTGCGGCTGAACTCCGGTGACGGCAGC
This sequence comes from uncultured Demequinaceae bacterium, assembly GCA_964517615.1. GTDB lineage: Bacteria > Actinomycetota > Actinomycetes > Actinomycetales > Demequinaceae > Demequina. Next base: position 11,119 of record CAZFEH010000010.1, read on the forward strand.
GTGCGGGATCTGCAGGCGCTCCAGGGGGAGCTGGAGGTGCTCGCCAAGCGGCGGGTGGACTTGGAGGACGTCGAACTTGAGGCGATGGCGCGTCTGGAGGACGCCGAGAACCGTCTCGCCTCGACCCGCACCCAGGTCGAGGCCATCGCCGCGCAGATCGCCGAGCTGGAGGCCACCGTGGCCGCCGAGCAGGAGGCGATCGATCGTGAGCTGGCCGACCTTGCCGCGGATCGGCACCACGCCGTCGCAGGGCTCGATGCGGGCCTGGTGGCGCTCTATGAGCGGTTGCGCGTTCAGGGCGGCGGCGTGGGCGCCGCGGCCCTGGTGGGAGGGCAGTGCCAGGGATGCCACATGACCCTCAACGCGGCGGACCTGAGTCGCATCCACGCCGCGGCCGAGGATGAGGTGGTCCGCTGTGAGGAGTGTGGCCGCATCCTGGTGCGCGGAGCCGCCGCGTGACACCATCCCCTCGCGCAACCCAGCCCCCCCGCCAACTCTGCATCGAGGCCGACGGCGGCTCCCGCGGCAATCCTGGACCCGCAGGTTACGGTGCCGTGGTGCGCGACGGCGTCACGGGCGCGATCCTCGCGGAGCGCGCCGGGTTCCTCGGTGTGGCCACCAACAATGTGGCCGAGTACAACGGGCTTATCGCGGGTCTTGAGGCGGCCTTGGCACTGGATCCGCAGGCGAGCATCGCTGTGCACATGGACTCCAAACTGGTGGTGGAGCAGATGTCGGGGCGATGGAAGGTCAAGCACCCCGACATGAAGCCGCTCGCGGCCCGCGCCCACGAGCTGGCCCGCCGGGCAGACGTGACCTTCACGTGGATTCCGCGAGAGCGCAACAAGGCTGCCGATGCGTTGGCCAATGAGGCGATGGATACCCGCAAGCCCTCCATCGCCCGCGACCACTTGGCGGCGAGCGGCGAGGTCGCCGCTCAGGCTCACGCGGCTCCCGAGCCGACCTCCGCCGCCATGAACGCGCCGCGGCCGCCGCGCAATCTGTCCGCGATCGGCGGTCAGGAGTTCCTGGATCCGCTCACGGTGGTCCTCGTGCGTCATGGGGTGACCGAGATGACCACCGAGAACCGTCTCTCGGGTTCGGGCGTGGCAGGGCCCGTGCTCAATGCGGCGGGACGGATTCAGGCCGCGCAGGCGGCCGATGCCCTCTACCGGATCGGCCGCGATCGGTGGCTCGCGCTGCCCACGGTGAGCCATGTGCTTGCCTCGCCGATGGTGCGCACTCAGGAGACCGCGGCCGCGATCGGACGGCGTCTGGGGCTCAAGATCGAGACCGAGGAACGTCTGCGCGAGGTGGACTTCGGCACCTGGGAGGGCCTCACCGCGGAGCAGGCGGTGGAGCGCGACGGTGAGGCCATCCTGCGCTGGCAGGAGGGGGAGCATCCGGCGCCTGGAGGGGAGTCGATCGCCGATGTCGTGGCCAGGATGGCCGACTTCCTCACCTCGCTCGCGGCCCGCCACGCGGCAGGCAGACGCACGGCGCGCACCGTCGTGGCCGTGTCCCATGCGGTGGCCATCAAGGCGGGACTGGGTGCGCTGCTGGACCTGACGCCGGTTCAGGCCGCGCGCATGTGGCCGCTGCCCGCGTCGTACAGCATCATGCAGCTGCGCGTCACGCCCGAAGGTACGCTCGCCGAGACCCATGTCCTGTGCATGGGCGTCCCCACCGACTAGGAGGCTCAAGATGTCTACCGCGTTCCGTGACCCCATCGTGTTGTGGCGTGAGCCGGTGGCTGCGGTGCTGCAGCGCATCGTGGGCCGATTCCTCCTGTTCGCGGTGCTGTTCACCTTCTCCGGCGTGCCCGGTGTGGTGCGCGGCCTGATCCCCTGGACGTGGTTGAGCTTCATCGTGTGGCTCTTGGCTCTCATCGCGCTGCTGCAAGCGGTGCTCGCGGTGGCCAACTGGCGGCTCAAGCGGCGCGTGCTGCTGGTGCTCCAGCCGAGCGGTTCCCTCGAGTGGCCGCAGTCCTACCAGGAGCGGTGGTTTCAGCGGCCGATCGACGCCGTGAGCGGGCGCGTGGTGCGCGTCACGGAGGTGCAGCCCCGCCGTCCCGTCATTCCGGCGAGCCCGCGCGTGACCCTCAACGACTCCGATCGGATGATCCGTCACCTGCCGTTGCACGGCGCCACGCTCATGGAGTTCATCTCGCATGTGAACGAACTCACCGAGCCGCACGGCGTCAAGGTCACCTTCCCGGTGCGGGAAGAGGGGAGTGAGGGCGGCGAAGGCGGTGTGGACGGACTGGCGCCTGCCGCAGACTGATGGCGCGGCTCAGGTGCGGGAGTGCACCACGAGGGTCAGCCTTCCGGGGGTGAGTTCGACCGCGGCCACGGTGGCGATCGCGGTGCCCTGGCCGATCAGGCCCGTAGCGGCGTGAGCCAGGTCGTCGCCGGAGGTGGGCACGGCATCGGCGGTGGCCAGTAGCCCGGCGAGCACGCCTCTGGTGTGCTTGGCGAAGTGGCTGACGACGGTGCGTCGTCCCTTCGCGTCTTTCTCCACCCGCACCTGGAAGTGACGAGGGCTGCGGGGGTGCCACGGGGCCACGTAGTCGGAGCTGCGGCAGTCCACGACAAGGCCGTCGTCGGCGAGCGGGCCGAGAGCCGCGGGCAGGTGCGCGCGCCAGAACGGGGCGAGGCGGCCGATGTCGGGAAGGGTGGCGCCCATCGCCAGGCGGTAGGCGGGGATGGCGTCGGCGGGGGTGAGGGCTCCCCACAGTGCAGAGACGATGCGCACGCGGTGTGCGGCGCGGCGCAGGGTTGCTCCTTCCCACGTCGAGGCTCCCGCGGCGTCGTAGAGCACGCCCGTGTATATCTGCGCCGCGGGGGCGCAGGGGGCGGATCGCAGGCGGGACTGCGCGGCGACCTCATGCTCAAGCGAGGCGCCCACGCCCAGGAGGCGGGCCGCGTCGGCCCTGCCGCTGGTTTCGATGAGCGCCGCCATGACCTGGGCGCGTGCGGCGGTGAGTTCGGGGTGGGACAGGCTCGCGAGGTCGACGGGTGAGCCGGAGGTGGGAGAGGTCTTGCCCTCGGAGGGCGGCAGCAGCACGAGCACGGCCACCACTGTAGGCGCCGATGCGTGCAGACGTGGTTGACAACGATGCTAACGCGATATATCGTAAACATGTCTTGATATGAAAGGAGACCACCATGAGGCACACACGTGACAAGCACGGGCCTCGCGCGTTCCGCTCAGCCGGAGCGCCGTGGGCCCAAGACATGGACATGACGCGCGGCGCGCGCGGCCCCTTCGGGCCTGAGCCCTGGCGCGAACACGAGGGCGGACGTCGAGGGGGATTTGGCCCCGGTGGGCCAGGCCCCCGCGGGCGTGGACCGGGCGGCCGAGGCCGTCGGGGTCGTGCTCGCGGAGACATCCGCACCGCGATGCTCGTGCTCCTCGCGGAGCAGCCCCGGCACGGCTACGACCTGATGCAGGCGGTGGACGAGCGCACCTCGGGCGCCTGGCGTCCGAGTCCGGGGTCCGTCTACCCCATCCTGCAAGCACTCGAGGACGAGGGCCTGATCGAGGTGGAGACCGTGGACGGTCGCAAGACCGCCTCCCTCACGGAGGCCGGACGCGCATGGATCGCGGCTCACCCCGTGGAGACCGCGTCGGTGTTCACCCCCGCCGAGGGTGCCGACAAGGCGCTCGCGCTGAGGGAGGAGATGCATCTGCTCCGCGATGCCGTGATGCACGTGGCGCGACAGCATGACCTGGCCGAGCCGGCTGCGGCCATTGTGGCCGCGGCACGCAAGGACCTGTACCGCCTGCTTGCGGGCGACGCGGGCTAGTCTCGCACCCTCAGGGCCTCGCGGCGGCTCATGCCGCCGCGAGGCCCTGAGCATGCGCCGTGCCGGGGAGAGGGGGTGACGGCACCGCGGGCCAGGTGGGCACGGCGGCTCTCCACCGCTACTCTGGAGACGCGGATGAGTTGGCCAGGCGGTCGCGTTGCCTCTTGAGGCACCGAGGAACGTCCGGGCTCCACAGGGCGAGGTGGTGGCTAACGGCCACCCACGGCGACGTGCGGGACAGTGCCACAGAGAGAAGACCGCCGCGAGGCGACTCGCGGTAAGGGTGAAAGGGTGAGGTAAGAGCTCACCGCGCTCCTGGTGACAGGAGTGGCAGGGTAAACCCCACCTGGAGCAAGACCAGACAGGAAGCGTTCGAGGGCTGCCCGCCCGATGCTTCCGGGTAGGTCGCTTGAGCCGTGCGGCAACGCACGGCCTAGATGGATGGCCGCCCGATGCGCCGCAAGGCGCATCTGACAGAACCCGGCGTATCGGCCAACTCATCCGCCTTGCCCGACGAGCGCCGCCGATCTGCACCTGCCGTGAAGGGACCTTCGCAGTGGTTTCCGGGATGTAAGCGCTGGCATGTTCGGAGCCCCTGCGGGATACCTGCCGGACGCCGCGTCGTCGGCAGATTACGGGCCTCGTTACCTCACGCATGACTAGGTAACGATTGGGTCTCAAGTCGAGATGTTGACCGGTTCAGCCTTTGACAGGGCCCGTCCATCCCCCCTATGGTGACAACGACGCGAGAGAGCGCTCTCCCAGCACGAGAGAGCGCTCTCCACTCCCGTGGGACATCTCGTGTCTCGTCAAAGAACGACAATCACAAAGGAGTGAAAGTGAAGGCAAAGATGACCCGTAAGGGTCTTGCATTCGCAGCGGGCGCCACGACGCTCGCATTGGCCCTCAGCGCGTGTTCGAGCAGCGGCACCCCCACCACCTCCGGCGAGCCCGGCGGCACCGGAGGCACCGGCGAGCAGATCACGCTGACCCTGGCCACCTTCAACAACTTCGGTTACACCGACGAGCTGTTGCAGGAGTACATGGACGCCAACCCGAACATCAAGATCGTCCACAACCGTGTTGCGGAGTCGGGCGACGCTCGCTCCAACTTCATGACCAAGCTGGGCGTTGGCGGTGGCGGCCTGTCCGACATCGAGGCCATCGAGGTGGACTGGTTCCCCGAGGCCATGCAGTACGCCGACTTCCTGGCTGACCTGTCCTCTCCCGACGTTGAGGGTCGCTGGCTCGACTGGAAGGCTGCGGCGGCAACTGACGCCGACGGTCGCCTGGTGGGCTACGGCACCGACATCGGCCCGGAGGCCATCTGCTACCGCGGTGACCTCTTCGCCGCGGCTGGCCTGCCCAGCGACCCCGCCGAGGTGGCAGCCCTGCTGTCCTCGAACGGCGGCGGTTGGGACCAGTACTTCGCGGTCGGCAAGCAGTACCAGGCCGGCGGCGGTGGCGCATGGTTCGACTCGATCGGCGGCACCTTCCAGGGCATGATCAACCAGGTTGCGGTGACCTACGAGGACCCCGCCACGGGTGAACTGCTCGAGGCCCCCACGGCCGAGGTCAAGGCGATCTTCGACCAGCTCACCGCGGTGACCGAGCTCTCGACCGGCTACGGCCAGTGGAGTGGCGACTGGTTCGCAGCCATGGGCGAGGGTGGCTTCGCCACCATGCTGTGCCCCGGCTGGATGCTCGGTGTCATCAAGGACTCCGCTGCAGGCGTGGACGGCTGGAACGTGGCCGACGTCTTCCCCGGCGGCGGTGGCAACTGGGGTGGTTCCTACCTGACCGTTCCTGCCTCCGGCAAGAACGTGGAAGAGGCCAAGAAGCTGGCCGCATGGCTCACCGCCCCTGAGCAGCAGCTCAAGGCACTGTCCAACGCAGGTACGTTCCCCAGCCAGCTGGCTGCCCTGAACGACACCGATGCTCTGAACGCCGCGATGGCTGTGGGTGACCCCTCCAACGCTTCGTTCTTCAGCAGCGACGAGCTCGGCACCATCTTCGGTAACCGTGCCGCAGCGATCACCGTGACCCCCTTCAAGGGCGCTCACTACAGCGACGCCAATGGCGCCATCTCCAGCGCGATTGGTCGCGTTGACGAAGGTGTGCAGGATGCCGCCACTGCCTGGGACCAGGCACTGACGGACTTCGCCGCACTCCGCTAATTGGTCAAGGTTCGGGCCGCCATTCCCTCTGGGGTGGCGGCCCGAACCCACCTTGAAACTGGAGCCCCACTATGACTACCCCCACCGTTGCGGGTACAACCGCCCGGGTTGAAGACGCGAAGTTCCTCCGGCGTCAGAGGCTCGGCAGGCTGGACGTCGTTGTCTCGCCTTACGTCTACATCGCGCCGTTCTTCATCATCTTCGCCGTCGTTGGCGTCTTCCCCATCATCTACACCGCGTTCATCGCGATGCAGGACTGGGACGTGGTTCGCAGCTCCGGTGAGTACATCGGGTTCGACCACTTCAAATTCGTACTCACCGATCCGCACTTCCACAAGGCACTGCGCAACACGCTCTCCATCTTCTTGCTCTCCTCGGTGCCACAGATCATCCTGGCCGTGTTCATCGCCACTGCGCTGGACAACAACCTGCGGGCCAAGACCTTCTGGCGCACTGGGGTCCTGCTGCCTTACGTCGCAGCCCCCGTGGCCGTGTCGCTCATCTTCTCCAGCATGTTCTCCAACGACTACGGCCTGGTGAACAACATGTTGTCCAAGGTGGGGATCGACAAGGTGCTGTGGCACACCGACGTGCTACCCAGCCACCTGGCGATTGCCACCATGGTCAACTTCAGGTGGACGGGTTACAACGCGCTCATCGTGCTCGCAGCCATGCAGGCCATCTCGCGCGAGTTGTACGAGGCCGCGGCCATCGATGGAGCCGGTCCGGTCCGGCGCTTCTTCTCGGTCACCATGCCGCAGATCCGGCCCACGCTCGTCTTCGTGATCCTCATGTCCACCATCGGCGGCCTGCAGATCTTCGATGAGCCGCGCATGTTCGACAATACGGGTGAGGGTGGCAACAACCAGCAATGGTTGACCATCACCATGTACCTGTACAACCACGGTTGGGGACGCATGAACTTCGGGCGCGCTGCGGCGACGGCCTGGATCCTGTTCTTGATCATCATCCTGGTGGCAATGCTCAACAACTACCTCACGCGGCGCCTGGTTGCCAGCGAAGAGTCCTCGAGATAAGGGGCCGGCCCATGAGTAACCTAAGGAAAAAGGGCACCTCCATCACTGGTGGCCGCCCCAGTTGGTTCATCTACGCCATCCTCTCGTTCGTGCTCGTCACGGCGGTAGGGCCGTTCTACTGGACCTTCTTGATCGCCTCGGGCGACCGCACCTCGGTGTACGACCGCAACCTGTCATGGATTCCCCAGGGCAACTTCATGCACAACGTCGGTCAAGTGCTCAACAACTCGGCCGTGCCGTTCTGGAAGGCGCTGGGCAACTCGCTCCTGAGCTCGGGTGCGATCTCGATCTCGACCATCCTCTTCTCGATGCTGGCCGGATTCGCGTTCGCTCGCCTTCGCTTCAAGGGCAACAAAACCCTGCTCGTCGCGGTGGTGGCTACCATGGCCATCCCCTCGCAGCTGGGCGTGGTGCCGCTGTACATCCTGATGTCGCGGTACGGCTGGACGGGAAACCTGAGCGCCATCATCATCCCGGGCCTGGTGTCCGCGTTCGGCGTGTTCTGGATGACGCAGTACCTCACACAAGCACTGCCCAGCGAGCTCATCGAGGCCGCACGTGTGGACGGATGCAACATGATCCGCACGTTCTGGCACGTGGCCGTTCCCGTGGCACGGCCAGCGGCGTTCATGCTCGGCCTGTTCACCTTCGTGGGTTCCTGGAACAACTTCTTCTGGCCGTTCATCGTGCTGGGGAATCAGAACCCCACGCTGCCAGTGGCCTTGTCGCTACTCCAAGCGGAGAAGAATGTGGACTGGTCCATCGTCATGACAGGTGTGCTCCTCGCCACCATTCCTCTGCTACTGCTGTTCATCGTCACTGGAAAGCAGTTGGTGGTCGGCATTATGCAGGGAGCAGTGAAGGGTTAAGGTACGAGCCGTGAAGCCCACTGGATTCGCGGTGCCCACCCTCGAGGAAGTCGCGGCGCACGCGGGAGTCTCGCGTGCGACCGTGTCTCGAGTGGTCAACGGCGCCACGACGGTCAACCCGGCCATTTCGGTACGGGTCCAGTCCTCCATCGAGGAGTTGGGCTACGTGCCCAACCGGGCTGCACGCTCACTTGCCTCGGCGCAGTCGCACGCGATCGCGCTCGTGGTACCCGAGGATGTCACCCGCGTGTTCGGAGACGTGTACTTCGCGGCGATCGTCGCGGGACTCAGTGAACGCCTTGAACGCAGCGAGTACGTCCTCAGCCTCATGGCCGCCACGCAGCGTCCCAGCGCCAAGACCCTGCGATTCCTCGCAGGGGGCGCTGTGGACGGTGCGGTGGTGGTCTCTCACCACGGCCTGGACTCGTTCCTCAACCAACTGGTGAACACTCTTCCGGTGGTGTTCGGCGGGCGCACGGGCGTGGAGGGCAACGATGTCTACATTGTGGACGTCGACAACATCGCCGCGGCCCGCAAGGGCACCCAGCACCTCATCACCATCGGGCGCAAGCGCATCGCGACCATCACCGGTCCTGCCGACATGGTGAGCGCGCGAGATCGCGTGGATGGCTGGCGTGAGGCCATCGAGAGCGCGGGGCTGGTCCCCGGGCCTCAGGCCGATGGCGACTTCACCGCCAATGGCGGAATGCGGGCCATGATCGAGTTGCTCGACGGCGGCGAGCCCTTCGACTCGGTCTTCATCGGCTCCGACCTCATGGCATCGGGCGCCATGCTGGAACTGGCCAAGCGCGGCCTGCGTGTCCCCGAGGACATCGCCGTGGTGGGCTTTGACGACTCCGTGGTGGCTCTCACCACCTCACCGCCGCTCACCACGGTGCGTCAGCCTGCCAGGGAGATGGGATACCAGATGGGCGAAACCCTCATCGCGGTCCTGGAGGGCCGCAACGATGTGCCCCATCAGGTGGAACTGCCCACCGAACTGATCATTCGCGGTTCGGCATAGCGCAGGCTCCTGTCGCAGGGCATGATGGTCGCAGCGGGAGGAGCGGATCATGGACCTGGGTGACGTGTCAGTGGCTCAGACGGTGGCCACGGGGGTGCCGCCCTCGCTCGCCCAGGTCGAAGAGTTGGTGCGGGAGGCGTACGAGGCCCACCGGGAGTGCACCGCGGGCACGGTTGCGGACTACATCCCGATGCTCGCGGCGGCCGACCCGGGGTGGTTCGGCGTCGCGGTGACCACCGTCGAAGGCCTCGGCGTGGCTCTCGGCGACGCCCAGCGCCCCTTCTCCATCCAGTCGATCTCCAAGCCCTTCGTGTACGCCCTCGCTGCGCAGGCCATCGGGCACGATGCGGCGCGAGAGCGCGTGGGTGTCAACAACACCGGGCTGCCCTTCAACTCGGTCATGGCGCTCGAACTGCACCAGGGCCATCCCCGCAACCCGATGGTGAATGCCGGGGCCATCGTCACCACCGCGCTCCTGCCAGGCGCCGATGCCGGGCAGCGGTGGGAGTCACTGCGCGCGGGACTGTCGGCCTTCGCGGGCAGGGAGCTCGCCGTCGATCAGGATGTCTACGCGTCAGAGACGGCCACGAATGAGCGCAACCGCGCCTTGGGGAGGCTCCTGTCCTCCTATGGACGTCTCGACGCCGACAGCGAGGAGACCGTGGACCTGTACACCCGCCAGTGCGCGCTTCTGGTCACGGCGACGGACCTGTCGGTCATGGGCGCCACGCTGGCCGATGGCGGAGTCAACCCGCTCACGGGCGAGAGGGTGGTCTCGGCGCACGTGTGCCGAGACGTGCTGGCGATCATGGCATCGGCGGGGATGTATGAGAACTCGGGAGAGTGGCTGTTTGAGATCGGCCTGCCGGCGAAGTCCGGCGTCGCGGGCGGAATCGTGGCCATCGCGCCGGGCAAGGGCGCCCTGGGGGTGTTCTCCCCGCGGCTGGATGACGCCGGCAACAGTGTGCGCGGGCAGCGGGTCGCCGCTCACCTCGCGCGCGGGCTGGGCCTGGACATCTTCGCCTCCTCCCCGTACGCGAGCCCCGGCGCCTCTCAGGAGGCCGCGCGAAGGTAGAGGCACGGGCCCACGTCCATGGTGGCCGCCGCCCTCGTGATTACGTGCCCTTCTTCGCCTTCTTGATCCTCTTGGCCTGCTGCTTGGCGCGTGCCTTGCTCTGCTGGCGGGCATAGGCGGCCGCGCCCACGATCCCGGCATCGTTGAACAGCTGCGCGGGGATGATGGGCGCCCGCAGCTTCAGATGCGGCAGGAAGAACTCATGCTCCTTGGAGACGCCCCCGCCCACGATGATGAGATCCGGCCACAGCAGCTTCTCCATCTCGTCGTAGAAGCGCTGGAGGTGGGCGATCCACTGCGCGTCCGTCAGCTGGTGGCGTTCGCGGGACGATTCGGCCGCATGCTCCTCGGCAATGGCGCCGTTGATCGTGACGTGGCCGAACTCGGTGTTGGGCACCAAGGTGCCGTCTACGATGAGCGCCGAGCCGATGCCCGTGCCCAGGGTGGTGAGCAGGGTGACGCCGTCGCGGCCCCGCGCCGCCCCGAAGCGGAACTCGGCGTAGCCCGCGGCATCGGCATCGTTCAGAACCGAGACGGGATACCCGGTCGCCTCGGCACACAGCGCGGCGAGATCGATGCCGATCCAGGAGTCATCCATATTCGAGGCGGTGTGGATCACGCCATGCTGGACCACGCCGGGAAAGGTGATGCCGATGGGCGTGCCCGGCTCAGGGCCGAAGTGCTCCACAATCTGTGCGATCACCTCGACCACGGCGGCGGGGACCGAGGGTTGAGGAGTGGGAATGCGATGGCGATCGACCGCGAACCGGCCCTTCTTGAGGTCAACCGGCGCCCCCTTGATGCCGGAACCGCCGATGTCGATGCCAAAACCGAGCGTGCTCATGGCAGTGTTAAAACCTCCTGGCCGGTTTCGGTGATGAGGATGGTGTGCTCGAACTGAGCGACCCAGGAGCCATCATCGGTGACGACGGTCCAGCCGTCATCCCATTCGTGATTGGCCTGGCTGCCCGCCACGAGCATGGGCTCCACGGTGAAGATCATGCCCGGCGCGATGATGTCGGCGTGGTGCGGGGCGGCGTCGTAGTGGGGGATCACCAGTCCGGTGTGAAACGCGGGCCCCACACCGTGGCCGGTGTAGTCGCGCACCGACTCGAAGCCGTGGCGTGCGGCGTACTTCTCGATCACGCGGCCGATCACGTTGACCTCGCGCCCGGGGACCGCCGCCTTGATGCCCCGCATCATCGCCTCGTGGGTGACCTCGACCAGTTGCCGGGTCTCCGGCGTGCCCTCGCCCGCGATGAACGATCCGCAGTTGTCGCCGTGCACACCGCCCACGAACGCGGTGATGTCCACCTTGACCAGGTCGCCTTCCTGGATCACCGTCGCATCGGGGATGCCGTGGCAGATGACCTCGTTGACAGAGGTGCACAGTGCCTTGGGAAAGGGGGGACGGCCCGCGGCGCCGGGGTAGCCGAGGGTCGAGGGATAGGCGCCGTGGTCGGCGAGGAAGTCGTGTCCGATCACGTCGAGGTCATCGGTCGTGACGCCGGGTGCGACGTGCCTGCCGACCTCGGCGAGGGCCTGCGCGGCCAGGCGCGCGGCGACGCGCACACGCTCGATGGTCTCGGGGGAATGGATGTCGCCGCCACCCCAGCGGTCCGCGCGCTTCTTGCCGACATACGGCGGGCGGGGGATGGCCGCGGGTACGGGACGCACGGGGGTCACCGCTTTCTTGTGGATCCTCTCGCGCACGGTTGCCATACCTGGCAGTCTAGAGGGGGAGGTCACCATGTCCGATGTCAGTGTGGCAGGCGCAGCCGAGTCCGGCGCACAGTTCTGGTTCAACACCGCCACCGGTGAGGTGGAGGTGGGCCGACGCGCCTCCTGGGAGCACCTCCTGGGTCCCTATGAGACGCGCGAGGAGGCTCAGCAGGCCCTGAGCAAGGCCCGCGAGCGCAGCCAGGCCTGGGATGACGACGACGAAGCCTGGCGTGACGCGTGAGAGGTCACCGCAGGCGCGAGGAGAGGCAGGCGACCGCAGCGACGCATGGGGGTGCCGCGAGGAAGGGCTCACGGGGCGCAGAAGCGTCATGGCGTGAAGGGAGGAGGCGGGGCATGGCGGTGCTCGTGGGCACCCTGATGCTCCTGGCGGTCGCGTTCGGACCCGCCACGGCGAGCCCCTCCACCTCGCCCGACCCGGAGCCCACGGCATCGGTCGTGCCCACGCCTACGGCCACCACGGACCCCGTGCCCACGGTGTCGCCCACGGCCACCACGGATCCCGTGGACCCTGAGCCGAGTCCCTCGGTGATACCCACCCCCGAGCCGGAGCCGACCGAAGAACCCGCCGCACCTCCGGTGCTGCGCCCCCTTCCTCCTGCGGCGAGCAAATCCTCCGCCCCGGCGGCCCTGGTGGCTGCGGCCGTCCTGGTGGTGCTTGCCAGCATCGGGCTGCTCCTGTGGCTCCAGTCACGCCTGCAGCGTCGCGCGCAGGAGGCGCCCACCGTCGAGTTCCCCCGCGTCGGCACCCGGGCGAGCACCGCGGAGACCTTTGCCGCGGTGCAGCACGTGGGGGAGGCGATGCTCGACGCCGGGTATCCCGTGGGCACGGTACAGGAGTCCCTCGAGGAGATCGCGTGGGTCAACGGGCATCCCTCGACGTCGGTGGTGGCCTTTCCCACGGCGCTCATCGTCTCCGCGCGCGGGAAGGAGCAGGTGCACACCGGCGCGGTCACCACGAGCCATTGGCGGTGGACGCTGCATCAGGTGGATGCGCTCGATCGGCTGGTGGAGGCGGCCCGCGCCGGCGGTCTCGCACCCGACCGGGCGAGCACTCGCATCGGCCAGATCCGCGCTCTGCGCCCCTCCTACCCGCCTGTATGGCGCGTGGGAGCGTACGCAGCGCTGTGCGCCGCGCTGGCGACGCTGCTGGGCGGTGGGTGGGCCGGCATCGCGTTCGCGGCGCTCGTGGGAGCGCTCGTGGGAACCGTTCAACTGTTCACGGTGGACCTGCCGCGCCGTTATGACCCGCTCGTGACCGTGGGACTCGCCTTCGGAGTGTCCGTCGCCGTGTTCCTGGTGGCGCGATCGGGGTGGAGTGCCGACGTGCTGCCCTCGCTCATCGCGCCACTGGTGATCCTGCTGCCGGGAGGACTGCTCACCACCGGCGTCATCGAACTCGCCTCGGGACAGATGATGTCCGGTGCGGGCCGGCTCGCCGCCGGCTTCATGCAGCTCGTCCTCCTCGCAGTGGGGATCGTCTCGGGGGCCCGCCTCGTGGGCATACCGGAGCTGGACCTGACCGCGCTCACGGGCGCCCAGGGTGCGGTGGCGCCGTGGATCGCCGTGGTGGTGTTCGGCGCGGGGATCGTCATCAACCGGGGTGGGAGGGCGCGTTCCATTCCCTGGATACTGCTCGTGCTCTATGTCGCCTACGGCGCACAGGTGATCGGCAGCATCTTTGTGGGAGGCGTGCTGGCCGCCGCGGTGGGCGCCTTCGCCATGACGCCTGTGGCGATGCTCATCGCACGCCATCCCTCGGGGCCGGCGGCACGGGTGAGCTTCCTGCCCGCGTTCTGGATGCTCGTTCCCGGATCGCTGGGGCTCATCGGAGTGGCGAGCCTGCTCGGCGGGGAGGGGGCGGGCACCACCACGCTCGTGACCATGATCTCCACCATGGTCGCCATCGCCCTGGGAATCCTCGCCGGAACCGCGCTGGGGGAGCGGCTCAGGCTCGCAGGGCCTACTCCGTGAAGAACTGGCCCGGCGCGGGGAAGGTGCCGCCCTTGACCTCGCTCACGTAGGCCGATGCGGCATCGGTCATGTGCCTGCCCACCTCGCCGAAGTGCTTGGCGAAGGACGGACTCCAGTCGGCCATGCCGAGCGCGTCGAGCCACACGAGCACCTGGCCATCCGTGTGCGGACCGGCGCCGATGCCGATGGTGGGCACATCGAGCGCGGCCGTAAGCTGGGTCGCGATGGGTTCGAGCACCATCTCCAGCACGATCATGCACGCGCCCGCGTCCTGGAGCGCGAGGGCGTCGGCGAGCAGCGCGTCGTACGCGCCGTCGCCACGGCCCTGGATGCGGCGCCCGCCCAGGGCGTTCTCGCTCTGCGGCGTGAAGCCCAGGTGCCCCACAAAGGGGATGCCGGCATCGACCACGGCCTTGACCTGGGCCGCGATGCGGCGTCCGCCCTCGAACTTCACGGCATGCGCCCCGGAGAGCTTCATCATGCGGATCGCGGACTTCACGGCCTGCTGGGGCGAGACTTCGTAGGTGCCGAAGGGCAGGTCGGCGACCACGAAGGCCCGCTCGGCGCCGCGCGCCACGGCCCGTGCGAAGGGGATCATCTCGTCGAGCGTGACGGCTGCCGTGGAGTGGTTGCCCAGGATGTTGTCACCGAGCGAGTCGCCCACCAGGAGCACGTCCACGCCCGCCGCGTCGAAGAGCCTCGCGGTGGGGTAGTCGTAGGCGGTGAGCATGGTGATCTTCTCGCCGCGGGCCTTCATCTCACCGAAGTGGTGGATGCGGACCTTCTTGGGGCGCGGGCTGCTTGCGTCGCTCATGGCTCCACTTTCTCACGCCAGCGGCTCGTGACGGGCAGGCGCCGGTCGCGCCCGAACGCCAGGGCCGTCACCTTGGCGCCCAGCGGATACTGGCGGCGCTTCCATTCGGCCCGGTCCACCAGGGACAGGACCTTGTCCACCACCGCCTCGTCGAAGCCGCGCGCGAGCAGTTCCGCGCGGCCTTCCGCGTGCTCCACGTAGGCGTCGAGCACCTCGTCCAGGAGGTCATAGGAGGGCAGGGAGTCCTGGTCCGTCTGGCCCGGGCGCAGTTCCGCGCTGGGCGGCTTGGTGATCGAGTTCTCGGGGATGGGAGGTGTCTCGCCCCGCTGTTCCGCCCGGGCGTTGCGCCACCGCGCGAGCTGCCACACCCGGGACTTGTCGACGTCCTTGAGGGGGGCGTAGCCGCCGATGCTCCCGGCGTCGTAGATGGTCGCATACCCGGTCGCGAGCTCGGACTTGTTGCCGGGCGCGATCACCAGGTGGCCCTCCCGGTTGGAGATGGCCATGAGGATCACGCCGCGCACGCGCGCCTGCAGGTTCTCCTCGGGCACCCCCGTGAGCGCCAGTTGCGCCTGGAAGGCATCCACGATGGCCGTGATGGGCTCCACGCGGTGGTCGGCGCCCAGACGCCGGCACAGGTCCGCGGCGTCGTCGAGCGAGTGCTGCGAGGAGTATGCCGAGGGCATCGCGACGCCCACCACGTTGCCGCCGCCCACGGCATCGGCCGCGATGGCGGCGGTCAGCGCGGAGTCGATGCCGCCGGAGACGCCCAGCACAATCGAGCGGAAGCCGTTCTTGACGCAGTAGTCCCGCAGTCCCGTGACAATGGCCTGGTAGACCTGTTCGTCGTCGGAGGTCTCCGGGGCGACGATGCCGGGGGTGGGGGTGTCGTGGTCCCCGGGAAGGCGCCACAGCAGCAGGTCGTCGGCGAAGCCGGGGGAGGAGGCGACGATCTCGCCGTCAGCGCGCACGATGAACGAGTGGCCGTCGAACACGAGGTCGTCCTGACCGCCCCACATGTTGACGTAGGCGAGCGGCGCCTCGACCTCGCGCGAGCGCCTGGCCGCCAGGGCGCGGCGCACCCCGCCCTTGCCCTCCTCGAAGGGCGAGCCGTTGAGCACCAGGAGCAGCTGGATGTCGGCGTCCTCCATGCGGGAGACGGGTCCGCCGTCCTGCCAGATGTCCTCGCAGATGACGATTCCCACCCGGGTGCCTGCGACCTCGACCACGCAGCGCTGCTCCCCGGGGGCGAAGATGCGGCGCTCGTCGAACACGCCGTAGTTGGGCAGGTGGTGCTTGCTGTAGCGCGCGACGATCTCGCCGCCCGTGATGACCACGGCATCGTTGGTGGGACGGCCGTCACCGTGGACGCCCAGGGTGCCCAGCACCACGGTGAGGCGGCCCAGGCCCTCCTCGGCGAGGTCACGCGCCAGATCCTGTACTGCGGCATGGGCCGCGCGCTGGAACGAGGCGCGCAGGGCGAGGTCCTCGATGGGGTATCCCGTGGTGACCATTTCCGGCAGCGCGACCAGGTGCGCACCGGCATCGGCGGCGCGGCGCACCCACTCCTTGACCAGGGAGATGTTGCCTGAGATATCCCCTACACAGGGGTTGACTTGAGCCAAGGCGATGGTGAGGCCAGACATGTCGCAAGCCTACGCGGCCAGGGTGCAACACAGAGGCAACATCTCTAGGGCAGGATAGGTACATGGACAAGCAGCAGGAGTATGTGCTTCGCAGCGTCGAGGAGCGCGACATCCGCTTCATCCGTCTGTGGTTCACGGACGTGTTGGGCATCCTCAAGTCGGTCGCCATCGCGCCCGCGGAGCTGGAGAACGCCTTCAGTGAGGGCATCGGCTTCGACGGCTCTGCGGTCGAAGGCCTCACGCGGGTGTACGAGGCGGACATGATCGCCAAGCCCGACCCCTCGACCTTCCAGATCCTGCCGTGGCGCGGTGACAGGCAGGGTGCGGCCCGCATGTTCTGCGACATCCACACGCCCGACGGCGAGCCCGCGCTGTCCGACCCCCGCCAGGTGCTCAAGCGCAACCTGGACAAGGCATCGGCGCTGGGCTTCACGTTCTACACCCACCCCGAGATCGAGTTCTATCTGTTCAAGCCCATCAAGGAGGGCAAGCGGCCTCGTCCGGTGGACTACGCCGGCTACTTCGACAACGTGCCGCGCGGCAAGGGGCACGAGTTCCGTCGCACCGCGATCACCACCCTGGAATCGATGGGCATCTCGGTGGAGTTCTCGCACCACGAGGCCGGGCCCGGTCAGAACGAGATCGACCTGCGCTACGCCGATGCGCTCACGATGGCCGACAACATCATGACCTTCCGCACCGCCATCAAGGAGGTCGCGCTCGAGCAGGGGCTGTACGCCTCGTTCATGCCCAAGCCGCTGGCCGATGGTCCGGGATCGGGAATGCACACCCATCTGAGCCTGTTCGAGGGCGACCGCAATGCCTTCTACGACGCCGGGCAGCCCTTCCAGCTGTCCACGGTGGCGCGCCAGTTCATGGCGGGCCTGCTCCGGCACGCCCCGGAGATCACGGCCATCACCAACCAGTACGTGAACTCCTACAAGCGCCTGTGGGGAGGGGCCGAGGCCCCCTCGTACGTGTGCTGGGGTTCCAACAACCGCTCCGCGCTGGTGCGCGTGCCCATCCACAAGCCCACCAAGGGCGTCTCCACGCGCGTCGAGTACCGTGCCATGGATTCCGCGGCGAACCCCTACCTGGCGTTCTCGGTGCTGCTTGCTGCGGGTCTCAAGGGCATCGAGGGCGGCTATGAGCTTCCCGACGGCGCTGAGGACGATGTCTGGGAGCTGTCGGCGGCGGAGCGCAAGGCGATGGGCTACGAGCCGTTGCCCGCATCGTTGGCCGAGGCGATCGTCGCCATGGAGCAGTCCGAGCTGGTCGCGGAGACGCTCGGCGAGCGCGTCTTCGACTTCGTGCTGCGCAACAAGCGCGCCGAGTGGGAGGCGTACCGCGCCCAGGTGACGCAATACGAACTGGACACCTACCTCTCGGTGCTCTAGGGCGGCGGGCAGGTCGTGGACCAAGGACCCATGCCATGAGCGAGCGTCCTGGTGGTGGCCGTGACGTCACGGCCACCACGCTGTTGCGCCGGGCCGGGGTCGAAGACCCGCGGCGGGCCCTGGGCCTGATCGAGGAACTGGTCGCGGCCACGGGAATAGTCGTGGACGATGTCCCCGGCGCACTGTCGTACCTGGCAGATCCCGACGCGGCGCTCTTGACGATGCTCCGGCTGACGTCCGCGGCCCGCGATGCGGGGTGTCTGGAAACGGTGACCTCCCTGGGGCGCACGCGCGCAGGAGCCAAGGCGGCCGTGGTGCTGGGAGCGTCGAGCGCGCTCGGTGACTTCCTGGTGCGCCATCCCCGGATCGCGGCCGACTTCGCCCAGTGGGACGGCCGGGACGTCTTCGAAGAATCCGACCCGCGCCGGGAACTGCTCATCGCAGTGGGTGCCGACCCGGATGCCCCCATTCCCGTAGCCACGGTCGTGGGAGGCGAAGGCATCGACGCGATGCGCATCGCCTACCGGCGACTGCTGGTTCGCCTCGCCGCCGAGGATCTCTACGCAGCCACCCCCACCTCGATCATGCCCGCCGTGGGGCGCATGCTCGCCGACATGGCGGGCGCGGCGCTCGAGGCCGGGCTCGCCATCGCGCGCGGGGAGATCGCGGAGCACCCCACCGCACGCCTGGCGATCATCGCCATGGGCAAGTGCGGTGCGCGCGAACTGAACTACGTCTCGGATGTGGATGTCATCTACGTGGTCGAGCCGGGCGAGGGCGCGAGCGAGGAGGAGGCGCATCGGGTGGGCGCACGCCTGGCCACGCGGGCAGCCCAGGCATGCTCCGCGCCGTCCACGGAGCTGCCGTTGTGGCAGGTGGATCCCAACCTTCGCCCCGAGGGCAAGGACGGCGCCCTGGTGCGCGGCATCGCCTCCCACCTGGCCTACTACGAGCGGTGGGCCCAGTCCTGGGAGTTCCAGGCGCTGCTCAAGGCACGCCCGGTGGCCGGCGACGCCGAGGTGGGGCGCCAGTACATCGACGCGGTGTGGCCGCTCGTGTGGACCGCCGTGGGACGCGAGGGCTTCGTGGAGTCCGCACAGGCGATGCGCCGCCGGGTGGAACAGCACATCCCGGCGGGGGAATCGGATCGCGAGATCAAGCTGGGCCCGGGTGGCCTGCGGGACGTCGAGTTCACCATCCAACTGCTGCAACTGGTGCATGGCCGCTCCGACGAGGCACTGCGCGTGCGCGGCACCCTGGAAGCGCTCGCCGCGTTGCGTGCAGGCGGATACGTGGGGCGCACGCAGGCCGCGGTGCTCGACCGCTGCTACCGCCAACTGCGGGTGTGGGAGCATCGGCTCCAGTTGCGCAAGCTGTCGCGCACCCACCTCATGCCCTCCTCCGAGGAGGACCTGCGTCACCTGGCCCGCGCATCGGGCTTTGCGACCGTCCCCTACATGGAGGAGGTGTGGGCGGACGTGCGCCGCGACGTGCGCGCGATGCACCTGGAGATGTTCTATCGGCCCATTCTGGGCGAGGTGGCGCGCCTGAGCAGCGATGAGGCCTCCCTGGACGACGAGGCCGCGCGTGCGCGGCTGAGCGCCGTAGGCTTTCGCGACCCTGAGGGCGCGCAGCGTCATATCGCCGCGCTCACCGCGGGTCTGTCGCGCCGTGCCGCCATCCAGCGGCAGCTGCTGCCCGCCATGATCGGCTGGTTCGCGCAGGGGCCCGATCCGGACGGCGGGCTGCTGGCCTTCCGGCAGCTGTCCGAGCAGCTTGCCGAGGCGCACTGGTACCTCAAGTTGCTGCGCGATTCGGGAACGGCGGCGGAGCGCCTCGCCCGGCTGCTGTCCACCTCGGGCTTCGTCACGCGCGCGCTCCTGGCGTCGGCACAGGAGATCACCTGGCTCGACAATGACGAGGATCTGCTTCCCCGCACGCCGGAGCGGCTCATGGCAGAAGCCGAGGCGATCATCGGCCGTTCCGACGACGAGGAGCAGTGCATCACCGCCCTGCGCGGCATTCGTCGCCGCGAACTGGTGCGCACTGCCGCCGCCGACGTACTGGGCCTGGTGGATTCGGTGGGCGCGGCGGAGTCGGTCACCGTCGCGGCCGACGTGCTGATCGCCGGCGCCCTGCGCCTGGCGCATGAGGCCGCGGCGCGCGACAGAGCCGTGGACGTCGCTCCCGCGGCGATGGCGGTGGTGGCGATGGGACGCTACGGCGGCCAGGAGATGGGCTACGCTTCGGATGCCGACGTGCAGTTCGTGTATGAGCCGATGGAGGGATCCGACGGCGCCCACGAGTATGCCCAGGCGGTCGCGGCCCGGTTCCGCGACCTGCTGCAACGGCCCAACCCTCAGCCCGCCCTCGCGGTGGACGCCGACCTGCGCCCCGAGGGCAAGAACGGCCCCCTGGCGCGCTCCCTCGAATCCAGCGCGGAGTACTACCGGCGATGGTCGGACCCCTGGGAGGCGCAGGCGCTGCTGCGGGCCCGCCCGGTGGCGGGGGAGGCCGGGCTGCGCGAGCGGTGGCTCGCGATGGTGGATGAGGTGCGCTATCCGGTTGAACTCCCGGCAGCGGCCCTCAAGCAGATGCGCACGCTCAAGGCGCGGATGGAGTCCGAGCGGCTTCCCCGCGGGGTGGACCCGCGCCGACACCTCAAGCTCGGTCCGGGCGGGCTTTCCGACGTCGAGTGGACAGTGCAGATGCTGCAGCTGGAGCGAGGGCGGACGGTCGAGGGCCTGCGCACCACGCAGACCCTCGCCGCCTTGACGGCCGCGCAGCAGGAGGGACTGCTCGATCCCGAGGACGCCGAGGCGCTGCGCGCCTCATGGAGGCTTGCCACGGACCTGCGCGGCGCCATCGCACTGCGTGGCAGCATCGCGGATGCGGATGTGCTGCCCCGTGACCTGGGCCAGGTGCGGGTGCTCGCGGAGATCATGGGCACGGGGGAGAGCGGCCAGGAGCTCGACCAGAGGTACTCGCGTCTGGCCCGCCGCTCCCGCGTGGTGATGGAACGCGTGTTCTTTGGCTGGGAGGACGGCGCGCCGTCGCGTTAGGGGCTGGGTCGGTGCGTATCCAGGCGTGGTGCGAGGGTTGCCGCCATGCTTCGCCACGCTCCGGGCCCCCGTTACGGGCAGCAGACGGCCCGCCTGCCCGGCTGGCGCCCTCCCCCTCCGTACCCGTGCGCCCACCCACTCCCACCTACCACTTCATCACCACAATGGTGTCGAAATCTTTCGGTGTTTTCGAGAAATGCGCCCTATGGTGCGGAAATCTGTAGGTATACCTCGATCTGTTGCGGACATCGAACGGTCACCCACCGCCGCCGGTTCGGACACGGTGCACGCCACCACCCACAGTTTTTGACACCATAGAAAGCAAAAGTCGACAACACCGAAAGATCCCAACACCATTGTGGTTGTGGTTGTGGTTGTGGTTGTGGTTGTGGCCAGGGTCAAGGCCAGGAGATCCGCAGGGCACAGGCGGTGGCGGCTAGCCGAGGCTTGGGGCTACCGCGAGGTCAGTACACAGGGGTTCGGCTCGTGCCAGGGAAATGCAGAAGGCCGGTGGGGCCCGTCGGCCCCACCGGCCACTCACCGTGGGATGTCTGCTGATCGGTGAGGCGAACCTCACGTCACGCGACTGTCCGAAACGGAACGGCTCTCACCTCGTTCCGCATCGGGGCAATCATCTCGAAGTCACGACTTCTGGCTGATGCCTATCGCCAACCGTACCGGTTTGAACCGGTCCACGCAAGTCGAGAATCGAACCGATTCACATGCCATGTACCAGGAGGGTTACTGGCCCTCCTGGGGGATGTGCCCATCTACCGGCTACTTCACCGCCCCCGCGGTCAGTCCGCCCACGATGTAGCGCTGCAGCGCCAGGAACAGCGCCACCACCGGCGTGGCCGACATGACTGCTCCGGCGGCAAAGGCGCTCCAGTCCGCATAGTTGGGGTTGGCGACCATGCGGTACAGGCCCACCGCGAGCGTCTGCTGCTCCTTGTCCACGAGCACCACGGAGGCGATCACGAAGTCGTTCATGGTGCCGATGAAGGACAGCAGGGCCACCACGGCAAGAATCGGCGCGACCAGGCGCAGGATGATGGTGAAGAAGATGCGGGCGTGTCCCGCGCCGTCGATCTTGGCCGCCTCGTCGATGTCCACGGGAACCGTGGAGAAGTAGCCGTACATGAGGTAGGTGTTCACACCCAGCGCCGCACCCAGGTACACCATGATGAGTCCCGCATGGGTGTTGAGTCCGATGGCGGGGAAGATGTCGCCGATCTTGGTCAGCAGCAGGAAGATCGCGACCACCGCCAGCAGCTGCGGGAACATCTGCACCAGCACGATGGTGAGCAGCCCGGTGTGCCGTCCGCGGAAGCGCATCCGCGAGAAGGCATATGCGGCCAGGGCGCCCAGGAAGACGGACAGCACCGCCGTGACCAGCCCCACCACGATGGAGTTCTTGAACCACAGCAGGAAGGGGTACTGGTCGCTGCTCAGCAGCCGCGCGTAGCTCTCCCAGCCGATCTGCGAGAACAGCCGGTTGGAGCCCGTGAGGGTGCCGCGCGGGTTGAGCGACGTGGAGACGATGTACGCCAGCGGAATGATGGCGTAGACGCACAGGACCACGGCGAGGGCATGGCGCCAGCCGAAGTGCTTGAGCCAGTGGCCGATGCCGGGGCGGTTGCGGGGCACGGGGGAGGTTTCGGTAGTCATCAGTTGATGTCCTCCAAAGAGCGGGTGCGGCGGAAGCTGATGATGCTGATCGCCGCGACCAGGATGAAGATGATGATGGAGAAGGCGCTCGCGAGACCGTAGTCACGCTGCTGGCCGGTGAAGGCCACCTTGTAGACCATCGAGATGAGGATGTCCGTGTGTCCCACGGGGATGCCTGCGCTGGTGTCTCGGGGCCCACCGCCCGTGAGCAGGTAGATCACGTTGAAGTTGTTGAAGTTGAACGCGAACGTGGAGATCAGCACGGGTGCCACCGAGACCAGCAGCAGCGGCAGCTTGATGCGGGTGAAGGTCTGCCAGGGGTTGGCTCCGTCGGTGCGGGCGGCCTCGCTCAGTTCACTGGGGATGGACTGCAGCGCGCCCAGCGTGATGAGGAACATGTACGGATAGCCAAGCCACAGGTTCACCATGAGCAGCGCCACCTTGGCCAGCGTGGGGTCGGTGAGCCACGGAATGGAGGCTCCTCCCAGGATCACCTGATTCACGAAGCCGAAGCTGGTGGACAGCATGCCGGCCCACACCATGGCGGACAGGAAGGCGGGGAAGGCGTAGGGGAGCACCATGATGACGCGGTACACCTTGAGGCCGCGCATGCCGGGCTTGTTGAGCAGCAGTGCGGTCGCCAGTCCCAGGGCAAAGGTCAGGAACATCGAGAAGAAGGCGAAGGTGAAGGTCCAGACGGTGACGTACCCCAGGGGTTTCAGGATGCTGGTGTCGGTGAAGGCCCGGTGGAAGTTGTCCAGCCCCACGTTGATGGTCCAGCCGGGAAGGATCTGATTGCCCTCGGGGTCTTCGAAGGCGCCGTTGCCGTTGTCGACGTACACGATGCCCGTGACCGTGTGGGTGAGTGTGCCCACCTCGCGGTCGTATTCCAGGTTGGAGGTGTACTGGTAGGCCGAGCGGCCGTCGAGCGTGCGCAGGGAGCCGTCCGCGGCGTCGTCGGAGAAGGGTACCCACAGGGCGAAGACCTCGTCCTGGCGGCCCAGCACGTCGGCGAAGGTCAGGCTGCGGGCGCCATCGAAGGAGACGGCCTTGCCGTTCTCGAAGACCGCTTCGACCTCGCGCAGGGGCTCGTCGGCGGTGCCGAAGAGGGCCAGGCCTTCGGGGGAGGTGGCG
Organism: uncultured Demequinaceae bacterium; assembly: GCA_964517615.1. Taxonomy (GTDB): domain Bacteria; phylum Actinomycetota; class Actinomycetes; order Actinomycetales; family Demequinaceae; genus Demequina. The sequence goes on from CAZFEH010000010.1 coordinate 34,545, forward strand.
AGCATGCCCAGTTGCTCGCCCGTGTCCACGATGGTCACGGCGAAGGTGGGGGAGTCCTCCACCCGGCTCTGCGACTGGCTCAGCAGGGACTGGATGGCCTGGTCCTTGCTCAGCACGTGACCGGTGGAGTAGTTGGTGGTCGCCACGTACACCGTGTAGAGCAGCACGAAGACCTGGAAGATCGCGAGGAACACCAGGCCCGGAGTGATGTACTTGGCGGGGACGTGGCGTCGCCCCAGGTAGATCCAGTTGATCAGGGCGCCGGCCGCGACGGCCAGTGCCAGGACGGTCCAGGAGGAGCGCTGCGCGAGGATGAACAGCAGCGTCACCAGCATGGCGTTGAATCCGCCGAGCAGGATGATCTTCACGACGAGAGGACCGAGCCGGCCCGATGCGCCGGGGGAGGAGTGGCGCGGCGCGTCATTGCGCTGCGGCGCCGGGGCATTCACCTGAGTGGTCATGGGGAGAAAAGCCTTAGTCGATGCCGATGTGGGGAGAAGGTGGCCGGGACGGAGTCCCGTCCCGGCCACCATCGCATGAGGTGGTTAGCCGTTGATAGCGGCTTCGACGTCCTCGGTCAGCTTGGCCCACGTGGTCGCGGGGTCCGCACCGTCGAGGATGGCAGCCTGGGCAATGCCCCAGTACTCCCACACCTTACCCATGGCGGGGATGGCGGGCATCGGCACGGCCTCCAGGCCGGCGGCCTTGAAGCCCGCGATCAGCGGGTCGCTCGACACGGCGTCCGCAGCGGCGGTGAGGGCGGGGAGGATGCCCTGCGAGGCGTACAGCGACAGCTGGACCTCTTCGGTGGCGATGTAGTTCACCAGGAAGTCGTTGGCGGCCACCTTGTTGGTCGAGTACTCGTTGACAAAGAAGCCCTTGACGCCGGCGAACGGCTGAGCGGCCTCGAAGCCGGGAGTGGGGATGGCGTCCACCGCCACGTTCACGCCGCCTTCGACGGCTGCGGTGACGTTCCAGGGGCCGGTGAGCCAGAAGGCCGCATCGCCCGCGAGGAACTTCTCCTTGGCGATGTCGCCGGTGATCTCGGTGGAGATGGTGCCGGCGCCGTTGACGCCCTGGCTGGACAGCCACTGCGCGAACTCCAGGCCGTCACCCAGCGTCAGCTGCGTGGGGTCGTAGGCGCCGTTGGCGTCGCGACCGAACACGGGGGCGCCGAACGCGGTCTGGAAGGGGTACAGGTGGTAGGGGTTGCCGTTGGCGCCCTGCTCCACCACGAACGGGAACTCTGCTCCCGCGGCGGTGCCTGCGGCGATCATCTCGTCGAAGGTGGCGACGGCCTCGGGAACCAGGTCCGCGTTGCGCAGGATGGCGAGGTTCTCGACGGCGTAGGGGAGCTGGTAGACGGTGCCCTCATACGTGGCGGCGTCGAGCGCGACGGGAAGGAAGTCCCCGGCCTTGTCGCCCAGTTCGAGGGGGGCGACCACGCCATTGGCGGTGAGTTCGCCGAGCCAGTCGTGGGCACCCATGACCACGTCCGGGCCGGAGCCGGAGTTGGCCTGCTGGATGAAGTCATCCTTGAGGGTGGAGTTGTCGCGGGCGACGATGTCCACCGCAATGCCGGTCGCAGCCTGGTAGTCGGCGGCTGCCTGGGCGAGGGCATCGGCGCGCTCTGCGTCGACCCAGACGGTCAGGGTCGAGGCGGGGGCACCGGAGGTCTCGCCGGGCGCGGGGGAGGTGTTGGGAGTGTCGGCGGGGCTGGAGCACGCCGCGAGGAGCATTCCCGCGGTGACGGCGAGTGCGCCGCCTGCGAGAGACTTCTTCGTCTTGAGCATGGTGTGGTCGTCCTTCGAATGTGCTGGCGGTGAAGGCCGCCCGACACGTGTCGTGCCGTGGGAGGACCTTCTCCCGACTTACGAAATGCAAGCGATTGCAGAGTAACCCCAAAATGCAAGCGCGTGCAAGCCCGGAAGGTCACAGAACGATCACGACCGGTTCGATGGCTATTTACGAGGAAAAACGATCGCTTACCGGGTTGTAGGGGAGCGTTCTCACGAGAGGGCTGAGGCAGCGCTGCGTCACCGTAAATGTCGAGCGTTTACGGTTCTGACAGGGGGCCAACCGACGGGGACCGCAACGCGCGGACGGCCTGCTGGGCACCTGCCGTCATCCACCTGCGCAGTTCCGGCCCCGTGACGGAGGCCGATCCACCCTCGCTCAACGACGCCGCGATCATGCCCGCCATGAAGGCGTCTCCCGCACCATTGGTGTCGACCACCGTGGTGGGTACCGCCTCGACCCGTACCACCGTGCCGTCGGCCGCGACCCCCACGGCACCGCGGGCCCCCAACGTGCACACCGCCGCCTGCGCACCGTCCCGGACCATCTCGTGCAGCAACGCCACCGGCTCGGGCAGGGCGTCATCGTTCATCAGCACCACATCGGCCGCAGCCCGGAAGGGGGCATGAAACGCACTGCGCCCGTTGTAGTCGTGCAGGTCCACCCACACCGCGCCCGCTGCGTTCCGGGCATCGTCCAGGAACTCGAGCGCCAACGGCGTCAGATCCGGCACGATCACGCGCGCCGCACGCATCGCGGAGCGCGCCTGCTCCAGTTCGTGCGGAGCCAGCGGCCGCATCGGCCCGGCGTCCAGATAGATCGACAGCCGTTCGCCGTGAGAGGCCATCAGATTGAGATGGTGCTCGCTGGGCCCGGGGGCGGTCCAGGCCACCAGGTCCAGGCCGGGCACCGTGAGGGCCTCGCGGATCGCTCCGGCGTCGGCATCGTCCCCCACCGCGGTGAAGCACGCCGTGGTCACGCCCAGGTCCGCCAGGTGCAAGGCCTTGCCCGCCGACGTGCCGCCCAGGGCCCGGCGATGTCCCCGGGCGAAGATCATGTGCGATCGCGGCTGGGGAAGCGAGTCCACCTCGACCAGGGTGTTGAGCGCCGCAGGTCCGATGATGACGGCATCGTAGGGGCCGGAGCCGGACACCCCAGCGCCGGCGAACTCGGCCCGCCCGGTCATCCCGTGGTGAGGGCCGAGGTGGAGCGCCGCACCACCAGCTCGAAGGGCAGGGGGGCCGGTGCGGGTTCGGTCGCGTCGTCCAACTCGCGCAACAGCAGCTCGGCTGCCAGGCGGCCCTGAGTCTCGGGGAACTGATCCACCGTGGTCAACCCGAAGAAGTCGCCCAGCTCGTGACCGTCGATGCCCACGATGGACAGGTCATCGGGAACGCGCCTGCCCAGGTCACGCGCCGCCATGATGGCGCCCATCGCCATCTCGTCGGAGGCGGCGAAGATCGCGGTGGGGCTCACGCGAGGGTCGCCCAGCAGCTGCAACGTGGCGGTGTATCCGCCTGAGATGGTGAAGTCGGCCAGGCGCACCATGAGCGGGTCGGGGGTGACCCCTGCCGCCAAGAGCGCCTGCTCGTAGCCCTCGCGACGGTGCGAGGGCAGGTGGAAGTCCACGTCAAAACTCGTGTCGCCGCCGATGTGGGCAATGCTGCGGTGCCCCAGCGCCAGCAGATGCTCGGTCGCCAGGCGCGCCACGGCCAGGTCGTCGAGGCTGAGCGAACGCGCGCCGGGAAGCGGTCCGCCCAGGCCCACCACGGGCTTGCGGAAGTTGTGCAGCCGCCCCATCTCGTCGTCGGTGAGTTCAAGGGAGACCGCGACCAAGCCATCCACGCGCTTGCGCAGCAGGAACTCGTCAAAGAACCTGGCGCGGCGGGGGCCGGCCTCGGTCTGGCTCGCTCCCACCGCGGAGTCGAGCTGATAGAGCGTGAGGTCGTATCCCGCGTCGGACAGGGCCCGGTGGGCGCCCGCGAGCACGCGCGTGAAGAACCAGCTGTGGACGGAGGGCATCACCACGCCCACGTTGCGAGTGCGGCCTGAGGCCAGGCTCGATGCCGCAGAGGAGACCACGTAGCCCAGTTCCTTGGCGGCGGCCTCGACGCGGCCGCGCGTGTGGGGGGACACGCTCGTCTTGCCTGCCAGCGCACGGGACACCGTGGCCGTGGACACTCCGGCCAGTTCGGCTACTTGCTCGATGGTGGGCATCGACGCCTCCTTCGGTGCCCCCGGTGCCCCGCCCAGTGGCGGCCGGTGGTGTCGCGGTGGATTCACGGTGTGGACTCAGGGTGCCGACGCGTCGGGGCGCAGCATCCACACAGTAGTCTCCGGCAGTATCGCACCATCGTCGAGCAACCCGCCGTAGATCGACGTCACCAGCGGCTCTCCCTCGACGTGGATGGGGGCCTCGGACAGGTTGGCGACCACGCGCACAGGCCCGTTATCGAAGGCGAGCACGTCCTCGCCTGCGTCGATCCAGGTGAGGTCGCCCGAGCCCAGACCGTGGATGCGGCGCAGTCGCAGCGCGTCCCGGTACATCTGGAGTGTGGAGGTGGGGTCGGCGGCTTGCGTGTCGCGCGCGAGCTCTGCCCAGCGCTCCGGCTGCGGCAGCCACGCGAGCCCCGCGGTGCTGAAGCCGTAGGAGGGTGCTGTGGCCTCCCAGGGCAGGGGAACGCGGCAGCCGTCGCGCCCGTAGCGCTCGCCCGCGGTGCGGAACCAGGTGGGGTCCTGACGCGCGTCGTCCGGGATGAAGACGTGTTCGGGCAGGCCCAGCTCCTCGCCCTGGTAGACGTAGGCGGAGCCAGGCAGCGCCAGCATGAGCAGCGTGGCGGCGCGGCCGCGGATCAGGCCCAGGCGGTCGTCGGGCAGGCCGGGGGAGTGGGGGCCGATGCCGTGGCCCTGGGGGTTGGGCGCGGACAGCGCGAGCCGGCTCGCGTGGCGCACCACATCGTGGTTGGACAGCACCCACGTGCTCGGTGCTCCCACGGCGTGGAAGGTGTCGAGCGAGCGGGTGATGACCTCGCGCTGGGCGGTGGCCTCCCAGTCTGCGGCGAGGTAGGCGAAGTTGAAGGCCTGGTGCATCTCGTCGGGGCGCACCCACAGCGCGGTGCGTTCCACGGGGTGGACCCAGGCCTCGGCGGCAAGGATGCGCTCGCCGGGATAGGCGTCTAGCACGGCGCGCCACCGTCGCCACACCTCGTGGACGCCGTCCTGACCGAAGTAGGGGATCTCCTCGACACTGCCGCCCATCGAGTCGGCGTCCTGGGCGGGGATGAAGTCGGGCAGGCCGTCGGCCTTGATGAGGCCGTGAGCCACGTCCACCCGGAAGCCGTCAACGCCGCGGTCCAGCCAGAAGCGCAGGACGTCGTCGAACTCGTCGAGCACCTCGGCGTGCCGCCAGTTGAGGTCCGGCTGGGTGGAGTCGAACAGGTGCAGGTACCACTGGCCCGGGGTGCCGTCGGCGCGGATCTCACGGGTCCAGGCGGGGCCGCCGAACACGGACTGCCAGTTGTTGGGGGGCTCGTTGCCGTCCGCGCCGCGGCCGTCGAGGAACAGGTAGCGGTCGCGGCTGGGGTGGCCCGGCGGGGAGGCGAGCGCCTCCTGGAACCAGAGGTGCTCGGACGAGGTGTGGTTGGGGACGATGTCCACGATGACGCGCAGGCCCTGGCGGTGGGCTTCGGCCAGCAAGGCGTCGAAGTCGTTCAGCGTGCCGAACAGGGGATCCACGGCGCGGTAGTCGGCCACGTCATAGCCGGCGTCGCGCTGGGGGGAGGCGAAGAAGGGGGACAGCCACACGGCGTCCACGCCCAGCTTGGCGATGTGGTGCAGCCGTGCCGTGATGCCGGGCAGGTCGCCCACGCCGTCGCCGTTGGAGTCCGCAAAGGAGCGGGGGTAGATCTGGTAGATCACCGCGGTGCGCCACCATTCCTGCGAATCGAGCGCGGCGGGACCCGCACCGATGAGAGCGCTTGCGGCGGTCTCACCAGGGGTGGAGAGGGCGCTTGCCGGTGTGGCAGACGGGTCCGAGGAGACAGGCAACGACGATGTAGACGTACTCACAAGAATGAAATGTAAGCGCTTGCTTGCGGTCTTGGCAAATGGTGGGGCTCGGTGAGCGGGGATCAGTCCTTGGCCAGATGCTTGCGGTCGTCGTTGGCGTAGGCGTAGTACCAGCCGATCAGCAGGCCGCCGCCGATGAAGTTGCCCGCGAGAACAATGCCGACGTTGGCGGCCGCGAGGCCCACATCAATGCCGCCGTGCAGGCCCACCATGGTGAACAGCACGGTGTTGGCCACGGAGTGCTCGAAGCCCACAAAGGCGAAGACGAAGACCGAGGCGACCATCGCCGCCGCCATCAACACGTCCTCCTTGATGAGGCCGTTGTAGACCAGCAGCATGGCCAGGTTGATCATGAAGTTGCACAGGATGGCGCGGACCGCGAGGTCGGCCATGCCTGACGCACCGTGCTCGAAGTAGGCGAGCTTGTGCAGGACGGCATCGTCCATCGCCGCACCGATGCCGCCCTCTGCCAGGGTGGATGCCGCCACGAGCAGGGCGATCGCCAGGCCGCCGATGGCGTTGCCCAGAAAGCACAGAGCCAGCAGGCGGGCGCCGCGCCAGGTCTTGACACGGCGATAGTAGGCGCCGATGGAGACGACCATCATGTTCGAGGTCAGGAGCTCCGACTTGGTGTAGTAGATGAAGATCAGGGCGAAGCCGAAGATGGCGGCGCCGATGAGGCGGCCGACGCCGGTGAGCTGACCGTCTCCGATGGAGGCGAAGGCCGCCACCGTGGCGAAATAGCCCAGGTACATGATGCCGATGATCCCGCCCGCCATGGCCGAGCGCATGAGGTAGACGCGGGCGAGTTCGCCGCTCATGGCGGTCTTGGTGTCCAGGGCGTCGAGCACCGTGGAGATGAACCTCTTGCCCGGGAAGAGCTGGCTGCGATCGGTCACGCAGATAAGGATGTCACGGGTAGGGGGCTGGTGGGTGTGACGGAGTGCCTGTCTGCTCCTTCCCCCGCTCCGCCCCCTCCCCGCCCCCTCCCTCCCCGCCGTTTTCTGCGAATTCGCACGTTCCGGTCAATGGAGGGCCCTAGATTGACTGTTTTCTGCGGCTGGCTAGCACCGGGTGAGGCTGGCGGGGCGGGTGTAGAAGGGCGGGGCGGGTGTAGAGGGGCGGGGCGGGTGAGGATGCTGTGTGGTGCATGCGCATTGCGAGCCGAGTTCAGGACATGAGTGCTGAAAACCCGGCGGTTTTCAGCACTGAAGTCCTCAACCCTGGGGAGGGGCGCCGGACAGTGCAGGGCAACCCCACCCCAGCAACTGGATGCCTTGTTGCCGTACCTGGAGGGTTTCGTTAGTTGCTACTCCGATGAGAATGGCGAACTTCACCTGGTAGCCCTTGGTGTGGGGCTGGTTGTCGGTGCCGATCGAATCGGTGTGCCCGGCGCCAGCACCCGCAGCCCCCTCTATTAGTCCTGGTCGTCGATGTTGAAGAAGGCGTTGAGGCGCTCTAGCGTGAACTCCTGGCTCAGGCGGCAAACACTCGCCTGATTCGCGAAGAGGCCCTTCTCCTTCAGTGCTTCTGCCTCAGGGCGGGTATCCAGCCACTTGACTGGCACCACCCACTCCGCGTCGTCGTCCACGGGGTTGATGCGGTGCTGATAGGTACCATGGAGCGCCTGGTTGGCGAGCAGCACCCACTCTTCCCCGACCTTGACCTCTGCCTGCTCAAACCGTTGTGCGGGAGCGAGGGTGTTGCCCGCGGCGACATAGCCGCTGCCGGGGACATACACCCAGACCCGGGATCCTTCGGGTAGCTTGCGTATGGTCTCTGAGTACCACTTGCCTCCGCCAGCAGAGATGAAGTTGAACTGCCTTGCGTCTTCCCAGGGTCGGTCGCCTCCACAGTTCACATACCAGTCGCGGCCGTTCCAGTTGGCGCGCTTGCTGCCCCGTGCAGTGGAGGTAGGCAAGGCGTCCTCCGCAGATGCTGTGAGCCAGGAGCGGGCCAGATAGCGACGTCCACCGTCTTCCAGGTACGAGAAGAAGACGGCATTGATTGGCACTTGGAAGGTGCGCAAGTAGTTGATGATGCGCTCGGAACTGGCATCAAGTTCGGCGGCCACGATGGTGAGGTGCAGTTTGCCATTGAGTTCGTCCGGCGGGGTCTTACGAAAGACCTCCTCGAAGGCCGCCTCAAATGGTTGCGAGAGGTGGTTGTTGGCCATTGCGATGACTGCCTCGCGTGACAGGCCGGTGGCCCAGGAGCCGTAGTCGAGCACCTGGGCAACCACTTCGCGGGGTGTCTTGTCTCGCTTGAGTTCGAGGACATGGAGGTTGCCGTCCTCGTCTATGGCCAGGAGATCCAGTCGCCCTCCGAATGGTGTGGGGGTCTCACTTCCAATCACCAACAGGCGTTCCCCCAAGAGTGAGGGGTCCCGCTTGAGGAACTCGTGGAGGTCTCTCTCTGCAGGGAGGGACGAAGTGGCGAGGGGCTGTGGCACCTCGCCATCGATGCGCCACATCTTCATCTCGATCGACATGATTCAGGCTAACAGGCAGGCTCCTTAAGGGGTGGGACCGCACCCCGTGCTCACAAGACTTCGCCATTCCCGCGCTGAAGTCCTCAACCCTGGGGAGGGGCGCCGGACAGTGCAGGGCAACCTCACCCCAGCATCGGCCCCACGCGAAAGGGCCGCCCCGGGGGAATCCCGGGACGGCCCTGACAGCACTACAACAGCGATTTACACGTCGTAGTAGAGCTCGAACTCGTGGGGGTGCGGACGGAAGCGCAGCGGGTCGATCTCCGCGGAGCGCTTGTAGTCGATCCAGGTGGAGATCAAGTCGGGGGTGAACACGCCGCCCTCGAGCAGGAACGCGTGGTCCTTCTCCAGGTTGTCGAGCACCTCGGACAGCGAGCCGGGCACCTGGGGGATCTGGGCGTGCTCCTCGGGG
>CAZFEH010000011.1:0-10428 GCA_964517615.1 uncultured Demequinaceae bacterium
TCCCACTGGGTACGGTAGGGGCTGGCGGCTGGCCTGTCAACACGGTCAGCAACCTCGCCGCCTGCGTCATGCGAGCGAAAGCGCTATCCCGTCCAGAATGTCGCATTCGCTCGTGACCACCTCGGTGAGGGAGCCACCGCCGGCCTCGACCTCGGCGCGCACGCGCTCCAGCACCACCCTCCACACGAGTGCCCCCGCGCCGATGACATCCACCCGGCCCGGGTGCATGAACGGCAGCTCGGCACGCCCAGCGCGCGTCATCGCGGTGAGTTCATCGCAGCAGTCCAGCGTTTCGTCCAGATCGCGAACAGTGCCGTGGATCGCCTCGCGCGAGTACGCGGGCAGGGACAGCGCATGCGCGGTGACCGTGGTCACGGAGCCTGCCACGCCGATGACGGTGCGCACCCGGCCCAGCGGCACCACCTGGGCGGCGGCGTCCAAGGCGGCCCGGACGTCGGCCTCCGCCGCGGCGATCTGCTCCTGGGTGGGCGGGTCCGACCGCAGGTGCCTCTCGGTCATGCGCACACAGCCCACGTCCATCGACCATGCATACTCCGGCCGGTCCACACCCAGCACCAGTTCCGTGGAACCGCCCCCCAGATCCACCACCAGGTAAGGGGCCGGCAGGTGCAGCACGGGATCGGCGTAGGGGTCAGGCGTCGCGGGCTCGGGTTCCGGGCTCACCACCGACACGGCGCCGGCGAAGCTCAGCCGCGCCTCCTCCTCCCCCGAGACCACCTCCGGCTCCACCCCCAGCCGCTCCCGAATGCCATCGATGAACACCTGGCGGTTGCGGGCATCGCGCGTCGCGCTCGTCGCCACGAACCGCACCACCTCGACACCCGCCGCCCGGCACGCCGCACCGTACTCGTCGGCCGCCGCGAAGGTGCGCTCCAGGGCATCGGCGGCGAACTCGCCCGTCCTGTCCACCCCCTGGCCCAACCGCACCACCGTCATGGCGCGCGTCACCTCCGCGAGCGAGGTGCCACCGGGGTCCACCTCCGCGATCAGCAGGCGAATCGAGTTGGTTCCGCAGTCGATGGCGGCTACGCGAGTCATGGCGCCAGCCTACGAGGCCCGCGGCTGCGGGCACGTGCAGCGTGTGGGACGCCAGCGGGGCGCGATGAGCTCCAGCACCTCGTCGCCCAGGGGGTTGACGCCGGGACCCGCCGCGAGCGCATGGCCGGCCAGCACGTGCAGGCATTTGACGCGATCGGGCATGCCGCCCGCCGAGATGCCGTGAATCTCCGCGACATCCTCGATCGCGTAGCGCACCGCCAGGTATGCCTCGTGGGCCGCGCAGTAGGCGGCCGCCAGCGCGGCATCCTCCCCCAGCCGCTCCTGCATCTGCCGCATCGTGCCCACCGCCTCGAGCGTCGAGACCGCCGCGACGGCCTCGGGATGGGTGAGGTAGTAGACCGTGGGGAACGGGGTGCCGTCCGGCAGGCGCGGGGCGGTGGTGACGACGGTGGGGTTGCCGCAGGCGCAACGCGCGGCCACGGCGAGCACGCCTCGCGCGGGACGACCCAACTGGGCCTCAAGCGCGTCGAGGTCGAGCGGCGAAACGGGGGTATTCATCCGCCGAAGTCTACGGTGGTCAGGGGCGCCTTCTCGTCGACTGGCTCCTCGGGTGGCGTGTCCTCCACGGCGGGCAGTGGGGGCCCCTCGCCCACCTCGATGATCGAACCCCACATGGTCGCGAACCACGGCCGGGCGTCGGCATCGTCCTTGGCCGCTGTGCCGCTCGCACTGCCCGCGACCACCACGAACTCGGGGTCCACCACGCGGAACGGCGTCTCTCCGGGGAACACGTAGGCGAGCCGCTCACGCGCCTGCGCCACGACGAACGCCGGGTCGTTCCAGCGGGCGATCTGGGCGGTGAGATCGTCCACCTCGGCGCGGGCGGCATCGCGCTCGGCATGGAGCGCGCCCAGCTCCGCCTGCTGCTGCGTGTACACGCGGAGGGAAGGGAGCACCAGGGCGACGGCGAGGCCGAGCACCAGGACGAGCACCAGGGTCTTCCACGAGAGCATGGCGCCCCAGGACCCGCGCACGGGCGCGGCCTGCACCAGCGGCGCGGGCTCCGCGGCACGCCGGACGGTTCCCGTCTGGGGGGTGCTGGAGGTGGGGCCGCCGGGAGGCCTCCCCGCAGACGACGCCGGCCGGGTCGATCCCAGCGTGCCGGGCGCGGCAGGGCGACGCGCATGCGGCACTCCGGGACGGCTCGGCGAGGACATGGAGTCATTGTCCGATGGCCGTGGCCCGTGAAGGTGGTGGCGCGCGGTGTGGGGCGAGATTCCCCCTCCCTTCTCTCTCCCCTCTCTCCCGGCCCGGCATCGGGCCTGCCTCCCCTGCCCCGCGCCCGGCCTCCCCCTCCCCTGCGCCCGGCCTCGGAGTTGAGGACTTGAGTGCTGAAAACCCGCCGCATCTCAGCACTCATGTCCTCAACTCCGATGCCAACCTGGCCTTCAGCACCGTGAGCACCCGCGCTCTGCACCACTCGGGCCGGGTAGTGAGGTCGCTCCACGTCAGGCGCAACGTCAGGTAGCCGGCAGCCGCCAACTCAATGTCGCGTTCGCGGTCGCGCCTCCACGCATGAGGAGTGGAGTGGTGCTTCTCGCCGTCAAACTCCACGATCAACTTGGCGCGACGGTGGACCATGTCGCCCACCCATCGCCTGCCACCCGCCTGGAGCTCCACCTGCCACTCGAATTCGCGGAACTCGCGGTCGGCAAACGTCTGATGCTTCGCCACCACCTCCATCGGAGAGGTGACTCCCTCCGCGAACCACGCAAGAACGGTCAGGAGTTCGCGCCGCCCGGGTAGCTGCGTGTCCGCGAGTGCGACTTTGCGCACCTGTCTCCAGGTGCACGCCCGCTCCCACAGCGCGGCGTACAAGATGTTGCGGCGGTCCTGCGGGGCCGCGCGCCTCCATGCTTCAATCACGGACCTTTCCGCAACGGTGCACCGCACTCCATATGGGCCGCTCAGTTCCTTCAATGGGGCCGTTTGATGCGTACGCAACCACGCCGGGGTGCGCGGGTTGCTGCCGGCGGGAACCACAACATCGGCGACGCGGGGCGTGGGGATGGGCACGCCCGCGAGCGCGAGTGCGAGTTCGCCCGTCACCACCGCATGGGGGTTCCACAGTGTGATGGCCTCGGCGATGGCGTGCGGATGCTCCCGATGCGTGGCCGAGCAGTAGACACCTGGCAGTATCCGGAGCACCCTCCCGCCCGCTACGCCTTGATCGAGCTGGTAGCGGGACCACCGTGCCAACAACTCTGCGCGGACGTAGGCGCGGGGCTCGCGTTCGAGGTACTCAGCGAGCGACTCGTCAGCGTGGGGCCTGGGCAAGGGGAAGCGCATGCCTCATCACAGCGTGGAGCGGCATGCTTGCGCAGGCTCGGGAGCGAATCTGTGGATAGCGGGGTGGTGTGGATTGGCGGTGCGCGCCGTCGAGTTGAGGACATGAGTGCTGAAAACTGGACAGTTTTCAGCACTCATGTCCTCAACTCCGGCTTGGAGTGGCCGGGGCCAGGAAAGCGCAGGGGCGCCTTCCCCTCAGGGAAGGCGCCCCACGCAGCTCCAACGGAGCAGATGTTCCTTACGCGTACGTGCGCGGGAACGAGGACTTGCCGGCGTACGTGGCGGCGTCGTCCAGCTCCTCCTCGATGCGCAGCAGCTGGTTGTACTTGTTGATGCGCTCGCCACGGGCGGGGGCACCCGTCTTGATCTGGCCGGCGTTGTACGCGACGGACAGGTCGGCGATAGTGGTGTCCTCGGTCTCGCCGGAGCGGTGAGACACCATCGCGGCGAAGCCCGCACGCTGCGCGAGCTGTACCGCGTCGGAGGTCTCCGACAGGGTGCCGATCTGGTTGAGCTTGACCAGCAGCGCGTTGGCCGCCTTCTCCTCGATGCCCTTGGCCAGGCGCACGGGGTTGGTCACGAACAGGTCGTCACCCACGATCTGCACCTTGTCACCCACCTCGGAGACGAGCTGCGACCACGAGCCCCACTCGTCCTCGGACAGCGGGTCCTCGATGGACACGAGCGGGTAGTCGGCCACCAACTGCGCGTAGTAGGCGATCATGTCCTCGGGCGAGGTGGCCTTGCCCTCGAACTGGTAGGCGCCGTCCTTGAAGAACTCGGTCGAGGCCACGTCGAGCGCGAGCGCCACGTCCTCACCGGGCTTGAAGCCGGCCTTCTCGATGGCCACCAGGATCAGGTCCAGGGCGGCGCGGTTGGAGTCGAGGTTGGGGGCGAAGCCGCCCTCGTCGCCCAGGCCGGTGGCCAGGCCGCGCTCCTTGAGCACTGCCTTGAGGGCGTGGTAGACCTCGGCACCGGTGCGCAGTGCCTCACGGAAGGAGGTCGCACCCACGGGAGCCACCATGAACTCCTGGATGTCCACGTTGGAGTCGGCGTGCGAGCCGCCGTTGAGGATGTTCATCATGGGCACGGGCAGCACGTGCGCGTTGGGGCCGCCCACGTAGCGGAACAGCGCCAGATCGGCCGAGTCGGCTGCGGCCTTGGCCACGGCGAGCGAGACACCCAGGATGGCGTTCGCGCCCAGCTTGCCCTTGTTGTCGGTGCCGTCCAGGTCGATCATGATCTGATCGATCAGGCGCTGCTCGGTGGCTTCGACACCCACCACAGCAGGCGCGATCTCGTCGATCACGGCGTCCACGGCCTGCTGCACACCTTTGCCCAGGTAGCGGCCCTTGTCGCCGTCACGGCGCTCCACGGCCTCGAAGGCACCGGTCGAGGCGCCCGAGGGAACGGCGGCACGGGCGAAGGTCCCGTCCTCCAGTGCGATTTCCACCTCAACGGTGGGGTTGCCGCGCGAGTCAAGGATCTCGCGGGCGCCAACGGCCTCAATGCTGGCCATGATTCTCCTTTGTGCCGCACACGCGGCGTCGGTTCAGGATCTGGAATGAGTCTAACTGGGGCGCGAGGTATCAGGCGGGCCGGAAGGCCCGCCCCTGGCGGCACGGCACGCTATGACGACGCGCCACCGGTGGTCCGCACGCCCGATGCCGGGTCACCAAAGCCGTTCACCGTCGCGAAGGCCACGTAGGCGAGCTCCTGCTCCTGCGGGGTCGAGGCGGTCTGCTGCCAGTTGTATGCGGTCCCGGCCGCAGTGGTGGTGGAGGCGAGGAAAGCATCGGCGGAGAAGACGCCGGAGCGGGGACTCACGATCGCCTCCTGCTCCACCTTCTGGGCGATGTCCGCGAGCACGGAGCCGTCGAAGTCGAAGGTGTAGACCACATACAGAGCCAGCACAATGCGGAAACTTCTGACGAGCTCGGGGCTCGGTTCGCCGCCGTCCTCCTTGACGGCGAGCCACTTCGTGGCCTGTTCCCGCGCGATGGTCTCAGTGATCGCCAACTGCCCCTCGGTGAGTTCGTCTGCCTTGGCAAGCAGGTCATCGGCCAGAAGCTCCAGGGTGAGGGCGTTGCGGCGGAAGGCGATGGCCACACCGTCCCCGTCCGGGTCCCATGACCGCGCCAGATCGTCGATCTGCGTGTTGGTCGCGACGTTGCCGTGGTAGCTGAAGGCGACGCCGGGAGCGAGGTCCTGGCTGGGAAGGGTGCAACCGGCAAGAGCGAGGGCCACCAGGGCGGCAACCATGAAGCGCTTCATGGGCCTCATCCTACTGGCGTGCCGCGCATGGCCTGCATGACCTCACGCACCCAGGCGAGCACGGGCAGGCCTTCCACGGGGGTGCCGCCGATGCGGGCCGTCGTAGGCGCGGGGACGAGGGCTTGGCGGGTGGCGGGCTTGAGCACGGTGCCCGGGTAGAGGCGGCCCATGCGCATGGCCGCCGAGTCCGGCAGTTCGACCGGGAAGAAGCGCACCTGCTTGCCCTGTGCCACCACATCGGTCAGCCCGGCCTCGCGCACCTCCAGGCGCAGGCGCGCCACCTCGAGCAGATTGCTCACGGGCTCGGGCAGGGCGCCGTAGCGGTCGGTCAGCTCGTCGGCCAGGCCGGTGAGGGTGTCCGCGTCGTCGGCGTCGGCGATCTTGCGGTACGCCTCCAGGCGCAGCCGCTCGGTGTCGATGTACTCCACCGGGATGTGGGCGTCGATGGGCAGGTCGATCGTGACCATCGGCCGCTCTTCTTCTTCCCCACGGAAGCCCGCGACGGCCTCCCCCACCATGCGGATGTAGAGGTCGAAGCCCACGCCCTCGATGTGTCCCGACTGCTCGGCGCCCAGCAGATTGCCCGCGCCGCGAATCTCCAGGTCCTTCATGGCGACGGCCATGCCCGCACCCAGGTCGGTGTTGGCGGCGATGGTCTGGAGGCGGTCGTGCGCGGTCTCGGTGAGGGTGCGGTCCGGCGGGTACAGAAAGTACGCGTACGCCCGTTCCCGCCCGCGCCCCACGCGCCCGCGCAACTGGTGCAACTGGGACAGGCCAAAGGCATCGGCGCGTTCCACGATCAGGGTGTTGGCGTTGGAGATGTCGAGCCCAGTCTCCACGATGGTGGTGCACACCAGCACGTCGTAGCGCTTGTCGTAGTAGTCGACGATGACCTGCTCCAGCTCCTTCTCGCTCATCTGGCCGTGGGCCACCGCGATGCGCGCCTCGGGCACCATGTTCGCCAGATGCGTGGCCGCGCGGTTGATGGTCTTGACGGAGTTGTGGATGTAGAACACCTGGCCGTCGCGCAGCAGTTCGCGGCGGATCGCGGCGATGATCTGTGCGTCCTCCTGCGGACCCACGTAGGTGAGGATGGGGTGGCGCTCCTCGGGCGGGGTGGCGAGGGTGGACATCTCGCGGATGCCGGTCACGGCCATCTCGAGCGTGCGCGGGATGGGGGTCGCGGACATGGCGAGCACGTCCACGGAGGTGCGCATCGCCTTGAGCGTCTCCTTGTGCTCCACGCCGAAGCGCTGCTCCTCGTCGATGATGATGAGCCCCAGATCCTTGAACCGCACCTGCCCGGTGAGCAGGCGGTGGGTGCCCACCACCACGTCGATGGTGCCGTCGGCCAGGCCCGCGACCACCTCTTTGGCCTCCTTGTCGCTTTGGAAGCGCGACAGCGCGGCGACCTTGACGGGGAACTGTGCGAAGCGATCCGCGAAGGTCTCCACGTGCTGCTTGACCAGGAGCGTCGTGGGGCACAGCACGGCCACCTGGGTGCCTGCCTGCACGGCCTTGAACGCCGCACGCACCGCGATCTCGGTCTTGCCGAAGCCCACGTCGCCGCAGATGAGGCGGTCCATGGGGACGCCCTTCTCCATGTCTGCCTTGACCTCGTCGATGCTGGAGAGCTGGTCGGGCGTCTCCACGTAGGGGAAGGCCTCCTCCAGTTCGCGCTGCCACGGGGTGTCCGGCGGGAACTCGCGTCCCTGCGTGGCCATGCGGGCGCTGTAGAGCCGGATCAGCTCGGCCGCGATCTCCTTGACGGCCCTGCGCGCACGCCCCTTGGTGGCGGCCCAGTCGGCGCCGCCCATCTTGCTGACGCTGGGGGTCTCCCCGCCCACGTACTTGGTGACCTGGTCCAGCTGGTCGGTGGGCACCGAGAGGCGGTCCGCGGGGCCGCCGCGGCGCGAGGGCGCGTATTCGATCACCAGGTATTCGCGGTCCACGCCTCGCACCTGGCGGTGCACCAGTTCCACAAAACGGCCGATGCCGTGGCTGGCATGCACCACGAAGTCACCGGGGCGCAGTTGCAGGGGGTCGACGATGCCGCGACGGCGGCTGGGGGTCTTGACCTTGGGGCCCGCGGCGGTTCCGGCACGTCCCGTGAGGTCGGCCTCGCTCATCGCGAGCAGGCGCGCATCGGGGATCTGGAAGCCGGTGCCCGTCACCCCGTGGACCACGGCGATCACGCCTTCGCTGGCCTCGGCGAGCGACGCGACCGCGCGGGCGGTGACCTCCTGGTCGATCAGCTGCTCGGCGATGCGCTGCGCGGAGCCCACGCCGGCGGCGGTGACGACCACCTGCCAGCCCTCACGCTGCCTGTCTCGCAGCAGTTCGATGGCTGCTCCCGCCCGGCCCCGGAAGTCCTCGAGCGCGAGCACCCCGGCGTCTGTGGCGTCGGAGGTTTGGAAGGGGCCGAGCGTGGTCCATTCCAGGGCGTGTGCCGCGGCGGCATCGCGCACCTGGTCGAGCGTCAGGAACCCCCCTTCCCCCTGGAGTGCGGTGGGGTGGTGCTCAGCGGTGGCGAGTTCGAGCGGCGCATCGGCCCCGGCGGCGGCACTGATCCACGCCGCCGCGAGGAACTCTTCGGCGGTGCGGTAGAGGTCCTCGGCGCGGCGGGCCAGCCGCTCGGGCTCGATGGCGATCACGCGCGTGCCGCGCGGCAGTGAGTCCGTCAGTGGTTCCAGGCGTTCGACCAGCGCAGGCAGGAGGCTCTCCATGCCCTCCACGGCCTGGCCCTGGGCGACGCGGCCCAGCATGTCTGCGGCGGCGGGGATCGCGGACTGGAGGGCGCTCGCGCGGCGGCGCACCTCGTCGGTGAGCAGCAGCTCGCGGCACGGCGGGGCCCACAGGCGCGGGACATCGGCGAGCGAGCGCTGGTCCGCGACGGAGAAGGAGCGCAGCGAGTCCACCTCGTCGCCCCAGAACTCGATGCGCACGGGGTACGGGTCGGTGGGCGCGAACACGTCCACGATGCCGCCGCGCACCGCGAACTCGCCGCGCCGCTCCACCATGTCCACCCTGATATATGCGGCATCGGCGAGGGCTTGGGTCAATGCGGTGAGGTCCAGTTGCTGGCCGGGTGCGACGCGCACTGGGGCGAGGTCCGCAAGCCCGGGGGCGAGCGGTTGCAGCAGGGCCCGCAGCGGCGCCACGACGATGCGCGGAGGTTCCAGGCCCGTCTCCTGGGCGGCCTGCTCGGGGTGGGCGATGCGGCGCAGCGTCGCGAGGCGCTGCGCCACGGTGTCACTGCGTGGGCTCAGCCGCTCATGCGGCAGGGTCTCCCAGCTGGGCAGGAGCGCGATCTGGGCTGTGGGCAGGTAGGCCGCGAGGGATGTGGCGAGGGCTTGAGCGTCGTTGCCGGTGGCGGTCACGGCGAGGTGCAGCGCGGAGGAGGCCTGTGTGGCCTGGGCCAACAGGAAGGGTGCGGCCGCGACGGGGGCGGTGACGTGGCCGGCCAGAGCCTGGCTGCCCGCTGGCTCAGCGCCCAGCAGTGGGGCCAAGACGGGTGCTGACATCACGCTCACGGCGCCTCCTGGGCATGCCAAAGGACCGGATTTTCCGGCTTCACCATCCTAAGTCGCGGCTCGGGGGCCGGAGTCGCGGTTCCGGCGATGCTGCTGGGGTTGGGGCACCGAAAGATCCTGACACCATTGCGGGATGAGCGTCATGAGGGAGGGGAGTTGAGGACATGGGTGCTGAGAAATGCCGAAGAACCGGCACTCATGTCCTCAACTCCACCAGGAGATTGGGCTCACCGACGCCACAGAAGCCGCGGTGAGAGCCGGGCTCCGCGCCTCTAGGGCGAATGCAGCCGTTGCTGCGCCGCAGTAAGCCCTTCCAGGACCACCGCCTCCACGGCATCGGCAGCCTCGACGATCACGAGGTCCAGGTCCTTGCGCTCGGCCGCGGAGAACGGCTTGAGCACGTGCGCCACCGCATCCCGCCCACCGGGCGGGCGCCCGATCCCCACGCGCACGCGCACGTAGTCGGGCGTCCCCAGCGCCTTGGTGATGTCTTTGAGCCCGTTGTGTCCCGCGGAGCCACCCCCGCGCTTGAGCCGGATGGTGCCATAGGGCAGGTCGAGTTCGTCGTGGACCACGATCACGTCGCCCGGGGGCACGGCAAAGTACTTGGCCAGCGCCGAGGTGGGTCCACCGCTGAGGTTCATGAAGGACATGGGCTTGGCAAGCGCCGCCGCGACCGACTGCGGCCCCACGCCACCCAGGCGCACGGATGCCACCAGGGCCCGCGCGCGGCGGTCCACGGAGAACTTCGCTGCGGCACGCCGGGCGAGTTCCTCCACCACCATGAAGCCGACGTTGTGGCGGGTGGCGGTGTACTCCTCGCCTGGGTTGCCCAGGCCGACGATGAGAGCCGTCACCTCATGCTCCTCACGTTCCGACGGGGTTGGCGCGGCATCGCCACGGGATGCACGCCTGGAAAGCCAGCGCCCGGCCTGCCACCAGGGGCGGGCCGGGCGCATGGGACGAACTTACTCGGACTCGGTGGTCTCGGCCGCGGTCTCGCCGGCTTCGGCCTCGTCGCCGCTGGCGGCACCGCGCGGGACGGAGACCGCCACGATGAGCGCCTCGGGGTCGGTGACCAGTTCCACACCCTGGGGCAGCGACACGTCGGCAGCGGTGATCTTGGCGCCTTCCTTGAGGCCCTCGACGGACACCTCGAAGGACTCGGGCAGGTGCGTGGCCTCGGCCAGTACCTGGAGCGAGTTGTGCTCCTGCATGTGGATGGTGCCGGAGAAGGATTCGCCCACCACGT
>CAZFEH010000011.1:10528-42315 GCA_964517615.1 uncultured Demequinaceae bacterium
AGCGAGTTGTGCTCCTGCATGTGGATGGTGCCGGAGAAGGATTCGCCCACCACGTGAACGGGAACGTCCACGGTGATCTTCTCGCCCTTCTTCACGATGAGGAGGTCCACGTGGTCGATGCTGCGCTTGACCGCGTCACGCTGGATGTCCTTGACGACCACCAGCTGGGTGTCCTTGCCCAGTTCGATGGCGAGCAGGGCGTTGGCGTGCTTGAGGGCCATCATGGTGGCGTGGCCGGGCAGCAGCACGTGCACCGGATCGGCGCCGTGGCCGTAGAGCACGGCGGGGATCTTGCCGGCGGCGCGGGCGCGACGGGCGGCTCCCTTGCCGAACTCGGTGCGGGACTCGGCGGCGAGCTTGAGCTGGTCAGACATTCAGGATTCTCCTCGATCGGTCAGATGGGGCCTGGGCAAGGCAGGCTTTCGCATCTGCCGCGTCGATTACGCGGGCTGCGCGGGCAGCCAACCTCGCCGAGGAACCTGACAAGTGTACATCGCGAGCAGGGCGCTCGTGTGCCGCGGAAACCGGGGACCAGCCTGCGGCTACACGTTCCCGTTGAACAGGCTCGTGACCGAGCCGTCGTCAAACACCTCGCGCACGGCGCGCGCGATGAGCGGCGCGATCGACAGCACCGTGAGCTGATCGAAGCGCTTCTCGTCGGAGATGGGCAGCGTGTCCGTCACCACCACCTCCGAGATGCCGCTGTCGCGCAGCCGCTCCACGGCGGGACCGGACAGCAACCCGTGAGTCGAGGCCACGAGCACCTCCTTGGCGCCGTTCTCGAACAGGGCGTTGGCCGCCTGCACAATCGTGCCGCCGGTGTCGATCATGTCGTCCACCAGCACACAGGTGCGGCCCTGGACCTCACCCACCAGTTCGTGGACCTTCACCTGGTTGGGTACCGAGGGGTCACGGCGCTTGTGAATGATGGCGAGCGGGGCACCCAGATGATCCGACCACTGGTCGGCCAGACGCACACGTCCCGCATCGGGCGAAACGATGGTGAGATTGTCCGGCGCCACCCGCGAGCGCACGTACTGCGCGAGCAGCGGCATAGCCCACAGGTGGTCCACGGGGCCATCAAAAAAGCCCTGGATCTGCGCGGTGTGCAGGTCGATGGACATGATGCGGTCCGCACCTGCCGTCTTGAACAGGTCCGCCATCAAGCGGGCCGAGATGGGCTCGCGCCCCTTGTGCTTCTTGTCCTGGCGCGCATAGCCGTAGCACGGCATGATCGCGGTGATCGACTTGGCCGAGGCCCGCTTCATCGCATCCACCATGATCAACTGCTCCATGATGGCCTCGTTGATGGGCGCCGCATGCGACTGGAGCACGAACACATCGGCACCGCGGACACTCTCGCCAAAGCGCACATACAGCTCGCCGTTGGCAAAGGTGTATGCCGTGGTGGGGAGCAGGTCGATCCCCATCTCCTGGGCCACCTGTTCTGCCAGCTCGGGGTGGGCCGTGCCGCTGGCCAGGACCATGCGACGCTCGGAGGGGTGGGCGATCTCGGTGCTCATGGCTCTCCTGCCTCAGGATGCGGTGGGGTCGGTGGGAAGTCCGGTGGACGTCGGGTCTGCCGCACGGGCGGCCGCCTCCGCGCTCGGCGTGCCGGGACGTCGGCGCCCCACCCAGCCTGCCACGTTGGTCTGCTGCGACGGGTTGATCGCGAGCGCTCCCGGCGGCACATCCTGCCGCACCGTGGTGCCCGCGCCCGTGTAGGCGCCGTCGCCGATGGTCAGCGGCGCGATGAGCGTGTTGTCCGAACCCACCCGCACGTGGTCGCCCACCGTCGTGTGGTGCTTGGAGATGCCGTCGTAGTTGGCGAAGATGGTCGCGGCGCCGATGTTGGAGCCTTCGCCGATGGTCGCGTCACCCACGTAGCTCAGGTGCGGCACCTTCGAGCCACGGCCGATGCGGGCGTTCTTGGTCTCCACGAACGCCCCGATCTTGCCCTTGACCCCCAACTGCGTGCCGGGGCGCAGGTAGGAGAAGGGCCCCACCTCCGCATCGGCGCCGATCACCGCGAGCGAGCCGTGCGAACGGACGATCCGTGCCCGCTCACCCACCTCGACATCGGTCAAGGTCGTATCAGGGCCGATGCTCGCACCGGCTCCCACCACGGTCGCACCATGCAGTTGCGTCCCCGGCAGCAACGTCACGTCCGGGGCCAACTCCACCGTGGTGTCCACCCAGGTGGTCGCCGGGTCGATCACCGTCACCCCCTCCCGCATCCAGCCCTCCAGGATGGTGCGGTTGAGATCCGCCGCCGCGGCCGCGAGCTGCACCCGGTCGTTGACGCCCTCCACCAGGCGCGCACGCGGTGCCACAAAGGCGCCCACGGCCTTGCCCTGCGCCCGGGCGATCGCGATCACATCCGTCAGGTACAGCTCACCGGAGGCGTTGTCGGTGCTCAACTGCGCGAGCGCTCCCCGCAGGGTGGCCGCGTCGAAGGCATAGAGCCCGGCGTTGATCTCCGTGATGGCCCGCTGGGCCTCGGTCGCGTCCTTGTGCTCCACGATCCCCGCGACACCACCCGCGGTGTCGCGCACCACACGGCCGTAGCCGGTGGGGTCCTCTACCTGGGCCGACGTCACGGTCACCGCGTTGCCCGACGCATGGTGGGCGTCCACCAGATCCCGCAACAGGACATCGGTGACGAGCGGCACATCACCCGAGGTCACCACCACCGTGCCGTCGAGCGCAATCTGACCCGCCTCGCCCCGGCCCACCTCGCCGCGCGCTACCGCAGCCGCCACGACCGTCGCATCGAGAGCGCTGAGCCCGCACCACACCGCACGCCCCGTCCCCGGGACGTCGTCCTGATCCGCGACCAGCACATCGGCCGCGAACTCCGCCGCGTGGGAGGCCACCTGGTCCCGCTCATGCCTGACCACCACGACCAGCCGTGTGGGATTCACGCCCTGGGCGGCATGCATCGCGTGGTGAAGGAGGGATCGGCCGCCGATGCGGTGCAGGACCTTGGGTGTGGCGGACTTCATGCGGGTGCCCTCACCCGCCGCGAGGATCACTACGGCCACCGTCGTGCTCACGCTCAACTGGTTCCTTCCGGGCCTGATCGGGGGGCGTAACGCCCCCCACCTGGTCAAGTCTAGCGATGCCGTTCCGCCCCTAGGATTCGAACCTAGACTGCGAGGCTCCAAAGGCCTGCGTGCTGCCATTACACCAGGGCGGATCGCACTGCTACGTGCAACCCCGCGCCCCATTGTGCCAGCAACACGGGCACACTAGGACTGTGACAGACGACGGAAAGCGTGTGACTCGGCCTCGAATGACGGCCCAGGAACGGCGCGAGCAACTCATTCAGGTAGGGCGCGCGCTCTTTGCGGAGAAGGGCTTTGAGGGCACCTCCGTGGAGGAGATCGCGCTGCGGGCCGATGTCTCCAAGCCCGTGCTGTACGAGCACTTTGGCGGCAAGGAAGGCATGTACGCCGTGATCGTGGACCGCGAGGTCCAGGCGCTCCTGGGGGCGCTCACCGGCGCGCTGTCCCGACGCGGGCACCCCAAACAGCTGGTGGAGCGTGCCGCACTGGCGCTGCTGAGCTACATCGAGGACTCCCCCGATGGCTTCCGCATTCTGGTGCGCGACTCCCCCGTGGCGCAGGCCACCGGCACGTTCTCGTCGCTCATCGGCGACATCGCCACTCAGGTGGAGCACCTGCTGGCCGACCAGTTCAAGCGACGCGGGCTCGACCCGTTCGTGGCTCCCATCTACTCACAGATGCTCGTGGGCATGGTGGCGCTGACGGGCCAGCACTGGGCCGAGGTGCGCGAACCCTCCAAGCAGGAGGTCGCGGCCCACCTCGTCAACCTCGCCTGGAACGGCCTGGAGCAGCTCGAAAGGCGGCCGCGCCTGCCGGAGGTGTCGCAGCCCACCCCCTCCCCGGC
The DNA here is from genome assembly GCA_964517615.1 of uncultured Demequinaceae bacterium. Taxonomy (GTDB): domain Bacteria; phylum Actinomycetota; class Actinomycetes; order Actinomycetales; family Demequinaceae; genus Demequina. The sequence goes on from CAZFEH010000011.1 coordinate 14,441, forward strand.
ATCGGCCGATGCCGGGACCACCACCCTCAGCAAGGAGACCCCATGAAGAGCATGCTCAACGGATTCAAGGAGTTCATCTCGCGCGGCAACGCCGTCGACCTGGCCGTCGGTGTGGTCATCGGTGCCGCGTTCGGCACCGTGGTCACGTCGATTGTGGATTCGCTCATCAACCCGCTCATCGCCGCGATCTTTGGCAAGCCGGATCTGTCGCACGTGCTCACGTGGACGCTGCGAGATGGCGGCACCGGAAACCCCGCAGACGACGCGGTGCTGTCTCTTGGCGCGGTGCTCACCGCACTGCTGAACTTCCTGCTCGTGGCTGCGGCGATCTACTTCTGCGTGGTGGTGCCGCTCAACCGCCTGGCGGGCCTGCGCAAGAAGGAAGAGGCCCCTGCCGAGGAGGCCGGCCCCACCGAGATCGAGCTGCTCACGCAGATCCGGGACTCCCTCCAGAAGTAGCCCCTCCCCCCGAGTGCGGTGGGACAGGGACCCTCACCGGCGTGAACCCTGACCGTGCGTCCGCTGGACCCTCAGCACGGCACAACCCTCAGCACGGCACTCAGCCACCGCACTTCAGGGGGTGGAGTCGTCCAGCACCACGGCTCCCGGCGCAGGGCCGCTCGCGATCACCGTCGCTGCGGCCACCTTGGCCGCATGGAGATGCGCCGCGATCGCCAAGGCGTGATGGCGGGATGCGGCCAGGCCGGCCACCGTGGGACCAGAACCGGAGATGATCGCTCCGAGAGCCTCAGCCTCCTCCATTGCGGTGAGAGTGCGGTCGAGGTGGGGCGCGAGCGACAACGCCGCGTCCTGCAGGTCGTTGCTCAAGGCCGCCCCCAACGCATGAGGGTCGCCGGCGGCAAGGGCGTGCATCACCTCGTCGCTGAGCGCGGGCGCGGCGGGAGGTGCCCCCGCACCCAGACGGTCGAACTCGCGGAACACCTCGGGTGTGGACAGCCCCTGATCCTGAATGGCGAACACCCAGTGGAATTGCCCCCGAGTCATCGCGGGCGAGAGCGTGTCCCCGCGACCGAGGCCCACCGCGGTGTGCCCGTGCAAGCTGAAGGGCACATCCGAACCCAGCGACGCACAGATCTCATCGAGCTCCGTCCGGGTGGCCCCGCAATCCCACGCCTGCGCACAGGCCACCGCGGCGGCCGCGGCATCGGCGCTGCCTCCCGCCATGCCGCCGGCCACGGGGACGCCCTTGAGGATGTGCAGATCGATTCCCGCGTCGATGCCGTAGCGCTCACGGACCGCGAGCGCGGCCTGCCACGCAAGATTGCCCTGGTCCAGCGGCACCACCGCGCCGATGTCGTCCCCGACGGCCGCCGCCAGTGCGGGCGTGGGGTCCACCGCCAGGGTGATGCGCCGGTCGGCACGGACGGTGGCGGTGACCGTCTCATACAGGTCGACGGCCTGGAAGACGGTGGCCAGCGGGTGGAAGCCGTCTTCGGCGAGGGGGCCCACGGAGAGCTGGAGATTGACCTTTCCCGGTGCTCGCACCCGGACCCTGCGCGCCGCCATGCGTCTACGTGTCGCAGCCGCAGATGAGATTGAAGGAGACCACGGCCTCGCCCTCGTCGGGGCGGGCCCAGGCCTCGGCCTCCTCCTTGGTCGCGAAGGCGCGCGGCGCGAGCCGACCGTTGGCCATGAGCACGGAGTACTCGATGTCCTCACGGGGGTCGGTCCACGGCAACAGCGAAGCCATGCCTCCAGGGTACGCCCCGGTCAGCAGGGTGCGCCCGCCGCAGCAAGCCCACCCCCGCCCCCGTTTTCTGCGAACTCGCACATTCTGATCACTTTTGGGTCCGAATTTGACCATTCTGTGCGAATTCGCAGAAAACGGCGAAGGGGGCGGGGAGCGAGGGGGCGGGGAGGGCGTGAGCGAGGGGGCGGGGAGGGCGTGAGCGAGGGGGCGGGGAGGATGCTGAGGTAACGGACGGAAACTACAACTGCGCCGCGATAGCCGCGAACTGCTCGATGTTCAGCTGCTCGCCACGCGTCATGGGGTCGATCCCGGCGGCCCTGAGGGCCGCCTCCGCTGCCGCGGGCGAACCCGCCACACCACTGAGCGCGCCGCGCAGCGCCTTACGGCGCTGCGCAAACGCCGCATCCACCACCGCAAACACCTTCTCCCGCGGCACCGCGGTCTGCGGAGTCGCACGTCGCTCCATGAGCACCAGGGTGCTGTCCACGCGCGGCACGGGCCAGAAGGCCGCGCGCCCCACGTCGCCCGCATGCCGCACGGCGCAGTACCACGCCGCCTTGGCGGAGGGAATCCCGTACGTGCGCGACCCAGGAGGGGCGGCCAGGCGAGCCCCCACCTCGGCCTGCACCATCACCAGCACCGACTCCAGCGAGGGGAAAATCTCCAGAAAATGCAAGATGACGGGCACGGAGACGTTGTAGGGCAGGTTGGCCACCAGCTTGGTGGGAGCACGGTCCAGCGCATGCACGCGGAGCGCGTCGGCACCGATCACGTCGAGACGTCCGACCGCCTCCGGCGCCCTCCCCGCCACGGTGGCCGGCAGCGCCCCTGCCAAGAGGGGATCGATCTCGATGGCCGTCACGTGCGCACCCGTCTCGAGCAGCGCGAGCGTCAGCGATCCGAGACCCGGGCCCACCTCCACCACGGCATCGTCCGCCGTGACCGACGCGATGCGCACGATGCGTCGCACCGTGCCGGCATCAACCACAAAGTTCTGGCCCCACTTCTTGGTGGGTGAGGTGCCGAGCGAGGCGGCGAGGTGACGAATATCGCTGGGTCCAAGGAGCTGGGCCATGTGCGCCGATCAGTACCAGTTCTTGGCGGTGAAGTGCGCCCAGGCGCCGCACGGAGTGCCGTAGCGACCCGAGATATAGGACAGTCCCCACTTGATCTGCGTCTCGGGGTTGGTGAGCCAGTCGGCACCGAAGCTCGCCATCTTGTTGCCCGGCAGCGCCTGCGGAATGCCGTAAGCGCCCGAGGACTTGTTGCCCGCGGTGTGGCTCCAGCCCGACTCGCGGCGCCACAGCTCATCGAGGCAGGCCCATTCGTCGCCCGACCACCCGTACAGCTCGTTGGCCAGGCGCTGGCCTGTATCCCTGTTGGAGCCCTTCTCCACGTCGGTCGCGGGAGGGATCACCAACTGGCCCACCGCCACGATCTCGCTGACGGGCGCGAGCACCTGAACCCGCACCCCCTCGTCGCGCGTGGCCTCCACCCCGTCCACGTAGGTGACGGTGTAGGTGACCAGCTCCACGCCGGGCACGCCCTCCTGCACCACCCGCTGAGAGCCATCGCGAGCCTTGAAGTCTGCGGTCTGCACCGAGGAGAACGGGATCTCCTCCTCTACCGACTCGCTCACCACCTCGATGGCCGAGTCCGCCGCGCTGACGGGTGCCACCACCGCACCCAGATGCGCCGCCGCGTCGTCATAGGCACCGCGCAGCCCGTCCACGCCCTCGGACACGAAGGTGCCCGTCGCAAAACTGACGAGCGCCACCGAGATCGCCACGTGCTGCATGGCCCGCGCGCGCGCCTGAGACCGCAGGCGCCGGTCACGGCGGCCTCCGGGTTCGGGGGGCAGAATGCGGTAGCTCAAGGATCTCCAGTCGGGTGGACAACGCGTGTGTCACCTTCTTTGTCTCATATCGGCATCGCTTGGGGCAACCTGGAGCTCACCCGAGAGGCCACGGCAGGGCGTCCCCTTCCCCCTGCGCGGCGCCGATGCCCCTGCTAAGGTGTGGGCAGAATGCCACGGAAGGAGGGGCTCCCATGAGCACCGGACTCACTATTGACCAGGCTCTTCAGGCACTTGCGCACCCCGGCACCGACGCCGGGACGCTGCAGGCCATCGCCACTCAGTTTCCGGCGTTGCGCGCCCAGGTCGCGGCACATCCCCAGTGCTACCCGGCGTTGGGCGAGTGGATCGCCGCGCAGGCCCCCGTCGTGCCCGCCGCGCCGGTGATCCCTGCCGCACCCGTGCAGCCGCCCGCGACAGTACAGCCCGCCTTAGCGGTACAGCCCGCAGCGCCGGCGATCCCCGCCCCTCCCCTTCCCCTCGCCTCCCCGGGTGCACTGGTTCCCCTGGATTCGGCACCCGTGATCGCCCCGACCGGCACCACCGCCAAGTCCGGCTCCAAGGTCGCCATGATCGTCGCCGGAGCCACCGTGGGAGTGGTGGCCATCGCCGCCGTGGGCGGCGCGGTGGTCTACAACAAGGTGCTGGGAAGCGACGGCGGCGCGATGGACTCCGCCAAGGCGCTGCCCGCATCCACCGTCTTCGCCGTGGAACTGTCGATCGAGCCCTCCACCCAGCAGAAGCTCACGATGGCCCAGGTGTTCTCCCGTATGGACGGCATCCAGGATCTCCTCGAGGACGAGGACGCCGACGCGACCTCAGACCTGCTGTCCGACCCCGGCAAATGGGAGACCAACCTGCGCCCCTACCTGTGGGAGGCGCTCGTCGAGGATGGCGATCTGGACACCGACCTGGACTACGACAAGGACATCGCGCCGTGGCTGGGAGGTCGCCTTGCGGTGGGTGGCACCCTCGTCGCGGATTCACCCGAACACGCCTTCTTCGTGGCCATCGAGTCCAAGAACGACGTCCTGGGCGTCGCCGCGGTGGAGCAGCTCCTGGAGGACTCCGACACCGAGGACGTCGAGGTCACGGCCCGCAACGGCTACATCTTCGTCCACAGCGACGAGCTCGACCTCGACGACGCCTTCGCCGACGGCGTTCTCGCCGACCAGCCCTCCTACACCTCGACCGTGCCACACCTGGGCGACCGCGGGCTCGTGTCCGTCTGGTACAGCCCCCATGCGTCACTCGAAGCGATGAGCACTTGGCTCAAGGACGTCGACCCCGCTGCAGCCTTCCTCTACGGTGACGCGGCCGATCAGATCGATCCGGCCTCGGGCAGCGCCACGGTGGTGCGTGTCGTGTCCGAAGGCCTCGACATCATCAACATCTCTGGTCACCCCTTCCTGGAGGGTGTCCCGGAGGGCGGGAATGCCGTCGCACTCCTGGGTGACCTGCCGGACAGCACGGCGATCGCGTTCTCGGTGCTGAACCTCGGGTCGCTCATTGACCACAGCCTCAATGCCCAGGGCATTGCGTACGCCCTTGCGGCGGGGCAGGTCGAGAGCCTGTCGGCCTTTGACACCTCCGGGGGTTCCTGGGGCAGCACCATCGACTTCGCAGACTATGTCGACGAGATGGAAAACGCCCGCGACGAGGTCGAGGACGCGCTGGGACTGTCGCTCGACACGGAACTGGACCAGGCCATCGGCCGCGGCGTGGTGTTCGCCCTGGACGAGGACCTGGGCTGCGACTTCAACGACTACAACGATGAATGCGAAGACGTCAACATGGCGCTCCTGCTCCACGGCCCCGACACGGATCGTGCCGCCGACCTGGTGGAAGACCTGCTCGCCTCGGACGAAGCCGACGAGTACGGCGTGGACTACTCCGAGTTGATCGACATCGAGACCTCCGACGACGGCACCTACGTGGTGGTGGGTCGCGGCGACTACGTGGACACTCTCAGTGAGAAGTCGTCCCGTCCGCTGTCACAGCTGCCCGAGTTCACCCAAGCCCTGCCCGACACCAAGAACGCATCCGCCGCCTTCTTTGTGCGCACCGAGGGCATCCTGTCGATGCTCAAGGACCTGGGCGTGGACCCCGGCAAAGAAGCCCGCAACGCCATCGAAGACTTCGCGGCACTGGGCTACACCGTTCACTACGACAACGGCGTCACCACGATGCGTCTACGCATCGTGATCGCCTCCTAACGGTCGAGAGACGATCACCAGGGACCGTAGAGCTCCTCGCTTGTCGCGTTGACCGCCTCGCACAGGGCATCGAGCGCCACTCCCGCGCTTGCCGCCACCGTGCGAGCCGTCACGGCCACCTGTGCGGGGGCATTGGTCGCGCCGCGTGCGGGATGCGGGGTGAGGAACGGGGAGTCCGTCTCCAGCAGAATCCGGTCCACGGGCGTGGCCGCCACGGCCTCGCGCAGGGCGGTGGCGCTGCCGAAGGTGACCGTCCCCGCGAAGCTCAGGTACAGGCCGCGCTCCACGCAGGCCCGGGCAAAGCCCGCGTCCCCGGAGAAGCAGTGCATCACGGTGCGGGCAGGAGCACCGTCCCGGTCCAGCACCTCCAGGATGTCCGCGTGGGCGTCGCGGTCGTGGATCTGCAGCACCAGGTCCAGCTCCTTGGCCAGCGCGATGTGGTCACGGAAGGCACGCCTTTGGGCCTCATGCCCCTCGGGTCCGGTGCGAAAATGGTCCAGCCCCGTCTCGCCCACCACGCGGATGCGCTCCGCACGCGCCAGCTCGGCGATGGCCGCAAACTCCGCCTCGTATCGCCCCACCGCGGCCAGGCGCGCCGCATCGTTGGGGTGCAGGGCGACCCCACCCACCATCTGCGGATAGCGCGTCACGGCATCGGCCGTCCACCGCGCCGAGTCGGGATCGCAGCCGATCTGCACCACGCGCGTCACGCCCGCGCTCCCCGCCTCAGCCAGGCGCTCCTCGACCGTGCGCACGGCGGCACCCTCGACCTCGAACTCCAGGTGGCAGTGGTTGTCCACCACCGGCGACGGCAACGGCTCGGGCGTGGGTGCCCAGTCACCCCGGGTCACCGGCTTGCGCGTGGCGGCCATGAGGTCAGTCCTCCGCGCGCATCCGTTCGAGCTCCTGCTCCACCATGTCGTCGTCCAGCTTGGTGAACACCGGGCTGGGCTCGGGCACCACCGTGCCCGCCACCACGTCACGGCGGCCCCACGTGCCCTGCGCGGCGCTGTAGTCGCCCTCGATGATGGGGTAGCGGCGGCCCTCGATGTCCAGGTCGTCCACATCGGTCATGCGCGGCATCGGCGCGATCACCCCCGTGCCGCCCAGGGCCTCGTGAATCTTCTGCGCGCTGTGCGGCAGGAAGGGAGCGAGCAGCGTGTTGGCGTCGGACACCAGCTGCGCGGCCACGCCCAGCACGGTCTCCATGCGCTGCGGGTCCTCGTTCTTGAGCTTCCACGGCGCGGTGTCCGCGAGGTACTTGTTGGCGTCGCCCACCACGCGCATGGCCTCGGAGACGGCCTGGCGCTGGCGCTGCGAGGCGAGCAGGTCGCCCACCGTGGTGAAGCCCCTGGCCGAGGCATCGAGCGCGGCGCGGTCCACGTCCTGGAGGTCGGTCAGCGCGGGGATGTGGCCCACGTTCTTGTGCAGCAGCGAGGCCGTGCGGTTGACCAGGTTCCCCCAGCCCGCCACGAGCTCCTCATTGGTGCGGCGCTTGAACTCCGCCCACGTGAAGTCGGCATCGGAGGTCTCGGGACCCGCCACCGCGATGTAGTAGCGCAGGGCATCGGGCTGATAGCGCGACAGCATGTCGCGCACGTAGATGACATGCCCGCGCGAGGAGGAGAACTTGGCCGACTCCATCGTGAGGTACTCGCTCGACACCACCTCGGTGGGCAGTTCCAGGTCGCCGAAGGCGCTGAGCGAGCCCCCGCGGTTGCCGCGGCCGTTGGCCCCCAGCAGTTCCGCCGGCCAGATCTGCGAGTGGAAGGTGATGTTGTCCTTGCCCATGAAGTAGTAGCCCCGGGCATCGGGGTTGTTCCACCACTGGCGCCACGCCTCTGGCTCGCCCTGACGGCGCGCCCACTCGATGGAGGCGCTCAGGTAGCCGATCACCGCATCGAACCACACGTACAGGCGCTTGTTGGGGTTGCCCTCCCAGCCGGGCAGCGGCACCGGGATGCCCCAGTCGATGTCGCGGGTCATGGCACGCGGGCGCATGTCCGCCAGCAGGTTGAGCGAGAAGTTCAGCACGTTGGGGCGCCAGCCCTGCCGGGCGCCCAGCCACGTCTCCAGGGAACTGGCGAACGCGGGCAGGTCCAGGAAGAAGTGCTCGGTCTCGATGAACTGGGGGGTCTCGCCGTTGATGCGGCTGCGCGGGTTCTTGAGGTCGATCGCATCCAGCTGGTTGCCGCAGTGGTCGCACTGGTCGCCGCGAGCGCCGTCGTAACCGCAGATCGGACACGTGCCCTCGATGTAGCGGTCGGGCAGCGTGCGGCCCGTGGACGGGGAGATCGCGCCACGAGTGGTCTGCTCCACCATGTAGCCGTTGGCGTGCACGGCCTTGAACAGCTCCTGCGCCACCTTGTAGTGGTTGCCCGTGGTGGTGCGGGTGAACAGGTCGTAGGACAGGCCCAGTTGGGTGAGGTCCTCCACGATCACGCGGTTGTAGCGGTCGGCGAGCTCCTGCGGGCTCACTCCCTCACGTTCGGCCTGCACCAGGATGGGCGTGCCGTGCTCGTCGGTGCCGGAGACCATGAGCACGTCGTGCCCGGCCATGCGCATGTAACGGCTGAACACGTCGGACGGCACGCCGAAGCCGGCCACGTGGCCGATGTGCCGGGGGCCGTTGGCATACGGCCAGGCCACGGCGGACAGGATGTGAGACATGGCGCCCATCCTAGTTGCGGGCGGCAAGCACCGCCGCATACAGTTCCCGCCCACTCCAGCCCGATGCGGCGGCCAGATCCGCCGTCACGTCCTTGGCCCGTTCCCCCGCGCCGATGCGGGTGAGAGCCTCTCGTACCAGGCTCTCCAGGTCGGGGCGGGCGGCGTCCCTGCCCTCCACGACCACCACGATCTCGCCCTTGACCCCCTCCTGCGCCCACGCCGCGAGTTCGGCGAGCGTGCCCCTGCGCGTCTGTTCATAGGTCTTGGTGAGTTCGCGCGAGACCGAGGCCCGGCGGTCGGCACCCCAGGCATCGGCCATGGCCGCGAGCGTGGCCGCAAGCCGATGGGGCGCCTCGAAGAAGATCAGGGTGCGCGCCTCGCCCGCGAGCGCCGCAAGCGCCCGATCGCGCTCCCCCGCCTTGCGAGGCGGGAAGCCCTCGAAGCAGAACCTGTCCGACGGCAGCCCCGAGACCGCGAGCGCCGCGAGCACCGCACTGGGTCCCGGCAGCACCGTCACCTCGATCCCCGCGTCGATGGCCGCGCGCGCCACGCGAAAGCCGGGATCGGAGACCGTGGGCATCCCCGCATCGGACACGAGCACCACGTCCGTGCCCGCACGGGCGCGCTCGATCAGCTGCTGCGCCACCTGCGACTCGTTGTGGTCATGGACCGCGATGAGGGTGCCGCGCAGGGTCACCCCTGCGCGGCGGGCCAGCTCCTTCACGGTGCGCGTGTCTTCGGCGGCAATCACCTCGGCGGCGGCCAGGGCCTCCCACAGGCGCGCAGAGCCGTCCGCCACGTTGCCAATGGGAGTGGCGGCCATCACCACGCGGCCGGTCATGCCTCTAGCGTGGCATACGGTCGCGCCAGTGATCCGGGATGCGCGCCGAGCGACCCACCCGGATAGGCTCTACCCGTGATCGAGAGGCTGTGGCACTGGCGGGTGTCCCTCATGGCCGTGGGCGTCACCGTCCTCGCGGCCGTGATGCGCCTCGTCAGCCTCGGCCACCCCCATGCCCTGGTCTTCGACGAGCTCTACTACGTGCGCGGCGCGTACTCGCTCCTGGTGCTGGGATACGAAGGCGACTGGGGCAAGGACGAGGGCTCCTTCGCGCTGGGCGACTACTCCAAGTTGAGCACCAGGGGCGACTACATCGTCCATCCCATGATGGGCAAGCTGCTCATCGCGTCCGGCATGAAGATCGCGGGCGTCAATCCCTTCGGCTGGCGCCTGGCCGGTGCGCTCCTGGGCACCGCGACCGTGCTGATCGTCGCCCTCCTGGTGCGGTCCATGCTGCGCTCCACCCTGTGGGGCGCGGTGGCGGGGGTGTTCCTCGCCCTGGACGGGCAGGCCATCGTCATGTCGCGCACCGCCCTGCTGGACGGCTTCCTGACCTTCTTTGTGGTGCTGTCCCTGGCCCTGCTGTGGCTCGACCGGCTGTGGCTGCAACGCAGGCTCGGCCCCCTCACTGCGGCGGTGGCCGGACCACCCGGGCCGGGCAGGCGCAGAGCCCCGCGCGTCGGCCCACGCTGGTGGCGGCTCGCGGCGATGGTGACCCTGGGCCTGGCCTGCGGCACCAAGTGGTCCGGGGCGTACTTCGCCGCCGGACTGCTCATCATGTCCGTGGTGTGGGAGGCGCTCGACCGGCGCCGGGCCGGGTACCGCCTGTGGTTCGAGCACACCCTGTGGCGGTCCGCGCTTCCCGGCGCCGGTGCGGCGCTCCTCATCATTCCGGGCGTGTACCTGGCCACGTGGGCCAACTGGTTCCTCACGCGCGGCTCCTACATGCGCGAGTGGGCCGCCAACCACCCTGACCAGCGCATCGAGTGGATGCCGGAGGCGCTGCAGTCCCTCTGGCAGTACCACCGTCAGATGTTCACCTTCCATACCGGGCTGACCAGTGAGCACAACTACGAGGCGCATCCCGCGGGATGGATACTGCAGTTCCGCCCCACCGCCTTCTACTGGAAGGACGTGGACGTGGCCTGCGGTGCGGAGCGCTGCGTGAGCGCCATCCATGCCCTGGGCATTCCGCTCATCTGGTGGGGCGCACTCGCGGCCCTGTGCTTCGCCGTGTGGCGCCTCGTGCTGCACCGCGACCTCATGGGGCTGTGGATGGCCGTCCCCCTGCTGCTGGGCTGGCTGCCGTGGGCGCCCCTGGCCCACCGCACCATCTTCACCTTCTACTCCGTGGTCATGGCTCCCTTTGTGGTGATGCTGCTGGTGTGGGCGCTGGCTCGCATCGCTCAGCCACCCGACTGGGGAGGGCGTTTCCATCCCACGGGAGCACTCGCGGTGGGATGGTTCGTGGTGGGCGTGCTCGTCATGAGCGCGTTCTTCCTGCCCCTGTGGACGGGTGCCCCCATCCCGTACGCCTATTGGCACGCGCACATGTGGCTGTCAACCTGGGGCTAGGCGAGTACAGTGGCCGTGAGCGCCATCCGGGCCTACCTTTTCAAGGGAGAAATGCGTGTCTGAATCTGCCTCTACCAGTGTCGACTCGCTGGGCTTCGACCCCGCGTCACTGAGCAAGTCCGTCCTCAACGCCATGCGTGCGGGCCTGGGCGTCATCGGTCTCGCGGCCGTGGTCCTGGGTGCCGTGCTGGTGGCCAACCCCGCCGGCACCGCGAAGTTCCTGGTCACCGTCGCGGGCATCTACTTCGTCATCTCCGGTGTGGTGCACGTCGGCCTGGGCATCTTCAGCCGTGAGGTGGGTGCGGGGTACCGCCTCGTCAACCTGTTCTTCGGTCTGCTGCTGGTGGCCAGCGGCGTGTATGCGCTCAAGAACCTCATTGCGGCCTCCGTGGTGAGCGCGTTCATTGTCGCCGTGCTGATCGGTGTGAGCTGGATCATCGAAGGTGTCATGACCCTCGTGGCCGCCGGCCGTGGGGCCGTGTCCAAGTGGGCGTTCCTGACCGGTTTCATCAGCATCGTCGCGGGCATCGTGGTGCTCGTGCTGCCCATCACCTCCATGGTGCTGATCATCGTGATCACGGGCATCTTCTTGATCATCACCGGCATCGGCGCCATCCTGCAGGCGTTCACGCTGGGCAAGACCGCCACGGCCGTACAGGCCGACGCCTAAGCACGTTCACGAAAAGGCCCGGGATGCGTCCCGGGCCTTTTCCGTGCCCTCACGCGGCCAGCAGGCGGGCCAGCACCACCAGGTGCGACAGGTCGAGGTCGGTGGTCGCGGTGGTCAGCAGCACCGGGCCCTGGCGCAGGAGCTCGCGCACCTGATCCATGGCATCGGCCGCGGGCGCCGACTCGCTCAACTCCCTCTCGTAGGCGCGGGCGAACTCATCCCACCTGGCCGGGTCATGCCCGTACCAACGGCGCAGCGCGGTGGTCGGGGCCAGGTGCGGCATCCACCTCCCCACCCGGGCATCGGCCTTGGCGATGCCGCGCGGCCACAGCCGATCCGCGAGCACGCGCATGCCGTCCTCAGGCCGGATCGGGTCGTACACGCGCCCTAGGCGCGGTGCCGCATCCACGCCTACAGTCTAGATATGACGCAGGAGCCCCGGGTCGAACGGACCGCACTCGAGCGCCTCACCCGCTGGGAGGCCGCGGGCGGCACCTGGGAGGTGGTCGCGGCCGATGCCGGGGTGGACTCCGGGGCCGCCTCCGGGGTGGTGCCGGTCACCGTGCGCCTCCTGCCGTGCACGGGCGGGGAGGAGATCGACCGCCTCACGAGCGCGGAGCCGGACTTCCTCGCCTACGTGACCTGAACCGACCCAGGTACGCTCGATCCATGCCTCGCACCCTGCGCCCGGGTCAACGCGCTCAACTGTTCGTGGTGGATATCGCGACCGGCGCCACCCACCTGGTCTATGAATCCGCCACCCTGCTGTTCGAGGCCCCCAACTGGACCCCCGATGGCCGCTGGCTCGTGCTCAACGGCGACGGGCGGCTGTTCCGCCTCGCGCCCGATGCCGCGCCGGACACCGCGCAGCTTGTCGAGATCGACCTCGCGGGCCTGCCCCCGCTCAACAACGACCACGTGCTCAGCCCCGACGGCGCCACGGTCTACGCGAGCGCCGAGGACGGCCACATCTATGCCGTGCCGTTCGCCGGGGGCAGTCATCGCCGCGTCACCAACGACCTGGGCGGCGAGCACGGTCACCACCTGCACGGCCACTACCTGCACGGGGTCTCCCCGGACGGCGCAGAACTGGCGTACATCGGGATGGAGATCACGGCCGATGCCGTCCGCACCCACGTCTTCACCATTCCGTCCGCCGGGGGTGAGGACAGGCAGCTGACCGACCTCGACAGCCCTCACGACGGCAGCGAGTACTCCCCCGATGGCGAGTGGATCTACTTCAACGCGGAGCGGGCGTCCGTGACGCCCGGGCATGCGCAGGTGTTCCGCATGCGCCGCGACGGCAGCGGCGTAGAGCAGTTGACCTTCGACGAGCGCGTCAACTGGTTCCCGCATGTCAGCCCTGACGGCGCGCATCTGGCGTACCTCAGCTATCCCTCGGGGACGCTCGGACACCCGGCGGACTGCGACGTCGTCATACGCCTCGCCACGCCTGAGGGCCGCGATCCCCGCGACCTGGTGCGCCTCTTCGGCGGCCAGGGCACCCTCAACGTCCCCAGCTGGAGCCCCGACTCGACCCAGCTGGCGTATGTGGCCTACCCGTTGGACTGAGGCCCCGGGTGGTCCGCGCCCGTGCCCTCCTCACCCAACACAGGCCTGCGCGACAGGCCCACCGCGCCCGAGCCCGGCTCGCGCGACAACGCCGATGCGACCACCGGTGCGGCGTCCACGGCGGGGTAGGTGGGGCGCAGGCGGACCGGCGCACGCCGGGCCTGGTCCCGCCTGGCCTTGCGCTTGGCGGCGGTGAGGTTGAGCCCCTCGACGAAGATCGCGAACGCCATCGGACCGTAGATGAACGCCTTGTCGATCTTGTAGTGGAAGCCCTCGGCGATGAGGAATACGCCGATGAGCAGCAGGAACGCCAGGGCCAGCATCTTAACCGTGGGATGCGCGTTGACGAACTCGAAGATGAACCGCGAGGCGAAGAGCATGATCCCGAAGGACAGCACCACGGCGGTCACGATCACCACCATGTTGGACGTCATGCCCACGGCGGTGATGACGGAGTCCAGGGAGAACACGATGTCCAGCACCAGGATCTGCGCGATCACGGAGCCGAAGGTGGCGTTGACCGCCTTGCCGGCGGCAGTTGCGCCGTGGCTCTCGCCGTGCTCCTCCTCGACGCCTTCGAGCTTGTGGTGGATCTCATGCACCGCCTTGTAGACCAGGAACAGGCCACCCACGATCAGGATGAAGTCCTTGGCCGAGAACTCCCTCCCCCACAGCGTCACCCACGGCTGGGTCAGGGTGATGATCCAACCCGCGAGGAACACGAGTCCCACCCGGATGAGCATCGCCAGCGTGAGGCCCAGGTTGCGGGCCTTCGCTTGCAGCTCGCGGGGGAGCTTGGAGGCCAGGATGGAGATGAAGATGACGTTGTCCACGCCCAGCACCAGCTCCAGCACGAACAGGGTGATGAAGACGGCGACGAGATCGCCGGACAGATCGACCGAGAAATCCATGCGCTCATGCTAGGCCGTGTCCCGGAATTCAGCTCCACAGCCGAGCCGGATGGAGACGCACTCCCGTGCGATATCACGTGGACGCGGCGGGCGTGGGCGCACCTGTCCAGAAGCACATCCACAGCGCCGTCGCGATGGCGCATCAGGTCTCGGCCGCACCACTGCCCCCGTAGACGACTGACCCCATAGACGGCTGTCCCCGCAAACGACTGTGGCCTGCGCCGCCCGAAGGCGACGCAGGCCACATCTCGTGAGAGCCGACTTACTCGTCGACTTCCTCGGACTCGTTTTCGTCGTCCACGTCAGCCTCGTCGTCGGAGGTGTCGGTGGTGCCGGTCGCCGCCTCGGCGCGCGCCTCGCGCACCCAGTCGACGATCTCATCGACGTTCTCGGGCTCGGGCAGGCCGCACTGGCTGAGCTCCTGGGAGATCTTGAGGGTGATGCCCTCCTTGCCCGCGTCGAGCGCCTCGGCGGTGCTGGTCTGCTCGATGCTGGCGGAGTTGGCCAGGTCGGAGACACCCTCGCACAGGTGCATGACCTTGCCGCCCTGGGTCCAGAACACCACGTCCTCGCCTGTGAGCTGAGCGACCACCTGCGCCTCGACGGCGGCCTGCTCCTGGGAGAAGGGCTTGAAGTCGATGCCCACCAGCACGGCAGCCAGCGCGGCCACAATACCCACGGCACCGGCGATGTTCTTCTGCTTGGAGTCCATGTCCTTGTTCGTGTAGATCACGATGATCAAGGGCAGGAACGCGATCAGGGCGATGATGGCGCCCAGCTGGTTCTGGACGAAGAAGCGGAACTTCTCCTTCTCCGATGCCGGGTCGAGGCGGTTGGCCTGCTTCCACAGCAGCGAGCCGACAATCGCCAGAATGGCGATCACGGCGATGGCGCCGAGCAGCATGTACCAGCGGTTCTGCGGGAAGCCCTGGTTGGCGACCAGCTCGTCAAACGGCGGGCGCATGATCCAGAAGATCGCAAAGGCCTCCAGGCCGATGGCGACGGCCCACAGGATCAGGGCGATCACGCGCTTGCTCGTCGCCTTGCTCTTGGCCTCGGCGGTGGGCGTGAACACGCGCTCCTTGGTGGACTTCTTGGCGGGGGCCGCCTCGGTCACGGCCTCTTCCACTGCGGCGGCAGCGGCTGCGGCCTTGGTGGTCGATGCCTTGGCAGCGGGGGCCTTCTTGGCCGCCGGCTTCTTGGCGGGAGCCTTCTTGGGCTTGGGGGTCGATTCTTCGGACACGGTTTCCTCCTGGTCGTTCCAGGAGTGAGCATAGCAACGCACGCCTGCGCGTGGGGCGTCGCGGCGCTCCACGACCATGCCCTGGTGGCGCAGTTGCGAAGATTTGCCGAAAAGCGACCTCCAGTGGCCTCGGGTCACCGCAGGGGTTGAGGACATGGGTGCTGAAAGCTGGCCAACTTTCAGCACCCATGTCCTCAACTCCCGGGGGCCGGGGGTGCCGGGGGTGCCGGGGGCCGGGGGTGCCGGAGGGGCCGGGGTGCCGGGGGTGCCGGGGTGCAGGCGGCGCAGCGGGTGCTGGGGGCGGCTGGGGATCGCGGTCAGGAGCGCACGAGCCGGGCGATGGCCTCCGACGCCTCGGCAATCTTCGCCTCCGCCTCGGGCCCGCCCGCCACCGCGGCATCGAGCACACAGTGCTTGAGGTGGTCATCCAGCAGGCTCAGGGCGACGTTCTCCAGGGCCTTGTTGATGGCCGAGATCTGCGTGAGGATGTCGATGCAGTAGCGCTCCTGCTCGATCATGCCCTCGATGCCGCGCACTTGGCCCTCCAGCCGGCGCAGGCGGTTGCGGTACGCCGTCTTGTCACCGATATAGCCATGGTGGGCGTGCTCCGCCGCGTGGTGCCCGGCATCGGCGGCCACCGTCTGCTCACTGTGGACGTGCTCTGTCATGCCCTGCTCCCTTCGGTGGCCCCGGCATCGGCGCCTGTGGTGCTTGTCGCGTGCTCCGCCACGGACCTGAAGCCGCGCAGGCGCAGGCTGTTGCCCACCACGAACACACTCGAGAAGGCCATCGCGCCGCCCGCGAGCATCGGGTTGAGCATCCCGAGCGCCGCGATGGGGATGGCCGCGACGTTGTAGGCGAACGCCCAGAACAGGTTGGTCTTGATGGTGCGCAAGGTGCGGCGCGACAGGCGGATGGCGTCCACCGCGGAGCGCAGGTCCCCGCGCACCAGGGTGAGGTCGGAGGCCTCGATGGCGGCATCGGTGCCGGTGCCCATCGCGAGCCCCAGGTCGGCCTGGGCCAGGGCGGGCGCGTCATTGACGCCGTCACCCACCATCGCCACGACCTTGCCCTCGGCCTGAAGACGGCGGACTACGTCCACCTTGTCCTGCGGCAGCACCTCGGCGATGACCTGGTCGATGCCCACCTCGGCAGCGATCTGACGGGCGACGGCCTCGTTGTCTCCGGTGAGCAGGATGGGGGTCAGTCCCAGCCGCTTCAACTGGGCGACCGCCTGGGCGCTCGTGGGCTTGACGGCATCGGCGACCACCAGGATGCCGCGCGCCTGACCGTCCCAACCCACGGCGACCACCGTCTTGCCCTGGCGCTCGGCCTGGGCCTTGGCATCGGCGACGGCTGGGCTGAGTCCCGTGAAACCCCGGCGCTGGAACTGCTCCTCCAGGAGCGTCGCGCGGCCCACCACCACGGCCCTGCCCTCGACCGTGCCCTGGACGCCCCTGCCCGCGAGGTTGACGAAGTCCTCAGGGGTGGGCAGGGTGATGCCGATCTGCGCCGTCGCGGCGCGGGCGATGGCCTGGGCGATGGGGTGCTCGGAGGCGTCCTCGATGGCGCCGGCGATGCGCAGGAGGTCCTCGCGGGCGACGCCCTGCTCGGTGACGACATCGACGAGGGTCATCTTGCCAGCGGTGACGGTGCCGGTCTTGTCGAGCACCACCGAGTCCACCTTGCGGGTGTTCTCCAGCACCTCGGGGCCCTTGATGAGGATGCCCATCTGCGCGCCACGGCCCGTGCCCACCAGCAGCGCGGTGGGGGTCGCGAGGCCGAGCGCGCACGGGCACGCGATGACGAGCACGGCGACGGCGGCGGTGAAGGCGGCCGAGGGCGGAAAGCCCGCGCCGAGCCACGCGCCGAGAGCGGCCGTCGCGATCACGATGACGATGGGAACGAAGACGCCCGAGATGCGGTCCGCGAGACGCTGGACCTCGGCCTTGCCGGTCTGGGCCTCCTCGACGAGTCTGGCCATCTGGGCGAGTTGCGTGTCCGCACCCACTCTCGTGGCGCGGACCACGAGCCGCCCGCCGGCGTTGACGGTCGCCCCCGTGACGGGGTCGCCCACGGCCACCTCGACGGGGACCGACTCGCCCGTGAGCAAGGAGGCGTCGATGGCGGAAGTGCCCTGGGTGACCACACCATCGGTCGCGATCTTCTCGCCGGGACGGACGATGAAGTGGTCGCCCACGTGCAGGTCCTCGATCGCGATCTTGGCCTCCTGGCCGTCGCGCAGGATCGAGACGTCCTTGGCGCCCATGGCGAGGAGGGCCCGCAGCGCGGCGCCGGCCTGACGCTTGGAGCGCTTCTCGAAGTAGCGGCCGGCGAGGATGAACATCGTCACGCCGGCGGCGACCTCGAGGTAGATGTTGGCCGCGCCGTCGGAAGGCGCGATGGTGAGTTCAAAGCCGTGCGTCATGCCGGGGATGCCTGCGGTCCCCAGGAAGAGCGCATAGAGCGACCAGAGGTAGGCCGCGCTCGTGCCCATCGAGATGAGGGTGTCCATGGTGGCGGCGCCGTGCTTGAGGTTGATCCACGCGGCCCGGTGGAACGGCCAGGCTGCCCAGACGACCACTGGGGACGCGAGGGCAAGCGAGGCCCACTGCCAGGAGGTGAACTGGAGCGCGGGAATCATCGCCATGGCGATCACGGGCACTGACAGGATGACGGCGCCGATGAGGCGCTGGCGCAGCGAGGTGAGTTCGGGGTCTGTTTCTGTGTCGGGGTCTGTCTTAGCGGGGTGTGGCGTCTTGGGTCGTGGCAGCGCGGCGGTGTAGCCGGCGGCCTCGACCTCGGCGATGAGGCGAGCCGGGTCGAAGCCCTCGGGGACGGCGACCTTGGCCTTCTCGGTGGCGTAGTTGACCGTGGCCTCCACGCCGTCCAGCTTGTTGAGCTTGCGCTCGATGCGGTTGGCGCACGAGGCGCACGTCATCCCGCCCAGTTCGAGTTCGAGGTGCGTGAGCGGGATGGGGGGTGGGGCCGCGGCGGTCATGGGTGCTGCTCCTCGGCGGGGCTGGTGCCCTGGTTGTCCTGCTGCCAGGACTCGACTGCGGAGTCCGGGACCAGGGCATCGGCAACCACGTAGGCGACGCCGAACGTCGCGACGAGGCCCAGCCCGAAGAGCGCCAGCCGAGCCCCCGCGTTCATCAGGCCCTGACCGCCTGGTAGCCGGCCTCCTGGACGGCGGCCAGCACGGCGGCGTCGTCAATCTCGGTGGCCGCGGTGACCACGAGCTTGCCGGTGGCAGCGCTCACCTCGATGTTCTCGATGCCGACGATCTCGCCCACCTCTTCACGCACCGACGCCTCACAGTGGCCGCATGTCATCCCGGTGACCTGGTACTCGGTGGTGGCCATGGCTGTTCTCCTTGGTGGTTGTTGCCCTGGGAGTGTGGGGCTCTTGTGAGGGAACGCTATACCCCCTGCGGGTATTCCTGTGGGTCAGAGGTCCCAGAGGATAGGTGTGGGGGTGCACCCGTTGTCGTTGGGGACTGAAAGTGCGACATTTCAGAGCCTCGTGCTTCCTAGTGGACCGAAAATGCGACCTGGCGCAGGCCAGCGCGGGTTGAGCGCGGGCCAACCGGGGTCTGTGGGCTGGGTGTGCTGCAGGTGTGGATGCGGTGTGACGTGGGTGCCGGTGTGTTGCAGATATGGGCGCAGACTCGGCGCACGGCCGTCCCCATGCACAGTCGGCGCGGCGCAGGTCAGCGCGGGCAAATCGCACTTTTGGTCCCACAGGACGCATGGGAGCCCAAAATGTCGCACTTATGGTCCCCAAAGGGGGAGGTGGTGGGTCCCGGGCGAAAACGAGGTGCGCCTGGGCCGCGAAGACAACGGGCTACCCGCGCACAAACACAAAAACCGCCCCGCGGGCGGCTTTGTGGTGGAGCTACGGGGATTCGAACCCCGGACCTTCTCATTGCGAACGAGACGCGCTACCAACTGCGCCATAGCCCCATGCACGCTCACCCGGAGGTCAGCGAAGCGGAGTCCATGCTACCACCGCGCATCCCACAGCCTCCACTACCCCACACGGCACTATCCCTAGCGCTGGGCCACACGCACCAAGGACACGAGCGTCTCGTCGGGCAGTCCCGCCTCCCGGGCTTTGGCGACGAGGGACGCGACCGCGACATGCAGCCCGCCCAGCACACTCGCCGATGCCGTGACCACCGCACCACGCCCCGGCCGCAACTCCACCAGGCCTTCATCTCGCAGCAGCTGGTACGCCTTGAGCACGGTGTGGTGATTCACGCCCAGCTGCTCCCCCACCTCCCGCGCGCCGGGCAGACGATCCCCCACGCCCAGCCCGCCGCGCGCCATCTCTGCCCGGACGCACACCGCCAACTGCTCGAAGAGGGGCTGAGCCGATGAGGGATCCACACGCAGCAGCATCAGAGAGCCCCGCCTTCCCGGTTCGCGCCGGGCGGATGCTCGCCACGTGCCTCCTCCGCCAAGGGTGCCGGCTGCCGGGCCTCACGGGCCACGAAGGCCTGAAGCACTCCTGCGGCCACGGCGGCGTCATCCACCACCACGGCGAACCCCCTGCCCTCGCGCCGCGTCACCCACACCGCAGGCCCGTTGCGCAGGATCACGCCCGAGGCATCGGGTCGCATGCGCCAGCCCAGACCGCCGAAGTCCGCGAGTCCGTTCACCTCGCGCACCTCCACGCTCGCGATCTCCCTCAGAGCAATGCGTCGACGCGGCCATCCCGCCCAGCTGCGCACGGTCAAGCCCTTGGCGTTGATGCTCACCCGGAAGGCGGTCATCGTCACCACCGCCAGAGCGAGCACCGCCGCGGAGCCGATGAGCAGCCACCCCGCCTCGATGGCTCCCTGGCCCAGGAAGGCCGCCCCTCCCAACGCGCACAGCACCGGCGTGGCGATGAGCACGGCCATGAGCCCGCGCGACATGGTCACCGACCTCATCCATGCCACCGTCTCCCCGGGCACCAGTTCCACGGGCGTGCCCGCCGAGCGGAACATGGGGTTGGCCTGTTGCGCGGGCTGGGCGTACCAGCCGCCCACGGCCGCGATGGCGCCCACCACCATGCTCACCACGATGGCCCAGCCCAGACCTGGAGCCTCTGCGGCATCGGCGAGGCCGCGCTGGATGGCGATGCTCCACACCAGCAGCACGCCAGTGAAAACGGCGAGCCACAATGCGGTGGCGCCCAGGAAGCGCACGGTGGGTCCGCGCCCGCCGCGCCGCAGGAACGGCAGGATCGACAGCGCCAGCACGGCGGAGACCCCGCCCACGGCCAGGGCGATGATCCACATGACAACGGTCAGCGACGAGAAGCCATCGGGTCCGTGTGCGCCCCAGTGCGTGGCGATCGGGTCGGGCAGGTGCTCGCGCCACGACCACACCAGAGCCGCCGCGCCCGCCGCCACGACCAGCGGTGCGACCAGTGCCACCGCCAGGAACCGCCGGATCACCACCTTTTGGGATACCTCGTCGACCATCATCGCCTCCTTGATTTGTTATAGCGCAACTATAACACTATGGACGATGCCTGGGCCAGTCCACGCCGCCGATGCACGGGGGTGCCGGGCAAGTCCGGCAGGCGCGCGGCAGGCCGGTTCGGCACGCGAGGGTCACGCGAGTCCGGGCGCCAGTAGCATCGGCGTATGAGCGAGGACGCCACCCCCACTGCCGCCGCCGACACCGCGACGCTGCCCGGCACGCACCCCGAACCGCACCCGGGCCTATCCACACCGCAGCGCCTGTCCAAGAAGCGGCGCAGGCGACTGGATCTCATGGTGGTGATCCTGCTCAGCACCATCGCGATGCTGACCGCCTGGTGTGGCTTCGAGTCGAGCCAGTGGGGCGCGCACACCTCGGTGAGCTTCTCGCTGGCCTCCTCCGCGCGCATGGCCAGCGTGAGCGCCGAATCCGCCGCCCGTGACCAGCTCGCCCTGGATCTCGCGGTCTACATGGAGTGGTTCCGCGCCACCGCCAACGAGGACGCGGAGCTGGCCACCTACATCGTGGAGCGCTTCAGTCCCGCGCTGGCAGCCGCCTTCACCGCCTGGCAGGCCGACCCCGCCAGCGCCACGAGTCCCCTGCGCCACCCCGACTACGTGCTACCCGACAGCCTGCGGGCCCAGGATCTGGGAGAGCAGGCCGACGCCTACTTCGCCGACGCCCTGAGCAGCTCCGACCATTCCGGGCAGTACGCGCGCTACGGAGTGCTCCTGGCGCTGGCCCTGTTCCTGGGCGCACTGTCACAGCGCGACATCGCCCTGGGCCTCAAGCGAGCGCTCCTGACCCTCGCCGCAGCAGTGACAACGGGCAGTGTGATCGCGATGGCGATCACACTGCCCGTCATGGTCTAGCGTTGCGGCTACGCCACCGAGAGCACATCCACGACGAACACGAGCGTCGCGCCACCAGGGATGGGACCCTGACCGGCCTCGCCGTAGCCCATGTCCGGCGGGACCACCAGCAGCACCTGGCTGCCCACAGGAACCCCCTGCAGGCCCTCGATCCAGCCGTCGATCAACCCGCCGGGAACGAGCGCCCAGGTGTGCGGGGAACCGCCCTCCCAGGACGAGTCGAACTGCTCGCCGTCCCACAACCACCCGGTGTAGTGCACGGTGATGTTGTCGCCCAGTGCGACGGGCTCGCCCTCGCCCTCGATGAGCAGCTGAGACACCAACTGCTCGGGCTTGACGGCCTCGCTCAGATCGATGAAGGGCTTGCCCGTCTCATCCAGCGTGACCGCAGGCAGGCCCTCGACCGGCTCCACAGGAGTACCCTCGGCGCGCAGCAGCGGCGTGCGACCGCTGACGATGGTCATGGCGAAGAAGACGCCCGATGCCGCTTCCACAGAGTAGTCAGGCGCACCGTAGAGGATCGTCGCACCGACGTGGGAGCCCACCAGTGCGTCGTAAAGCACAGGGTCGAGTTCGAGCGATGCCACCGGCAGCGTCTCGGTCTGCCCGGTGTCGTACGACGAGTACACGAGCGAGCCGTCGAGTCCGCTGAAGATCGTGTAGCTGGCCTCAAGCAGCATGCCATCCGCGATCAGGTCACCCGTGCCGTCCGCCACGACCCGCGCCGCGGTGGAGGTCATCACGGCGGGCGTGTCGAACGTCAGCGTGGGAACCCCCTCCACCTCCGTCCAGACGAAGGCGGACAGATCCGCGTTGGTCAAAGCAGGGGGGGTGGGCGAGGGGGAGACCGCGCCCTCACCACCGGACGAGCAGGCGGACAGCACGAGGGCCACCGCAGCCATGAGGGCGGCGCCCTTCAGGGGGGTCTTCACATTCACTCCTAAGCAGTCGGGCCGCACACACTGCTGGCGCGGTCCTGTCCCGTTGACAACCGATAACGCTACAGAAAGGTTCCCCGTGCGTGTGGCGAAAAGGCTGAGAGTTCTCAGGACGCGTTGGCGCGACGGCGTGCCAGAATCGCGTCGAGCGCGCCCGACGACGTGGCCGGCTCGGTCGCGCCACTCAGCGGTTCCTGGAGGGCAGCGGCGCGTTCCGCGGCGGCCGCGGCACGCGCGGCCCGCTCGGCGGCAACCGCCGACGCGGCGAAGTCCTCTTCGCTGAGCGGGCGGGCAGTCTGCTGGCGCACGGGCGACTTGAGGGCATACGCGGGCACGGGCATGGTCTTGGGAGACCACGGGGAGGCCGCCTGCGCGGGCTCCTCCAGCGGAGCGACCGGGGCGGACGGCTGCGCGATCTCGGGCGCGGGCACCGGAGCGGGAGCCGCCAAGGGGGCAAGGTCTTCGGCGGTGATCACCCGGATGGCCTGGGTTGCGGTGTCGGTGGGTTGAACCTCGACCCCGTGGGCACGCGCCTGAGCGACCACGCGCAGCGCCTGGGTGGCCGTGGCGGCCGCGGCCACCTCACGCGCCACCATGCGCACGCCCTGGTCGGCTCGCCGCTCGGCTGCGGCGGCGCGTGCACCCGCACCCACCACCGTCACCAGCCCGGCGGTCACGAGTGCCGCCACCACGGGGAGCAACCCTGCCGAGGCCACGAGAATCCACGCCGCGACGGTGGCGACCAACGCCCCCAGAGCGACGCGAGACCGGCGGCGGGCCGCCGCGGCACGCTCGGCACGCAGGCCGGCCTGGTCACGATGCAGGGCACGCCGTTCACGCTGCGCGACCGTGGCCGCACGGTCCAGCGGGCTGGCCGGACGCGACATGTGATCGCCACCCAAGGCGGCCACCTGGGCCCGCGCGGCGCCCGTGACCAGCAGCGGCACCTCACCCGAGTGCGAAGGTCGCTGACGGGGCCGCTCAAGCCGCTCGGCGGAGGAACGGACCACCCGCATATCCGCGGAATAGCGGTCCTCGGTGCGCACGAGCGCGTAGTCCGTGCGCTCACGAATCCTCTGCGGAATGACGTAGGCGAGCACCAACCCGAGGGCGATGATCGCGAGCAGTCCGGCAGGAGGCATGACACGACGGTACGGCCCCCAGGCGGCCGGGGCACGGACCCTCGTCGGCGTGTCAGGCCGTACCCCTTGTCACACGCGGATGCTAAGGCGCCCCCGCGTCCACGCGCGGCGGCCAGTATTCGCCCTCTCGCGCCTCACCCGAGGTGAGGGCAAAGATGCGGTGATCGCGCCACGCACCGTCGATGTAGAGGTACCCGCGTCGCAGGCCCTCCTCCCTGAATCCCAGCTTCTGTGCCACCCGCACCGAGGCCTCGTTCTCCGGTCGCATCCCGATCTCCAGCCGGTGCAGACCCTGCCGGAAGGCATGATCGGCCACGAGCGCCACGGCCGCGGGCGCGATGCCCCTGCCCGCCGCATCGCGTGCCACCCAGTACCCCAGCGATCCGCCCGCCTCCGCACCCCACTCGACACGATACAGCGAGACTCGACCCACCAAGGCGCCGTCCACCTCGATGACCAGGGGCAGGGCCGCGCGCGAGCGTACCGCCGCCCACTCCCGCCGGACGTACTGACCGAAGGAGACCGCCGGCGGGGGACCGTCTGGCGGCATCGCCTCCCACGGCCTCAGCCACTCACGGTTCGCGGCACGCAGCATGAGCCACGCTCGCTCGTCCCGGCGGCGCAGCAGCCGCACGGTCACCTCCCCATGCGTCAGCACGCGGCGACGCGGCAACAGCGGCCCAGGGTGCGAACCCAGGCCCACCATCGGGCTCACGCGTCCCAGATGCGACAGCGCAGCACCGCGCCTCGCCTCACCTGGGC
This sequence comes from uncultured Demequinaceae bacterium, assembly GCA_964517615.1. GTDB lineage: Bacteria > Actinomycetota > Actinomycetes > Actinomycetales > Demequinaceae > Demequina. Next base: position 38,893 of record CAZFEH010000011.1, read on the forward strand.
CACCTCGTCAGGCACCATCACGAGTCCGTGGGCGGCAGCGCACTGCGCGAGCGAGGCGGTCGCGCCCTCGCCCACCGGAGTGGCGCGCAGGCCCACCGAACCGCCCACCTCCAACCACACGGGAATCGCCTGCGCCACCCCCGCCACGGACGCCATATCCACCGCGATCTCCACCGACGCGAAGCCGCGCTCGGCGTCGTCCCTGCCGCTCATCGCGCGCAGCGCGTCCCTGACATACGCCTCGAAGGCCACGAGCGCACTCACCGGATGGCCGGGCAGGCACAGCACCGGCACGGTCCGCGAACCCGTGACCACCGCCCCCACGGCATGGAAGCCGCCGGGCGCGAGGGCCAGTTCCACCCGCTCCACCTCACCCAGCTGCCCCAGCACCTGCGCCACGGTGTCCCCCCACCCCGACGACAGGCTCCCCGTGGTCACGATCACGTCCGCGCGCACCAGCTGGTCCTCGAGCGCGGCACGCAGCGCCCGGCGATCATCGGAGACGGCGGGAACGCGATAGGCGTGCGCCCCGGCCTCGCGCACCAGGTCCGTCACCAGCGGCCCGGTGACGTCGCGCGCGGCCGCGGACGTCTGCCCGCCCCGGTCGCGCAGTTCGTCCCCGACGGGCACCACCACCACCCGCGGCACGGGATGGACATGGAGTCGCTCCACCCCCATGGCGGCCGCGATCGCGAGATGTCGTGGACCCAGTCGCATGCCCGCATGCAGCAGCGTGGCACCCGCCACGGCGTCGTAGCCCTGCGGGCGAATGCTCTCGCCCGCGCTCACCGGCGCGGTCACGGTCACGAACGCCGCGCCCCCCTCCGTCTCCGACCACGGGGTGGCCGACCACGCCAGCACCGCATCGGCGCCGGCCGGAACGGGCGCACCGGAGAGAATGCGCATCGCGGTGCGGGGAGCGAGCCGCCGCGGGACTCGCGGGTCGAGGCCGATGTCGTGGGTCACCGGCAAGGTCACTGGAGCCCTCCCGTGGGCGCCGGCCACGTCCTCGCTGCGCAGCACATAGCCGTCGAGCGCGGCCGTGGGAGCGGCGGGAACGTCGCGCTGCGCCACGACATCCGCGGCGAGCATGGCGCCGGCGGCATCGGCGAGGGCGACATCGAGCACGGGCATCCGCTGGAGCGCGGCGGCCACCACTGCGCGATGCTCGGCAATGCTGCGCCGCGTCACCGCCCCGCCTCCTGCTTCAGGTCCTGCGCCACGAACTGCGTGAGCCAGGCGCGGAAGCCCTCACCCCACTGCGGGTGCCTTGAGGCCACCTGCACCACCGCCGCCAGGTACTCCGCCGTGTCGCCGGTGTCGTACCGCAACCCGGAGAACACGATCCCATGCACCCCGCCACCGTGTGCGGCCGGCATGCGCGCCAAGGTGTCGAGGGCATCGGTCAGCTGGATCTCGCCGCCAAGGCCCGCCGGGGTGTCGCGGAGCACGGCGAATGCCGCAGGGTCCAGCACGTAACGGCCGATCACCGCGAGAGTGGACAGCGCCTGTCCCGGCCGCGGCTTCTCTTGCAGTCGCGTCACCGTGCGCGCCTCGAAACCCGCGAGGCGCTCGTCCGCCAGCACCGCCGGATCCGTCACGGGCTGCGACTCCACCACCCCGTACAGCGAGGCGAGCCTTTCCTCGACCTCCAGCAGCAGCACCACCGTCCCGCCCACATGCTCGCGCAACGCGATCATCGCCTCCAGCACGGGGTTGGTGGCATCCACCACGTCGTCACCCAGCAGCACCGCGACCGGCTCACCCGCGGCGAAGTCCTCAGCGCACGCCACCGCATGCCCCAGACCGCGCGGCGCGTCCTGCTCCACCCACGTCAGCTGCGCGCCACCGGTCACCTCGCGCACCGCCGCGAGTCGCCGCGCGTCTCCTTTGGCCTCCAGCTCGGCCTCCAGCGACGCGTCGGCCTCGAAATGCGCCCGCAGCGGCTCCTTGCCCTGGGCGGTGATGAGGCACACCTGCTCCAGTCCCGCCGCCGCGGCCTCCTCGACCACGTACTGCAGCGCCGGCTTGTCCACGAGCGGCAGCAGCTCCTTGGGTATCGCCTTGGACGCGGGGAGAAAACGCATGCCCCTGCCGGCGGCGGGGATCACGGCTTTGCGAACGTCACCCATGCCCTGATCCTTTCACTTCCGTGAGCCTGCCGGGGCCGCGGCGTGCGCGGGCCTTGCCACACTTTGACACAATGGGGGCATGACGCCGAAGTCGCACCTCGACGTACGTGCCCCCAGCCCTGAGGATGTCAAGGCTCAGTGGCGCTCCGCCGTCCGACGCCAACGCACCGACCGCAGCGACCGACGCCTCGCGGAACACGGCCTTGCCCTGCGAGATCATCTGCTGTCCCTGCCCGAAGTCTCGGCGGCCCGATGCGCCTCGGTGTACCTGTCGCGTCGGCACGAACCGGCGACCATGCCCTTCATCGAGCAACTGCACCACGACGGGGTGCGGGTGCTCGTGCCGCTCCTGGGCGACGGCCTGCAGCGCGGCTGGGCGGACTTCGTCTCCGCCGACGACGCGGTGGAGCGCGCGCCCGGGCGCCCACCCGAGCCGTCGGGACAGTTTCTTCCGCAAGACGCCCTGCGTCACGCCGATGTGATCGTGGTGCCCGCGCTCGGCGTGGACTCGACGGGCACTCGCCTGGGGCAAGGTGGAGGCTGGTACGACCGCGCGCTCACCGATGCGCATCCGGACGCGGCCGTGATCGCCCTGGTGTTCGATGACGAGTACCACGACGCACGCACCCGGCCCCTGCCGCGCGAAGCGCACGACCTTCCCGTGTCCATTGTGGTCACCCCGTCCGGGGTGCACCGCGTGGGCGCCTAAAATACGGGCGTGCCCACCTATACCTACGCCTGCGCGGACTGCGACACCACCTTCGACACCGTCCAGTCCATTCACGACGACGCCCTCACCGTGTGCCCCACCTGCGGCGGCAGCGTGCGACGGGTGATCTCGGCCGTGGGCGTGGCGTTCAAGGGCTCCGGGTTCTACCGCACCGACTCCCGCGCCCCCTCCACGCGCTCGACCACGGGCGGCACAGGCGGCTCGTCGGGAAGTTCCGCGGGCGACTCGTCGGCGAGCAAGCCCGCCTCCGGTGCTACCAGTGGGGCGGCTTCTCCCGCTTGAGGTCATCGTCGCGGTTTCCGCCGCTGCGGTCCTGCCAGGCGGCGTCCTCGTCTTCCCACGCCCGAGTGGGGATGAGCGGGCGGCTGGCGCCGCTCGGGCGCGACAGCGGCATCGCAGGGCGTGACGGGGTGCGCGGAGCAATCGTGACCGAGTCCGAGAGGGGTTCCACCAGGCGCGGCCTGCGCGCCGTCATCTCCAGCTCGCTCTCGCCCGTGTCCGGGCTGGGCTCTGGCTCTGGCTCTGGCTCTGGCTCTGGCTCTGGCTCTGGCTCTGGCTCTG
>CAZFEH010000012.1:0-14383 GCA_964517615.1 uncultured Demequinaceae bacterium
GAGCTGTCCTGGAAGCACATCGACCACCCCAACGAGGTCGTCTCGGTGGGCCAGGAGGTCGAGGTCGAGGTGCTGACCGTCGAGATGGACCGCGAGCGTGTCTCGCTGTCGCTCAAGGCGACCCAGGAGGACCCGTGGGCGGTGTACGCCCGCACCCACGCCATCGGCCAGATCGTGCCCGGCAAGGTCACCAAGCTGGTGCCGTTCGGCGCCTTTGTGCGCGTCTACGACGGCATCGAGGGCCTGGTGCACATCTCCGAGCTGGCCGTGCGCCACGTGGAGCTGCCCGAGCAGGTCGTGTCCGCCGATGAGGACGTGTTCGTCAAGATCATCGACATCGACCTCGAGCGTCGCCGCATCTCGCTGTCCATCAAGCAGGCCAACGAGGGCGTGGACCCCAACGGCGAGGACTTCGACCCCGCGCTGTACGGCATGACGACCGAGTACGACGAGGCCGGCAACTACCAGTACCCCGAGGGCTACGACGCCGAGACCCAGGAATGGCGCGAGGGCTTCGACACCCAGCGCGATGCGTGGGAGGCCGAGTACGCCAAGGCGCACGAGCGCTGGGAGGCCCACAAGGCCTTCATCGTCAGGCAGGAGGCCGCTGCGGCCGAGGCCGAGGCTGCTGCCCCCGCAGCCGCTCCCCGCGCCAAGCGCGGTGGCGATGACGCCGGTGCCGCGACGTCGTACTCCTCTCACGAGGAGGCCGCCGAGGTGGGCACGCTCGCCTCGGATGAGCGTCTCGCCGCTTTGCGCGAGAAGCTCACTGGCAACTAGTTGCACGATGTGAAGGGGCCCGGTGCTACGGCACCGGGCCCTTGTGCTTTGCCCCGGAGGGCGTCCGCTACCGCGGAATGTCCCTGAGCGCTCGGCGCAGCACCTTGCCCACGTTGGTCTTGGGCATCTCCTCAATGAACACGATGGAGCGGGGCTGCTTGTAGCCGGTGAGCTGCTGCTTGAGATGCGCGCGCAGTGCGTCCTCCGTGAGCGAGGGGTCGCGGCGCACGACGAACAGCTGAGGCACCTCGCCCGCCTTCTCGTCCTCCACCGCGATCGCACCCGCCTCGGCCACGCCGGGGTGGAGCATGGCCGCATCCTCGATCTCGCCGGGATAGACGTTGAAGCCGGAGACCACGATGATCTCCTTCTTGCGATCCACGATGCGCAGGAAGCCGTCCGAGTCCTGCGTGGCGATGTCGCCCGTAAGCAGCCATCCGTCAGCGGTCAAGACCTTGGCGGTCTCCTCAGCGTTGCGCCAGTAGCCGCGCATCACCTGCGGCCCACGCACCGCGAGCTCACCGGCCTGACCGAGCGGCACGTCGGCGCCCGAGTCATCGAGAATCCGCACATCCGTGGAGGGCAGGGGGATGCCGATGGTGCCCTCGCGAGGTGCGGTGTGCGTGGGGTTGACCGTGACCACGGGCGAGGCCTCCGTCAGCCCGTAGCCCTCGGTGATGTGGCCGCCCGTGAGCTCCTTCCAGCGATCGGCGACCGCCGTCCTGAGCGCCATGCCGCCCGCCACCACGACCTTGAGCCGGGTGAAGTCGAGCGAGGTGAAGGACGGGCGCTCCATGAGCGCTCCGGCGAGCGTGGAGACCAGCACGAGCACATGGGGCTTTGTCGCGGCGAGCGTCTTGAGGAAGGCGGGGATGTCGCGCGGATTGGTGATGAGGACGTTGTGTGCGCCGAATCCGAACAGGCCGATCGCATTCACCGTGAGCGCGAACACGTGATACAGCGGGAGTGCCGCGATGACGACGGACTGCTCCGCCTCGCCCAGGGTGTAGCGGATCTGCCCCATGAACTGGTCCTGGTTGCACAACAGGTTGCGGTGGGTGAGCACCGCGGCCTTGGTGCCTCCCGTGGTGCCGCCGGTGTACTGGAGAAACGCGATGTCGGCGGGGTGGATCGGAGGATCACTCCAGTGCGCGGGGTCGGTGGCGATGGTGTCGCGGAAGTCGATCGCGCCCGGCAGGGAGTATCGCGGCACCATCTTCTTGACCTTGGCTGCCACGAAGTTGACGATCGCCTGCTTGGGCTGGGGGAGAAGATCACCCACCTTGGTCACGATGACATGCTCGATGGTGGTCTGCGGCAGCACCTGCTCCACCTTGTCGCCGAAGTTGGCGAGCACCACGATCGCCTTGGGCTCGGCGTCGGCGAAGACCGCCGCCATCTCCACCGCGGTGTAGAGCGGGTTGGCGTTGACCACGATGAGCCCGGCCCTGAGCGCGCCGTAGAGCGCCACGGGGTATTGCAGCAGATTGGGCATCTGGATGACGATGCGGTCGCCGGGTTGGAGGCCCAGCGTGCCCGTGAGGTAGTGGGCGAAGCGGGTCGCAAGCCGGTCCACGTCGGCAAAGCTGAGGCTGCCACCGAGGTTGCTGAAGGCCGTGGCGGAGCCATGCTTCGCGGCCACCCTGCGCGCCATCTCGGACAGGGAGAGGTCCACCGGTTCGGGAATGCGAGGGGCCACGGTGGGCGCCATGTGGGCGAACCAGGGGCGACTGCCCTGGCCTACGGGGTCGATGGGGGGTGTGTCGTGCTGGGGAGTCATCCGTCTCACTCATCCTCGTTGATGGCTAGGCGTTGATGGGGTCTGCACCAGGGGATCCGGTGCGGTGCCCGCGCCGAAGGGGTCGCGCGGGAGGCAGTGCTCAGTGGTGTGGCGAGACGCTCATGGTCAGGTGCGCCTTTGCACCGTCCCTGGTGGTGACCGCCGCCTGCACCGAGGCGTCGACCGTGGTGCAGGTGAATCCCACCGTAGCGGGTAGGGCGATGGGGCGGGTGAATGCGACCCGTGCGGTGTAGGTCTCAGGCAGGAGATGCGGCATGGCCGCGAGCGCGTGGGCGTGGGTCCACATGCCGTGAATGATGGGGCGCGAGAAGCCGAAGATGCGGGCCGCCAGGCGGGAGGTGTGGATGGGGTTGGGATCTCCGGAGACGCGGCGGTAGTCCCTGCCCAGCCCCGCGTGGAGTTCCCACAGAGCCTCCGGGGCCGCGGGCTCGTAGGTGGCACGGGGGGTTTCCTGGGGTTCGCCGGTGATGCCGATGCCTGGGGCCAGGTAGGTGCTCACGCCCTGCCAGACGAGCTCGCCGTCGGCGTGCGCCTCGCCGAGGAGGTCCACGAGGGCGCCGCGCCGATGCGCGCGCAGGTCATCGAGGCGCACGCTCAGCGTGAGCGGGGTGGTGGCGGGGACCGGGGCGAGGAGGGTCATCTCATTGCTGACGTGGACCGCGCCGACGAGCCGGATGCTCGATCGCCTGTGGCTCAGGAGGTGGACGTGCAGCGGGAAGGTGAGCACGTGGATCCAGGTGGGCGGGAGGTGGGCGGTGTCGGTGAAGCCGCATACGCGCGCGTAGTCGGCGAGTCTTTCGGGTGCGGTTTCCACGTGCTCGACACGTGCCGTGACGTCCGGGATGGTCGGGGTGCCGCCCGCGCGGCGGGGCAGGAGCGCACTGGCGAAGGCCTGCCGCATGGGTGGCAGGGCATCGAGGACTTCGACGTCGCCCATCAGGCGCCGATCACGTTCTGGCCGCACACCCTGATGACCTGGCCGGTGACACCGGCGGAGCCGGGATCGAGGAGGTAGCAGATGGTCTCCGCCACGTCCACGGGTGTGCCTCCCTGGCTGAGCGAGTTGGTGCGCTGGAAGATCTCCCGCTGCACGAAGGGGATGGCCGCGGTCATCTCCGTCTCGATGAAGCCGGGTGCCACCGCGTTGACGGTGATGCCGCGGTCCGCCAGGTCGGGGGCCATGGCGCGGATCAGGCCCACCACGCCCGCCTTCGAGGCGGCATAGTTGGTCTGCCCCTTGTTGCCCGCGATGCCTGACGTGGACGCCACCCCCACGATGCGCCCTCCTGGGGCGATGCCGCCCTTGATGCTCCTCTTGAGCAGCACGGTGTTGATGGCCATCTGGGCCTGAAGATTGACCTTGAGCACGGCCTCCCAGCGCGCCGCGTCCGTGTTGACGAGCAGCTTGTCGCGGGTGATGCCCGCGTTGTGGACGATGCCGTAGATGGCCTGGCCGTGGCGCGCGGCTGCCGCGGCGATGGCCGTGCCGGCTTCGGACGAGGTGATGTCGAGTTGGAGGGCGGTCCCGCCCACCTCATTGGCCACGGCCGCGAGCTGCTCTCCGGCTGCGGGCACATCCACGCACAGCACGGTGGCGCCCCGGTGTGCGGCGGTGCGCGCGATCTGCGCGCCGATGCCGCGCGCGGCGCCGGTGACCACCACGAGTCGACCCGCCAGAGGCGAGGCAGTGGGTGCGGAGGCGGGCGTGGTCCGCGACGCGGTAGCGGAAGCGGCCGCGGGGGCAGGCCCCACGCGCCAGGTCTGCCCGTCCACGAAGGCGGAGCGGCCCTGCAGGCAGAAGGCGAGCGTGCTCGTCAGGTCGGTTGCCGTGGTGCCGGGTTCGATGAGCAGCAGCTGCGAGGTCGCACCCCTGCGCAGCTCCTTGGCCACCGTGCGGTTGATGCCATCGAGAGCCTGCGCGGTGGCGTGCTGCTCCCAGTCCCCGTCATGAGCGCGCGCGAGGAGGACGACCCGGCCGGAGGGCGCGAGCGCCCGCGCTGCCGGCCGCAGCACGGCCCTGACGGCCTCCAGGGCGTCGAGTGTGGTGGCATCGAGCGCGTCCACCACGATGGCACCGATGGGGGCTGCATACCGCGGCGCGTGGTCTGGGGGCTGTGCGCTGGCGAGGGGTTCATCGATTACGGGGCTCTCGAAGGCCAGTCCGAGTGCCGTCAGCGCGTCCTTTCCCAGGCGGGAGCGTCCGAGCGGGGCGAGCACGATCGGCCCGGCGGGCCAGGTGTCGCCGCGGCGCAGCAGGGGCGGATCCCCCAGACCTGCGCGTCGGGCCATCGCCCGGCCCACGGGGGAACGGTAGATCCTCTCCCAGGCAGACATCACATTCCCTCCATCACCATGACGACGCCCTGGCCGCCCGCGGCGCAGACCGAGATGAGACCGCGCGTGCCCTTGCCGCGCGCATGCAGTTCCTTGGCCAAAGAGGCCACCAGGCGGGCTCCCGTCGCGGCGAAGGGATGCCCGGTGGCGAGGGAGGAGCCGTTGATGTTGAGTCTGCCCCGGTCGAGCGATCCCAGAGCACCGGCCAGGCCGATCCCGCGGCAGTAGTCCTCGTCCTCCCACGCCTTGAGCGTCGCCACCACGGTGCCGGCGAAGGCCTCGTGGATCTCGAACAGGTCGATGTCCGCGAGAGTGAGTCCGAGCCGAGCGAGAACTCGGCCCGTGGCGGCGACCGGCGCCAACAGGAGGTCGTCGCCGCCGGGGTGGTCCACCGCGGCCACCTCGGCATCGACGATGCGGGCCAGCGCGGGCAGTCCGCGTCGCTTGGCCCAGGCGGCGTCGGCGATGAGGGCGACGGCGGCGCCATCGGTGAGGGCGGTGGAGTTGCCCGCGGTCATGGTGCCTTCGGGGCCGCCGAAGACCGGCTTGAGGCGTGCGAGGGCCTCGACCGAGGTGTCCGGTCGCAGGATGCCGTCTCGCGTGACACCGCGAAACGGGGTCACGAGATCGTCGAAGAAGCCCTCATCCCAGGCGCGGGCGAGCGCGTGATGGCTCTGTGCGGCGAGCGTATCCTGCTCCTCGCGGGTCACGCCCCAGCGCGCCGTCGTGACCGCCTGGTGGCCGCCCATGGACAGGCCCGTGCGCGGCTCGGTGACCGACGGGGCGAGGGGCTTGAGGTGAGAGGGTCGAATCGAGGCGAGCGCTGCGAGTCGCTGCCCGGTGCTTCGCGCCGTGGTGGCTCGCAGGAGGGCCTTGCGCATCGGCTCCGAGACGGTGATGGGGGCATCGGAGGCGGAGTCCACGCCTCCCGCGATCCCCACCTCGATCTGGCCCAGACGGATCTTGTTGGAGATGTAGATGGCGGCCTCCAGCCCCGTGCCGCACGCCTGTTGCAGGTCGCATGCGGGGGTGGCGGGCGACAGGGCCGTGGACAGCACCGCCTCGCGGGTCAGGTTGAAGTCGCGAGGGTGTTTGAGCACCGCTCCGGCGGCGACTTCGCCCAGGCGCTGACAGGCGAGGCCGAAGCGCGCCGTGAGGCCGGTGAGTGCGGCGGTGAGGAGCTCCTGGTTCGAGGCGGTGGCGTAGGCGCCCCCGGCCTTGACGAAGGGGGTGCGGTTGCCGCCCACCACCACGGCGTTGTGGTTCATGATGCCTCCGGTTGAGTATCCGATACCCACAGTAGCAGATACTGCAAGTATCGGGTAAGGTGGGTCGCATGGACACCGACGGCCGCAACACGCGCTGGGACGAGCACCGCTCCACGCGTCGACGCGAACTCGTCTCGCACACGCTCCGCGCCATTCGCATCCACGGCGCGGCGGTGGGCATGGACGAGATCGCGGCACGCGCGGGCACCTCCAAGACCGTGATCTACCGGCACTTCGGCGACCGGGCAGGGCTGTACGACGCCGTGGTCGCCTCGGTGCATGACTACATCCACGCGGGCCTCATGGAGGCGGTCAACCGCAGCAGCCCCGAGGACTTCGCCGCCTTCGTCGGCGAACTCGCAGACTCCTACCTGGGCCTCGTGGAGCGCGACAGCGAGATCTACCGCTTCGTCATGTCCCCTCCCGCGGCACCGCCAGGAGGCGACCCCGCCGGCGACCTTCCCCAGGTCATTGGCCACCACGTGGGCCAGGCTCTCGCCGCGCGCTACGGCATCGACCACGCGGTGGCCCACATCTGGGGCACCGGGGTCATCGGCTTCATCCGTGCGACCGCGGACCAGTGGATGGCCCAGGACCCGCGCCCACCGCGCGCCACGGTAGTCGCCGCCACGGTGGACCTCTTCGCCCCCGCCTTCGCCGTGGCCCTCGCCGCGCCCTCGCCCACCTGACCGCAACCAGCCGACCCCGCCCACTCAAGGAGAAACGACAATGGCGTCGACCATCACCCCGGACAGCCTCGACCGCCTCACCGCGCTCGGCGAGAGCCTGCGCGACGCGCTCGACGGCCCCTACGCCCAGGTGCGCGCCTCGGCCCGGGCATCGTTCCCCGCGGAGGGGATGCATCGTGATCCCGAGGCGAGCGTCGAGGACTCCCGTGCATGGGTGCTCGCGCGGCTGCGCCGGCTCACCGCGCAAGGATTCGGCTCGACGGGCGTGCCCACGGGGGCCAAGGCCACGGCGGACCCGCTCGCCGCCGTCACCACCTTCGAGCTCCTGGCACACGGCGATCTGTCCGTGACCATCAAGTCGGGCGTGCAGTTCGGGCTCTTCGGCGGCGCCGTCACCAATCTGGGCACGGCATGGCACCACGACACCTTCCTGCCCGGCATCACCGATCTGTCGCTCCTGGGCTGCTTCGCCATGACCGAACTGGGACACGGCTCCGACGTCTCGTCCATCGAGACCCTCATCACCTACATGCCTCAGACCGACGAGTTCGACGTGCACTCCTCGACCCCCGGTGCCACCAAGGCGTACATCGGGAACGCGGGGCGCGACGGCTCGATGGCCGCGGTGTTCGGCCAACTGCGGGTGGACGGCACCGACCACGGCGTGCACGTCGTCCTCGTGCCGCTACGCGACGAGGCAGGACGCGACCTGCCCGGCATCACGACGGGCGATCACGGCCACAAGGGCGGCCTCCTGGGCGTCGACAACGGCACCATCCGCTTCGACCATGTGCGCGTGCCGCGCCGCATGCTCCTGGACCGCTACGGCGGCGTCACGGAGGAAGGAACCTATTCCAGCCCCATCGACAACCCGCAGCGACGTTTCTTCACGATGCTGGGAACGCTCGTGCGCGGGCGCGTTTGCATCGCATCGGGCGGGGCCATCGCGGCGCGACGCGCGCTGTCGATCGCGGCCCGCTACGGACTGGAGCGGCGGCAGTTCGTCGCCCCGGGACGCCCCGAAGGCGTGCTGCTCATGGACTACCTGGTGCATCAGCGCAGACTTCTGCCCCACATCGCCAAGGCGTACGCCTTGGGCTTCGCCCAGAACGAGCTCACCGCGGCGCTCGTGGAGGTCCAGGGAGGGGCGCAGGCCACGGAGAGTCAGCAGCGTGAGCTCGAGGCCTTCGCGGCGGGCCTCAAGGCCACTGCGACCACGTGGGCCAATGCCGCCGTCCAGGAGGCGCGCGAGGCATGCGGCGGGGCTGGCTACATGAGCGAGAACCTGCTCACCGAACTGCGCCGCGATGTGGACGTCTTCGCGACCTTCGAGGGCGACAACACCGTGCTCATGCAACTGGTGGCCAAGGGGCTGCTCAGCGACTATCGCGATGCGTGGAACGCGCTCGACCGCTCGGGGGTGGTGCAGGCGACCACCCGCGCCGTGGGCGACGTGGTGATCGAACGCACCGCCGCCAAGCTGTTCATCGACCGTCTCGTGGAGTCTGCACGCGGCCGCTCCGACGCCGCACTCGTGGATCGCGGCTGGCAGGCGCTCATGTTCGAGGAGCGCGAGAAGCACTCGCTCGAATCGCTCGCGCGCCGCATGCGTGCCGCGTCTAAGCAGGAGGGCGATGCCTTCGAGGCCTTCAACCGCCTGGGCGACCACGTGCAGTTCGTGGCGCGGGCGCACATGGAGCGGGTCGTGCTCGACGCGTTCATGGCCGGCATCGCCGCCTGCGAGGACGCCCGGGCACGTGAGGTGCTCGACTCGCTGTGCAGCCTCTATGCCCTGTGGTCGATCCACGGCGACCGCGCGTGGTTCCTGGAGCACAACAAGATGACCGCCTCCCGGTCCAAGGTGGTGGGGGAGCAGATCAACACCCTGTGCAGGCAGGTGCGGCCCCACACGCTCGCGGTGGTCGAGGGCATGGGCATTCCACGCGCGTGGTTGGGTGCCGCGCTCCTGGCCTCCGAGTGACGCGGCCGCGCCCGATCTAGACGACGGTTTGGCCTACGGGCACGGCGCATGTCAAGGTGGGAGGGTGTTGCGCATCGGGCTGACGGGTGGGATTGCCGCAGGCAAGTCCACGGCTTCGGCGCGCCTGGCGGAGTTGGGGGCACACGTGATCGATCACGATGTGCTCGCCAGACAGGTGGTGGAGCCGGGTCAGGCGGCCCTTGCGGACATCGCGCGGGAGTTCGGGGATCGGGTGATGCAGGCCGGGCAGCTGGACCGGGTGGCGCTCGCGCGGATCGTGTTCGAGGACGCGCGCGCACGGGAGCGACTGAATGCCATCATCCATCCCTATGTGCGCTCCGCGGCGGCCGCCGCCGACAGGCGAGAGCGAGCGCTCGGCCGGGCGGTGGTGGTTCACGACATCCCCTTGCTGCACGAGACCGGCCAGGGTGGGGACTTCGATCTGGTGGTGACGGTGGCGGCACCCGAGGCGGTCCGTGTTGACCGCCTCGTCCGATCCCGAGGTCTCGATGCGGCCGCGGCGCGTGCCCGCATCGCCGCCCAGGCATCGGATGAGGACAGGGCGGCGATCGCCGATGTGGTGCTCGACGGCTCGGGTTCGGTGGGTCAGCTGCGGGAACAGGTGGACGCCTTCTGGAAGGCCTATGTGTGACCTGAGAGCAGGCGGCCGTATCGATGTCGCACCGGGGGGCTAGGTTGGTGGGATGAGCGCCGATCTTCGCCGTGCTGAGCATCCCTTCCAGGTGATCTCGGACTACCAGCCCTCGGGCGACCAGCCCGCGGCCATCGATGAACTGGCGCGCCGGATCGAGTCGGGGGAGCGCGACGTGGTGCTGCTGGGCGCGACCGGAACGGGAAAGTCGGCCACCACCGCATGGCTCATCGAGCGCCTGCAGCGGCCCACCTTGGTCATGGCCCACAACAAGACCCTGGCGGCGCAGTTCGCCAACGAGTTCCGTGACCTGATGCCCCACAACGCCGTCGAGTACTTCGTCAGCTACTACGACTACTACCAGCCCGAGGCGTATGTTCCGCAGACGGACACCTACATCGAGAAGGACTCCTCGATCAACGAGGAGGTGGAGCGGCTGCGCTACTCCGCCACGAACTCCCTGCTGACGCGGCGCGACGTGGTGGTGGTCTCCTCCGTCTCGTGCATCTACGGTCTGGGCACGCCCGAGGAGTACATCGCCGCGATGGTCACGCTGAGCGTGGGTGACACGCTCGACCGCGACCGGCTGCTGCGCGAGTTCGTGCAGATGCAGTACAGCCGCAACGACCTGGCGTTCACGCGCGGGACCTTCCGGGTGCGGGGCGACACCGTGGAGATCATCCCCGTCTACGAGGAACTCGCGATCCGCATCGAGTTCTTCGGGGATGAGGTCGAGGCGCTGTACTTTCTGCACCCCCTCACGGGGGACGTGGTGGAAAAGCGCGAGTTCGTGCACATCTTCCCGGCCTCTCACTACGTGGCCAGCCAGGAGCGCATGAACCGAGCGATCTCCACGATCGAGCAGGAGCTGGGGCAGCGGCTCGAGGAGCTGAACCGGCAGAACAAGCTGCTGGAGGCGCAGCGACTCAAGATGCGCACCACCTTCGATCTCGAGATGATGCGCTCGGTGGGCACATGCTCGGGCATCGAGAACTACTCGCGCCACATCGAGCAGCGCGAGCCGGGCACTCCGCCGCATACCCTGCTCGACTACTTCCCCGAGGACTTCCTGCTGGTGCTCGACGAGTCGCATGTCACGGTTCCCCAGATCGGTGCGATGTACGAGGGCGATGCGTCGCGCAAGCGCGTGCTCGTGGAGCACGGATTCCGCCTTCCCTCCGCGCTCGACAACCGCCCCCTGCGGTGGGATGAGTTCCAGGAGCGCATCCACCAGACGGTGTATCTGTCCGCGACACCGGGTAAGTACGAGCTGGAGCGGGCCGACGGCGTGGTGCAGCAGATCATCAGGCCCACCGGCCTGGTCGATCCCCAGGTGGTGATCAAGCCCACGGAGGGCCAGATCGACGACCTGCTGCACGAGATCCGCCTGCGCGTGGAGCGCGACGAACGCGTCCTCGTGACCACGCTCACCAAGAAGATGGCGGAAGACCTGACGGACTACGTGGCCGAGCGCGATGTGCGGGTCGAATATCTTCACTCGGATGTCGACACGCTCAAGCGCGTGGAGCTGCTGCGCGACCTGCGGCTGGGGCGCTTCGATGTGCTCGTGGGCATCAACTTGCTGCGCGAGGGCCTCGACCTTCCCGAGGTGTCCCTCGTGAGCATCCTCGATGCGGACAAGGAGGGCTTTCTGCGCTCCTCCACGTCGCTCATCCAGACCATCGGTCGTGCGGCCCGCAACGTCTCCGGTGAGGTTCACATGTATGCGGACACCATCACCGACTCGATGAAGAGCGCCATCGACGAGACGAACCGGCGGCGGCAGAGGCAGATCGACTACAACACCGCGCACGGCATCGACCCGACGCCGTTGCGCAAGCGCATCGGCGACATCACCGAGATGCTTGCGCGCGAGGAGGCCGACACCCAGATCGCCCTGGCTCAGGCCGGACGCGCGCCTCAGGACCGCGGCCGTGCCCCGACCCCGTCGACCACGGCTGCCTCACGCGCGTCGCGGCCGGCGGCGGAACTGGCCGATCTGATCGAGGAGCTGTCAGCGCAGATGCGCGGGGCGGCAGCCGATCTGCAGTTCGAGTTGGCCGCACGGCTGCGCGACGAGATCGCGGAACTCAAGAAGGAGCTGCGGGACATGCTGGGAGCCCAGTAGGCGCCTCCGGGAGGCGTGCACAAGGGGCGTCCTGGCGCGATGACGCGCGGGCGTGAGATCAGCTGGGCAGCAGCGCGAAGGCGAATTCGCCCGCCCACCGGCGGATGCGGTACGCGGGCACCAGACCCTGAATCACAAAGGGATCGCGGCGCACCATCGTCTCGACCTCATCCTTGGTGTCTGCCGAGGCGAGAAGCAGGGCGCCGGGAGCTTCGGCGTCGTCATAGCGTCCAAAGGCGACCATGTCGCCGGTGTCGATGAGGCCGGCGAGATACGCACGGTGCGCGGCGCGGTGCTGATCGCGCAGGTGCGCGCGAGCGTCGTACGTGTACTCGATGATCCAATGCGACATGCGGACATTGTTGTCTGGATACGTTCCCAGGCGCAAATCGGAAAGTTAGCGACACGTACAAATCGAACGTGTGTTCGAGGACAAAGCAACGTATCGTTGACCCGTGAACGACAGACTCGTGGTGCGCGGTGCGCGTGAACACAATCTCAAGGGCGTGGACCTGGACCTGCCCCGCGACTCCCTCATCGTGTTCTCTGGATTGTCAGGCTCGGGCAAGTCCTCGCTGGCTTTCGACACCATCTTCGCGGAGGGGCAGCGCCGCTACGTCGAGTCGCTCAGCGCCTATGCGCGCCAATTCCTGGGCCAGATGGACAAGCCCGACGTGGACTTCATCGAGGGGCTGTCGCCCGCGGTGTCGATCGATCAGAAGTCGACCAATCGCAACCCGCGCTCGACCGTGGGCACCATCACGGAGGTCTACGACTATCTGCGCCTGCTCTACGCGCGCGTGGGCATCCCGCATTGCCCCACCTGTGGCGAGGAGATCCGGTCTCAGACGCCGCAGCAGATCGTGGACTCGGTGCTCGCCCTGCCCGAGGGCACGCGCTATCAGGTGCTCGCGCCGGTGATCCGCGGGCGCAAGGGGGAGTACCAGGATCTCTTCGAGGAGCTCCAGCAGCAGGGCTTCGCTCGCGCCCGGGTGGACGGCGAGGTGGTGCAGCTGAACGAGGCCCCCCAGCTCGAGAAGAAACTCAAGCACGACATCGAGGTGGTCGTGGACCGCCTCGTGGCCCGGGATGGGGTGCGTCAGCGCCTCACCGACTCGGTGGAAACGGCGCTGCGCATCGCCGATGGCCTGGTCATCGTCGAACCGGTCGACTCGGAGATTCCGGCCCGCCGTTACTCGGAGAAGCGGGCCTGCCCCAACGACCACGTGCTCGCGCTGGAGGAGATGGAGCCGCGGACCTTCTCCTTCAACGCGCCCTACGGCGCGTGCCCCGAGTGCACCGGCATCGGCGTCAAGCTCGAGGTGGACCCGGACCTGGTGGTGCCCGACCCGCAGCGCTCGGTGCGTGCCGGCGCCATCGCGCCGTGGGATGCCTCCTCCTCGGAGTACTTCCAGCGGGTGATCGCGGGGCTGTCGCACGAAATGGGCTTCTCGCTCGATGCGCCCTTCGCGGACCTGCCTCAGGAGGCCCAGCACGCGCTGCTGTTCGGCAAGGACTACAAGGTGCACGTGAGCTTCCGCAACCGTTTTGGGCGGGAGCGGTCCTACACCACGGGCTTCGAGGGTGCCATCACCTGGCTTGAGCGGCTGCACGGTCAGACCGAGTCGGAGTGGTCGCGCGAGAAGTACGAGGCGTACATGCGCGAGGTGCCGTGCCCGGTGTGCCACGGCACGCGCCTCAAGCCCGAGGTGCTTGCGGTCACCGTGGGAGGCAAGTCGATCGCGCAACTGTGCGAGATGTCCATCGGCGATGCCCGGCGTTTTCTCAGTGAGGTCGGCTTCGACGAGCGTGCACGCCAGATCGCCGTGCAGGTGCTCAAGGAGATCGACGCGCGCCTGGGCTTTCTGCTCGACGTGGGCCTCGACTATCTGACGATGGCGCGGGCGGCAGGCACCCTGAGCGGCGGCGAGGCGCAGCGCATCCGCCTCGCCACCCAGATCGGTTCGGGCCTGGTGGGCGTGCTGTATGTGCTCGACGAGCCCAGCATCGGCCTGCACCAGAGGGACAACCGCAGGCTCATCGACACCCTCACCCGGTTGCGTGACCTGGGAAACACCCTCATCGTGGTCGAGCATGACGAGGACACCATCCGCACGGCGGACTGGATCGTGGACATCGGGCCGGGAGCGGGGGAGCACGGGGGAGAGGTGGTGCACTCGGGCACCTACGACGCCCTGCTGGTCAACGAGCGCTCCATCACCGGCGCCTACGTCTCGGGACGACGCTCGATCGAGACCCCCGCGCAGCGCAGGCAGATCGATACGAGCCGCACGGTGACGGTGGTCGGCGCACGGGAGAACAACCTGCGCGGCATCGATGTCTCGTTCCCCTTGGGCGTGCTCACGGCCGTCACGGGCGTGTCGGGCTCGGGAAAGTCCACCCTCGTCAACGCGATTCTGTACACCTCGCTCGCCAACACCCTCAATGGCGCGCGCCAAGTCCCGGGCCGCCACACCCGCATCGACGGCACCGAGCACCTGGACAAGGTGGTGCATGTGGACCAGGGGCCCATCGGCCGCACCCCGCGCTCCAATCCCGCGACCTACACGGGCGTGTGGGACAAGATCCGCAAGCTCTTCGCCGAGACGCAGGAGGCCAAGGTGCGCGGCTACGGCCCCGGCCGATTCTCCTTCAACGTCAAGGGCGGCAGGTGCGAGTCCTGTGCGGGAGATGGCACGCTGCGCATCGAGATGAACTTCCTGCCCGACGTCTACGTGCCGTGCGAGGTC